>CAIVGK010000042.1 GCA_903905475.1 uncultured Burkholderiales bacterium | reverse complement strand
GCGGCCGCGTCCAACACGCTGTATTCGGCGGTGTCGGGCAGCTCGCCGCGCCACCTCGACCCGACCGCTTCGTACTGGAGCAACGAGGGCGCCTACCTCTACCAGATCTACGAGCCGCCCTACGGCTACCACTACCTCAAGCGCCCGTTCGAGCTGGTGCCCAAGGCCGCGGCCGCCGTGGCGCAGCCGCGCTACGTTGACAAGGCCGGCCGGCCCTTGCCCGCCGATGCGCCGGCGGCCGACATCGCCGAGAGCGTGTACGACGTGCCCATCAAGCCGGGCATCCGCTACCAGCCGCACCCGGCGTTTGCGCTCGATGAGCACGGCCGCCATCGCTACCACGCGATGAAGCCGGGCGAGCTGGGTGATCGCCGATCGCCATGGGACTTCGACCACATGGGCACGCGCGAGCTGGTGGCCGACGACTACGTCTATGCCATCAAGCGCCACGCCACCACGCGCATCACGACGCCGATCTTCGGCATCTTTGCCGAGTACGTGGTGGGCCTGAAAGACTACGGCGAGCTCGTCAAGGCCGAGGACGTCAAGCTGCGCGCCGGTTTGAGCGCGGCCTCGCTCGACAAGCCTTTCCTTGATTTCAGGCGCTGGCCGCTGGCCGGCGTCAGCGCCCCCGAAAAGCACCTGCTGCGCATCCGCATCCAGGGCAAGTACCCGCAATGGAACTACTGGATGGCGATGACGTTCGTGTCGCCTGTGCCGTGGGAGGCCGATGCCTTCTACGCGCAGCCAGGCATGGTCTTTCACGGGCTGTCGCTCGACCGCTGGCCGGTGGGCACCGGCCCGTACATGATGGCCGAGTACGTGCAGGATCGCCGGCTGGTGATGAAGCGCAACCCCAATTACCGAGGCGAGCCGTACCCCTGCGAGGGCATGCCCGGCGACAAGGAGGCGGGCTTGCTCGACGACTGTGGCAAGACCATGCCGTTCATCGACTCGCTGGTGTCGACCATCGAAAAAGAAGGCGTGCCACTCAGAGCCAAGTTCCGCCAGGGCTACTACGACATTCCGCGCATCGAGCGGTTTGACGACGGCATGGAATTCCTGGTCGAGATGGACGACTCGCCCGACGTGCGGCGCGACTACATCGCACGCGGCTTTCAGCTGCCCAAGTTCGCTGATGTGAGCGTGAACTACCTGGGCTTCAACATGCTCGACCCGACGGTCGGCCAGGCTGACGACCCCGAGCAGCAGGCTCGCCAACGCAAGCTGCGTCAGGCGATCTCGATCGCGGTGGACTGGGAGGAGTACAGCCGCATCTTCCCCAAGAACGCGGGCGAGACCGCGATGGGGCTGCTCCCCGCAGGCCTGTTCGGTTCGCGCCACGGCCAGCCCGAAGGCATCAACCCGGTGACCCACCGGCTCGTGGACGGCCAGCCGGTGCGCCGGCCGATCGCCGACGCGAAGCGGCTGATGGTTGAAGCCGGCTACCCCGACGGGCGCGATGCCACGAGCGGGCGCCCGCTGGTGCTGAACTACGACGTGTCGAGCCAGCCGACGCCGGAGTCGCGTTCGCAGATCGACTGGATGGTCAAGCAGTTCGCCAAGATCGACGTGCAGCTCGAGGTGCGCGCCAGCGACAACAACCAGTTCCAGGAAAAGGTGCGCCAGGGCCGGCACCAGATCTACTCGGCGGGCTGGCTGGCCGACTACCCGGATGCCGAGAACTTCCTGTTCCTGCTGTACGGCCCGAACGCGAAATCCACCTCGGACGGCGAGAACACCTCCAACTACGCCAACGCCGAGTACGACAGTCTCTACGCCCGGCTCAAGGACATCGACGACGGCCCCGACAAGCAAGCGCTGATCGACCGGATGACCGCCATCGCCCAGCAGGACGCGCCGTGGTCGTTTGGCTACTTCCCGTATTCGTCGGGCGCGTTCCAGTCGTGGGTGCACAACGCCAAGCCGGCCGTGCTGGTGCGCGACATGGCGCGCTACTACCGCATCGATGCCCAGGCGCGGGTGGCGCGGCAGGCCGAGTGGAACCAGCCTGTGTGGTGGCCGCTGCTGGTGGGGCTGGCCGCGGTCGGCGCTGTGGTGGTGCTGGCGGTGCGCAGCTTGCGCCGGCGCGAGCGGCTCGACGCGCGCGGGCTGGTGCTGCCATGAGAGGCGCGAAGTCATGCTGAGCACCATCGTGCGACGCCTGGGTTACGGCGTTTTGATCCTCATCGGCGTCAACCTGGCGACCTTCTTCCTGTTCTTCACCGTCAACACGCCCGACGACATGGCGCGGCTGAACATCGGCGGCAAGCGCGTGACGCAAGAGCAGATCGTCAAGTGGAAGGCCGAGCGCGGCTACGACAAGCCGCTGTACGTGAACGAAGCGCGCCAGGGCAGCGAGCGCTACACCGACACCATCTTCTGGGACCGTTCGGTGTCGCTGTTCACGCTGAACTTCGGGCGCTCCGACTCGGAGAGCGCCGGCGACATCGGCTACCAGGTGCGCGAGCGCATGGCCGTCAGCTTGCAGCTCGCTGTGCCGCTGTTCATCTTGCAGGTGATCGCGAGCACCGTGTTCGCGCTGCTGCTGGTGATGTTGAGGCAAACGCGCCTGGACGCCTGGGGCGTGGTGCTGTGCGTGCTGATGCTGTCGATTTCGAGCCTGTTCTACATCATCGTCGGGCAGTACTTTTTCTCGCGGGTGCTCGGGCTGGCGCCGATTTCCGGCTACGCGCCGGGTCTCGATGCGGCGAAGTTCCTGGTGCTGCCGATCGCGCTGTCGCTGCTGGCGCGGCTGGGCGGCGAGGCGCGGCTGTACCGCGCCATGTTCCTCGAGGAAATGGGCCGCGACTACGTGCGCACCGCGCGTGCCAAGGGCCTGGGCGAGCCGCGGGTGCTGTTCGGCCATGTGCTGCGCAACGCGTTGATCCCGATCGTGACGAGTGCCGGCGGCTACTTGCCGTACGTGTTTCTGGGCAGCTTGGTGTTCGAGAGCTTCTTCGGGCTGCCGGGGCTGGGCGCTTATGTGATCGACGCCATTTCGAACCAGGATTTCGCGGTGGTGCGCACGATGGTGTTCCTGGGCTCGCTGCTCTATGTGCTGAGCTACATCGCGATCGACATCGCCTACACCTGGATCGATCCGCGCGTGCGGCTGTCCTGAGAGGCCAGGCGAATGACTCCCATGCTGCCCCAGTTTGTCTTGCTGTGGACCGATGCCGTGATGTGGGCGCTGGTGCTCGCCATGGGGGTCTATGCGCAGTACGTGCAGCGGCGCGCGCCGCTCAAGGCGAGCTGGATCCGGGTGTTTCGCGACGCACCCGCATGTGCCTCGGCCATCGTGCTGGCGCTGTGCCTGATCGTCACGCTGTTCGACAGCGTGCATTTCCGCCGCGCGCTGCCGGTGGCGGCGGGCGAGGGCGGGGCTGCGAAGGCGGTGGCCTACGACACGCGCACGCAGTCGGGGCTCGATGCGCTGCTGAGCGGGCTGGTCGAATCGCGCGAGGCGACCTACTCGCGTCCGCTGGCCTACCAGAGCTTCACGCTGCAGTCGCTGAGCATCGACGGCGAGGTGCGCCGCGTGCCGCCGCGCTTGCTGCACGGAGGCGTGCACCTCAAGGACCCGGCGCAGGAGTGGGGCGCCGACATCGCCATGCGCGCGTCGCTGGGTCTGGGCCTCGGCGTGGCGCTGGGCGCGCTGCTGTGCGCGGCGTTCGTGCTGGCGCTGGCGCGTCACGGTGGCATCGGCTGGCGCGCGGCCGCACGGCAGGTGTGGCGTGACGAGACCGTGCTGCGCTGGCGGGCCGCGCTGGGCACGCTGTTCGCGCTGTGCGTGCTGGCGGGTCCGGCGCTGCTGCTGATGAACCACTACCACCTGCTGGGCACCGACCGCACCGGCAACGACGTGTTCTACCAGGCGCTCAAGAGCATTCGCACCGCCTTCGTGATCGGCACGCTGGCCACGCTGGCCACGCTGCCGCTGGCCGTGGGGTTGGGCTTGATGGCCGGCTACTTCAAGGGCTGGGTGGACGAGGCGATCCAGTACTTCTACACAGTGCTGTCGTCGGTGCCCAATGTGCTGCTGATCGCGGCGTGCGTGCTGATGGTGCAGGTCTACCTGGACCAGCACCCCGAGCTGTTCGAGACCGGCGCCGAGCGCGCCGACCTGAAGCTGTTCTTGCTGTGCGCCATCCTCGGGCTGACCGGCTGGGCCGGGCTGTGCCGGTTGCTGCGCGCCGAAGCGCTCAAGCTGCGCGAGCTCGAGTTCGTGCAGGCGGCGGTGGCGTTTGGCGTGGGGCCGTGGCGCATCATCTGGCGCCACCTGGTGCCCAACGTGATGCACCTGGTGCTGATCACCACGGTGCTCGAGTTCTCGGGGCTGATCCT
>CAIVGK010000041.1 GCA_903905475.1 uncultured Burkholderiales bacterium | reverse complement strand
GCGCGCAGCGTGGTGTGCACGCAGACCTCGGTGGTCACGCCGCACAGGATCACGGTGGCGATGCCCCAGCCGCGCAGGATCTGGTCGAGCTCGGTCTGGTGGAACGCGCTGTAGCCGGGCTTGTCGAGCACCGGCTCGCCCGCGCGCGGTTGCAGCTCGTCGACCAGATCGTGGCCCCTTTCGCCACGCACCAGCAGCCGGCCCAACGGCCCGCTCGAGCCGATCTCGGCACCGGCGGCGCGGCTGCGCGCGAGCTTGGCCGGCGGGCAGTCGCTGAGATCCGGCCGGTGGCCTTCGCGGGTGTAAACGATGCGCACGCCCGCGGCACGCGCGGCGGCCATGAGGGCGAGCACTGGCGCCAGCGTGCCGCGCAGCCGGGTCACGTCGACACCGGCTTGCGCCGCGTAGCCGCGCGCGTCGAGAAAGTCGCGCTGCATGTCGATCACCAGCAGCGCGGTGCGCGCCGCGGTGATCGGCGCCAAGGGGGTGTCAGCCGAACTCATGCGTGATCGCTGCTGCAATGCGCACCGACAGCTCGTGGGCCATCGCCTGGCCCTTGTCGGCGCTCGAGCCGCGCGCCGACGACAGCACGCCCGACAGCGGCACCCAGTGCTTGCGCGTCGGGTAGACGTCGTACGGCGGGAAGTCGACCGGCGGCTCCTCGGGGATCAGGTCGAGGCGCACCAGGCTCGGGTGGTAATGCAGCATCAGCGAGGTCTCGATGACCGCGGCGTGCTCCAGCGCGAAGCCCGGAAAGCCATCGGGAAACACCGTGGCCAGCGTGGTCTCGGACAGGAAGTCCCAGTACTCGAGGCGCATGACCTGCAGCGCGGCCGAGCCGCCCACGTCGCGCAACCCGAGGTCGATGCCTTCGGTGATGAACCACTGGTTCTCGTAGTGGCCGTTGACGATGACCAGCTTGGTCGCGCCGTGGCGGGCGAACTCGCGCACCGCATCGCGCACCGAGCCGATCAGCGTGGCCGCGTCGACGCTGGTGGTGCCGCAGAAATGCTGGCCGCCGCCGCACTTGGGCTGCGACTTGTAGCCGTACGACAGGCCCGGTGCCACCAGCGCGCCGATGCGCGCGGCCGCGTCGGCGGCCACCGCGGAGCTGAGCAGGCCGTCGGTGCCCAGCGGCAGGTGCGGACCGTGCTGCTCGAGCGCGCCCACGGGCAGCAAGATGGCCGGCTGGTCGGACTTGAGACGCGCCTCGTAATCGACCCACGACAGCTGATTCATCCAGACGGTGCTCATGTGATTTCCTTCGGTGCGATGGCGTTGGGGGGGCGAACGGATTCGGTGGTGTCGGTGGCTTCGAGCACGGCGGCGGCCACGATCAGGGCGGCGCCCAGCCACTCGCGCGGCAGCATGGTTTCGTCGCCGATCAGCGTGGCGGTGAGCATCGCGACCAGCAGCTCGGCAATGGCGATGACTCCGGAGCGGCCGGCCTCGAGGCGAGTCACGCTCCATTGCCAGGTCACGATGACCAACGCCAGACCGAGCAGTGAATACGCGAGCAGCCCGGCGATGACGCCCGCCGACGGCAGGGCCGGCACCGACACGCCGGTGCCGGCGGCCATCATCAGCAGCGCCGCCAGCGCGCAGCCCAGGCACAGCGACACCGTCTTGGTGGCCGTGGGCATGGTCTGAGCGGCCCGCGACGCGATGTTGTTGCCGGCGAATCCCATGCCCGAAGTGAGCGCCAACACGTCAGCCGCCGACAGCGGGGCGTCAAACACCGAAAAGCCACCGACCACCAAGAAGGCACCGATCAGGGCCAGCGCCACCGCGCCGGCGCGGCGCAGCGAGACCGACTCGCCCAGAAAGAGCCGCCCGCCCAGCACCGACCACACCGGCGCCAGATAGAACAGCAGCATCACGCGCACCACGTCGCCCAGCACCAGCGCGCTCACGAAGGACGCGTTGCCCCAGCCGCCCAACACGACCAGCGCGAGCAGCAGCCGTTTGTCGCGCAGCCACAGCGCACGCTCGCGCCACAGCCAGGGCAGCCCGACCAGACCGACCAGGCCGTAGGTCAGCAGCGCCAGCAGCGGGCCCGACAGGCCGTGCTCGGCAAACGCCTTGAGCGGCAGCCACGACAGGCCCCACACCGACGACGAAAACAGCAGCACGGCCACCGGCAGCCAGGTGGCCGACAGCCAGGCCGCAGTGCCGCCCGGCCGGGTGGGATTCATGTGCAGTTGCCGCTCACGGCATCACCGAGCCGCCGTTGGGGCCGAGCACCTGGCCGCAATAAAAGCGCGACAGATCGGACATCAAGAACAGCACCGTGGCGGCGATCTCGTCGGGCGCGGCAAAGCGGTGCTGCGGGATGTCGAGCTCTTTTTCGATCCACTCGGCGCTCATGTGTTCGGTCGACAGCATCGCGGTGGCCACCGGCCCCGGCGCCACGGCGTTGACACGGATGCGCGGCGCGAACTCGCGCGCCAGCGAACGCGTCAGGCCGATGACGCCCGCCTTGGCGGCGCAGTAGGGCGCGAACTGCTCGCGGCCCAGCACGCCCAGGTCGGAAGCGATGTTGACGATCACGCCCGCGTCACGCGCCAGCATGCCGGGCAGCACCGCGCGGCACATCAGGAACACCGATTTCAGGTCGGTGTTGAGCATGCGGTCCCACTGTTCTTCGGTGGTTTCGAGGAACGGGCGGTCATCGATGATCCCGGCGTTGTTGAGCAGCGCGCCGATCGGCCCGAGCTCGCGCTCGACGTCGGCGACCATGCGCGTGACGTCGGCCGCGCGGCTCACGTCGGCCTCGAAGGCCTGCGCGCGCGCGCCGCGCGAGTGCAGCAGCGCAACCAGCTCGGCGGCTTCGTCGGCACGCGCCAGGTGGTTGACGGCCACGGCCGCACCCGCCAGACCACACGCCAGCGCGCTGGCGCGGCCGATGCCGCTGGCCGCACCGGTGATCAGCACCACCCGGCCGGCCAGCGACAGCGTCATCGCGCCGGGGGCCAGTTCGGGAGCAGCCATCAGTTCATCACCTCGCCGTGGCTCGCGCTGATCGCCTGGCCGGTCAGCGAGCGCGCGTCGTGGCTGGCCAGGAACAAGAACACGCCCGCGATGTCGCTGGCTTCGAGCATGGTCGGGTTGGCCTGGCGCGCCAGGATGTCGCGCTCGACCTCGTCTTCGCCGCGGCCCTGGGCCAGCGCCATGCTGCTCAGCGAGCGCAGCGCGGCGTCGGTGCGGATCCAGCCCGGGCACACCGCGTTGACGCGGATGCCCTGCGGTGCGAGCTCCCACGCCAGCGAGCGCGTGAGGCCGATCACCGCATGCTTGCTGGCCACGTAGGCCGAAAAGTCGGCCACGCCGGTCAGGCCCCAGATGGAGGACTGGTTGATCACGCTGGCGCCTGGCGGCATCAGCGGCAGCAGCGCCCGCGTGAGCCGCACCATGGTGCCCACGTTGTTGTCGAGCAGCGCCGACCAGCGCGCCGCGCCCGTGGGGGTGGCGTCGGCCAGCGGCGTGGGGTATTCGACGCCGGCGTTGTTGACCAGCACATCGACCCGGCCGTGGCTGGCGCGCAGGCTGGCGGTGAAAGCGCGCACGTCGTCGTCACCACCCAGGTGGCACGGCAGCACCGTGACATCGCCTTTTTTCGCCCAGTCCGCCGCCAGTTTTTGCAAGGCGGCGGCATCGCGGTCGGTGGCCACCAGCCGCACGCCCTGAGCCAGGAAGGCCTCGGCCAGCGCGCGGCCGATGCCGCCGGCCGCGCCAGTGAGCACCACGGTCAGCCCGCTCAGGCCGTGGCTGGAAACCCGCGACACGCCGGCGACGTCGCCCACGTCACACCGCCGTCAGGAAGGACACGCCCACCGCACCGACGAAGCCGTCGGCGCGCCCGGCCACGCGGGGGTCGAGCACCTGGCCGTAGTCGCCCGACAGCACGCGGGTGAGGCGGTGCTGGTGAAAGGCCTTGAGCAGCTGGCTCACCGGCACCACCTGGCGGTAGTCGTTGCCGTAGAGCTCGCGGTGATAGGCCGGCAGCCGGTGCCACGCCACCGTGGGGCGCTCATGGTGGGCGTTGTGATAGCCGAAGTTCAGCCACAGCAAGTTGAGCCAGAAGTTGTCCAGGCCGAACACGTTGCTGTAGGTGTTGGCCTGCTCGTAGGCGCGGTCACGCAGCTTGTCGTTGGGGATCGGCGTGTCGCCCAGGATCGGATACGAGTCGTAGGTGTGCTGGAAGCAATCGGCAAAACGCAGCACGCTGACGAACACCAGGTACGCGGCGAAGTACAGCGCCAGCGCCTGGGGCGAATACCAGCCCAGCGCGGCGAAGGCCGACACGCGCAGCACCGCGATGCCCACGATGCGCCACGACGACGCGACGTCGCCGCTCTTGAACGGCTGCGCGATGACGAAGCCGCGCATCAGGAACTCGACCGCCGGAAAGTAGGCCCATTCCAGCGCCAGCACGCTGCGGCGCAACCACGCGGGGGCGGCCAGCAAGAAGCCGCGCGCATCGAAGGTGATCACGTCGGCGCGCTCGACGTGGTGGCGCATGTGCTTGCGCCGCAGGTCGGCAAACCGCGCGTAGCAGCTGCCGTTGATCCAGGTCATCAAGGTGCCCCAGCGCTCATTGGCCGGGGCACTGCGAAAGATCGCCAGGTGCGCGAACTCGTGGATGTAGTACGCCGACCAGATGAGCGTCAGCGTCACCAACACCACACCGATGGCGTTGAGCACCCATGACGGCGAGGTCAGCGCAACCACGCCGAACCCGTAACCCAGCAGGGTGAAGGCCAGTGCCGCGATGTTCGGCGCGGCGCCGTCAGGGGTGCGAAACATCAGCGGCTCACTTCTTCGTCAACGCGGTGACGAACTGCGAGTCAAAGGTGGACTCGGTGGAAGGAATCGTGGTGATCTGGCCCTTGGCCTTGAGCAGCTGGCCGATGATCTCGCCGCTGGCGTAGTACGAGGTGGTCTCAGGCGCCTTGACGAACGCCTTGGGCATCTCGGCCAACGGGATGTTGTAGACGCCGGTCAGCTGCTCCTTGACTTCCTTGGCCGACACGCCGAGCACCTTGCCGATGATCTTGGCCGACTCCTCGGGCTTGGCCTTCATGTAGGCCAGGCCGTCGAGGTAGGCCTGAATGATCCCGGCGATCTCGGTGGGCTTGGCCTTGATGACCTTCTCATCGAACACCAGCACGTCGGCGATCAGGCCGGGTGCGTCCTTCGAGGAGAACACCACCTTGAACTTCTTGCCGCCGCCCTGGCCCACGATCTGCGACAAGCTGGGCTCGTAGGTCACGCCGATGGGCATCTGGCCTGAGGCCATCGCGGCCGGCACGGCCTCGGGCGTCATGTTGATCGGGGTGACGTCCTTGTCGGTCAGGCCGTTGACCTTGAGCGCATACGACAGCAGGAAGTCCGACGGCGACAGCGGGTTGAAGCCGACCTTCTTGCCCTTGAAATCGGCCACCTTGGTGATGCTCTTGTCGGCCACGATGGCGTCGCCGCCGTTCGAGTAGTCGATCGGCATCACCACCTTTTGCATGCGGCCGGCGGCCACCTGACCGACCACCTGGTCATAGGTCAGCATGCCGCCCTCGACGGCGCCGCTGGCCATCGCCGGCGGGATCAGCGCCGGGTCGGTGAACATCTGCAGCGTGACCTTGAGGTTGTATTTCTTGAACAGGTCGAGCTTTTCAGCCACGTAGAACGGGCCGTAGCCGATCCACGCCAGCGAGCCGATCTTCATCGACGTGACGCCAGCGGCCTGGCTGGTGAGGGCGAACACGCCCAGCGCAATGCCGGTCAGCGGCTTCTTCAGGGAAGCACCGAGGCGGCTCAACAGCGGCTGTGACGAGCGGGATGGGGACTTGGACGCACGAACGAAGGCAGATGTCATGGCGATGGCTCCAGGTGAATGAGAAACGGGCGCAGGAGAAGACGTGTCGAACGCGTCCATCTCCCGGGCTTTTGTCCCTCCGTGGAGCCCTGGTGGCCGCCGCTTGCGCGCTGACCGCCGGAGCCGGGCCACTCTCGGACCAGCACCGGCATCGCTGCCGATCGGAACCCTAGTGACCCTGAGTGAGACGAGATGCGCATGCGACAAAACACACGAAACCGCTCCACCTGCACCCAGTACTCAGCAAGCCACGTGCCAGCTGCGAGGCGCCTGCGCCGCACCACATTGAAGCGGCTCGTGAGCGCGGCCTCGATTCAGGGCGTGGTGCGGCCGCGCGGCGAGCGCTTGAGCCGCCGCGCGATCCACTGGCGTGCAGCCCTCAGGTTCAACAGCGCGAGCAGCTGGTGCTTGCTTCGCCGCAGCAAGATGCGAATCGTCAGTGCGTCATCGGGCCAGACCCGCCAGCACGCGTAGCGGTTGGTCAGCACCTCCCACAGCCGCAGCCGCAAGGGGTAGGCCAGCGTGACGTGCACCGGCTCGGTGGGGTCCCTGGGGCCGAGCGTGTCCAGCGTCTGGCCCGAGGCGAAATGGTCCTGGATCCTGAGCGCAGGGTCATCGCCGAAGTGCCGGGGGTAGTCGGCCCACACCGTGGGGCGCATGTCGGCCTCGAAGTAGTAGCGCTTGCCGTCGGCCGCGCACTCGATGCAGCTGATGTTGGCGAAGCCATGGGCGCCCAGGGCGGCACCCAGCCGCGTCAACTCATCGACGAGGCCGGCATCGAGGTGAGCGCGTGTGCTGAACTCGCGAACGCACGAGGGCGAGAACTCGTCGTCATGCTGCAGCCGCAAGGCCTTGGCGTAGGCAAAGTGCACCAGCCGGGCGTCTTGATAGAAGGCCTCGATGGCGATCAGCGTGCCCTGAATGTGGCGCTGCAAGACCGCCGGGAAAAATCCAAACGGCTGCGGCAGCTGGCGCAGCTGCTGCTCATCGAGCAGCTTGAACGTCTGTGTCCCGCCGCCCGAGAAGTCGCCCTTCAAGATGAGCGGGAAACCCATCTTGCGCACGGCGCTCGCCAGTTCTTGCGGGTTGCGCACCGGCTCGAAATCGGGCGTCGTGATGTCGTGCGCGCGCAGGGTTTCGGACAGCCCGATCTTGGAAGACAGGTGATGAAAGTCGCGTGCGGTGGCCACCGGCAACAGCGACAGTTTTTCTTCCTCCGACAGGTCGGACAACAGAATCTGCCGGATGGTCTTGTCATCCGTGAGCACGACCAGCTGATAGGTGGCCTGGCGGATGGCCAGCGCAGCCTGCGTCACCAGGCTCGGCGCATCTTCGGCCCAGACAAACCGCTCGATGGCCGGGTGCGAGAGCAGCGCCTTGCGGCTGAAAATGCAGTCGATGGTGAACCCGGCTTCACGCAGGATGCGCAGCACCGGCAACGCCAGCTCCAGGCTGGATCCGATCATCAGGGCACGCAAGGGCGCGGCGGTGGTCATGCTTCGGGCTCGGCGGTAGTGATCCCGGCACCTTAACGTCTGGGGCGGTCGGTGCGCGCCGCCCGCGCGCACATGCCGCGCCCGCCAGGCGCCGCGTCAGTCCGGCATGGCCAGGTGGGCGCGCCAGCCGCCCAGCGCGGTGATGTCGCGGGCGTCGGCCACGGCGTGGCTCTCGCACACGAAGCCCTGCACGCTCGAGCCGTCTTCGAGCAGCACGCTGCCGATGCCCAGCGGCGCGGGAATGCCGGCGACGAACGAGCCGAACTCGCGCGCCGGCAGCTCCCACACCTCGAGCTCGATGGCGCCGCCGCCCTCAGTCACACGCACCATGCCCGGTCGAAACGGCGGCCCGCCGGGCAGCGCATAGAACTTGTAGAGCGGTGCGCTGCGCACCGTGCGCACCAGCGTGGCACCGCGCTGCGTGAGCTGCCAGTTCAGCGGCAAACCGCTCAGGTGGGCGCCGCACACGGCGACCTGAAGCTGCCCCGAGGGGAACGGCGTGGCATCGGGCAGTTCTGCCGCCAGGTGCGGCGCGTGCGGCGTGGCGCCCACG
>CAIVGK010000040.1 GCA_903905475.1 uncultured Burkholderiales bacterium | reverse complement strand
GTCGCCCGAGATCAGCACGCCCAGCGCCTCGCTGTACAGCGCGATGTGTTCGGGCGCGTGGCCGTGGCCGGCCAGGCAGTGCCACGGGTGGCGGCCCGCGGCCGACGTGCTGCCCGCCCGCACGAGGTCGCCGTCCATCAGGCGGCGGTAGGCGGCGGGCATGCGCGGCACCATGCTCGCGAAGAACCCGGCGCGCTCGCGGATCTGCGCGATCGCGTGGGCATCGGCCAGCCCGTGGCTTGCGGCGAAGTCGGCCGCGGCATCGCCGCCCATCGAGTGGTCGGCGCGGCTGCCGAGCACGGCCACGGCGTAGTCGGTGGCGCTCATCCACAGCCGGCAGTCGAAGCCGGCATCCGCGGGGCCCCTCGCGCGGGTCCAGCGCCCGGTCAGCCAGTGCGCAAGCCCGACGTGGTCGGGGTGCATGTGGGTGGCGATCACCCGCAGCACCGGCAAGCCGCCCAGTTGCGTGGCGAACACCCGCTCCCAGTGGCCGCGCGTGGCCTCGTTGTCGATGCCGCAGTCGACGATCGTCCAGCCCTGGGTGGCGCCGTCGACATCGGTGATCTCATCGCGCAGCAGCCACAGGTTGATGTGGTTCAGCGCGAAGGGCAGCGGCATGCGCAGCCAGCGCACGCCGGGCGCGACCTCGAGGCTGTTGCCAGGATCGGGCAGCGCATCGGCGTGGGGGTAGTGCGGTTCTTGCAAAGGGATGTCCATGGGGCCGAAGGGTGTTGTGGGGCGCTGGACGGGCGCCGCTGCCAAGATCCTAAACTTGGCCGACTCTATCTGTGGCGACGCATGACCAGCGAACTGAAAGAACTCCTCGAAAGCAACCGGATGTGGGCACGCGCCACCGAGGCGCGCGCCCCCGGCTTTTTCACCAGCTTGCTCAAGCAGCAGGCACCTCAATACCTGTGGATCGGCTGTGCCGACAGCCGGGTGCCGGCCAACGAGCTGGTCGGCCTGCTGCCCGGCGAGTTGTTCGTGCACCGCAACGTGGCCAACGTGGTGGCGCACTCCGATCTCAACTGCCTGTCGGTGGTGCAGTACGCCACCGATCAGCTCCAGGTGCAGCACATCATCGTGGTCGGCCATTCGGGCTGCGGCGGTGTGGCCGCAGCGCTGCACAACCGCCGCGTGGGCATCGCCGACAACTGGCTGCGCCACGTGCAAGACGTGCGCGAGCAGCACCAGGACTGGCTCGACAGCCTCGATGCCGCCCAGCGCGTGGACGCCTTGTGCGAGCTCAACGTGATCGAGCAGGCGCGCAATGTGTGCCTCACCACGGTGGTTCAGGACGCCTGGGCACGCGGCCAGTCACTGGTCGTGCACGGCTGGTTCTACGGGCTGCACAATGGTTTTTTGGAGGACATGAAGATGACCGTTTCGAGCCTCGAGGAGGTGCGCAGCGCCTACCAGGGCGCGCTTGCCGCGTTGCGCGTCCGGCGCCCGAGCACCCCGATTGCCGTTGAGGGGCAACCATGACGCAGGGCTCGGTTTTTCCGGCGGCGCTCAATGACGTGGGCGCCTACGACATCGCGCAGGCCATGCTCGATGGCTTCAATCGCCACTACCGGCTGTTTCGCGAAACCAGCGCCGCGGCCAAGGCGCGCTTCGAGGCGGCGGACTGGCTCGGGCAGCGTCAGGCGCAGCGCGACCGCATCGAGTTCTATGACCGGCGGGTTGACGAGGCGGCCGAGCGGCTGCAAACCGAATTCAAGGCGGGCGCCCTGAGCGCCAACGTGTGGCAGCAGGTCAAGCTGCACTACATCGGCTTGCTCACCAACCACCACCAGCCCGAACTCGCCGAGACCTTCTTCAACTCGGTGACCACCAAGATCCTCGACCGCAGCTACTTCAACAACGACTTCATCTTCGTGCGCCCGGCGGTGTCGACCGAGTACATCGAAGACGACGAGCCCGCCTCGAAGCCGACCTACCGCGCCTACTACCCGACACGCGAAAAGCTGCACGAGGTGTGCGCTCGCATCATCGGCAACACCGCGCTGTCGCTGCCGTTCCAGGACCTGGACCGCGACATCGACTGCATGGTCGCGGCCATCGAAGGCCAGCTCGGCGACCAGCTGCCGCGCGCCAATTTCCAGATCCAGGTGCTGAGCTCGCTGTTCTTTCGCAACAAGGGCGCGTACCTGGTGGGCAAGGTGATCAACGGCTACCGCGACATCCCGTTCGCGATGCCTATCCTGCACACGGTCAGCGGCACGCTGGCGATCGACGCGATGCTGTTTGGCGAAGACGAGCTGCAGCTGCTGTTCAGCTTTGCGCGGGCCTATTTCATGGTCGACATGGAAGTGCCGTCGGCCTATGTGCAGTTCTTGCGCTCGCTGATGCCGCGCAAGCCGCGCAGCGAGATCTACAGCGCGATCGGCCTGCAAAAGCAGGGCAAGAACCTGTTCTACCGCGACTTTCTGGCGCACCTGCGGCACTCGAGCGATCAGTTCCGCATCGCGCCGGGCATCAAGGGCATGGTGATGCTGGTGTTCGACCTGCCGTCGTTCCCGTATGTGTTCAAGGTCATCAAGGACTACTACCCGCCGCAAAAGGACACCACCCGCGAGCAGATCAAGGGCAAGTACCTGCTGGTCAAGCAGCACGATCGCGTGGGCCGCATGGCCGACACGCTCGAGTACAGCAAGGTGGCCTTTCCGCGCGCGCGGTTCGATGAAGAACTGGTCGAAGAGCTCAAGAAGTTCTGCCCCAGCCTGCTCGAAGAAGATGGCGACGATCTGGTGATCCGCCACGTCTACATCGAGCGACGCATGATCCCGCTCAACATCTACATCCAGGAAGGCGCGCCCGAGCAGGTGGCGCACGCGGTGATCGAGTACGGCAACGCCATCAAGGATCTGGTGGCCGCCAACATCTTTCCCGGCGACATGCTGTGGAAGAACTTCGGCGTGATGCGTCACGGCAAGGTCGTGTTCTACGACTACGACGAGATCGAGTACATCACCGACTGCAACTTCCGCCGCGTGCCCGAGCCGCGCAACGAAGAAGAAGAAATGTCCGCGGAGATCTGGTACCACGTCGGTCCGAAAGATGTGTTCCCCGAGACTTTCGCGCCGTTCCTGCTCGGCAACCTGCAGGTGCGCGACGTGTTCATGAAGCACCACGCCGACCTGCTCGATCCGGTCTTCTGGCAGCAGCACAAGGAACGCATTCTGGCCGGGCATGTCCACGACGTGTTCCCGTACGACCCTGCCAAACGGTTCAAGAACCAGCGCGCGCCCAGCGCCGCCAAGGCCGAAGCGATCTCGCCCTGATGCGTAGGCCCGCCTGACCATGGGATCGAGTCACGACCTGGCGCTGGTGCGCATCGGCTCGTGAGCCGCGCGCCGATCGACCGGGTGCTGCGCGCCTGGCTGCAATCCGGCGGCTCGCTCAGCCGGCGCCTCGCGGCGGCCTTCGGCGGCTTCGAGGTGCGCGTGCTGTCGCAAGGCGTGGCTGCGGCGCGGCCCGATGAACTGGCGGCGCTGCGCAGGGCGGGCGCCGGGCTGCGCGTGCAGCGCTGCCATGTGCGCGAAGTGACGCTGTGGGGCGACGGCCAGCCGCTGGTGCACGCGCGATCGGTGCTGCCCGCGGTCCAGGCGCGTTTGACCTGGCGCGCGTTGCGAGGCCTGGGCAGCCGCCCGCTCGCTGACTTGCTGTTCGGTCTGCGCGCCGCACGCTGCGAGCGCCTCGGCCACGGCCGCATGGTGCCGTGGCGCGCCCGCCGCCTCGCACAGCGGCTCGAGCGCTCAAGCGACTCGGCATGGCGCGGTGCGCCGCTGTGGTTTCGCCGTTCGGTGTTCACCCGCCGCGGCGTGCCGCTGCTGGTCACCGAATGGTTCGCGCCCGCGGTGCGGCAACGCCCGCCGGGCCCCTCACGTTGATCCGCGCCCCGAAAGCCGACCGCATGAACACACTTGCTCCCATCGAGGCCTACCTCGACTTCTCGTCGCCCTATGGCTACCTCGCTTCCGAGTGGATCGAGGAGCTGGCCGCGCAGCACGGCCGCTCGGTCAACTGGCACGCCGTGCTGCTGGGCGTGGTGTTCCAGTCGGCTGAGTTGCGCCCGCTGATGTCGTACCCGATCAAGAGCGTGTACTCGGTGCTCGATTTCGAGCGTTCGGCTCGTTTTGACGGCACGCCGTTCACGATGCCCGCGCGCTTTCCGATTTCGACCCACAACGCCGCGCGGGTGTTCTGGTGGCTCAAGGAACGCGATGCCGCCGAGGCCACCCGCTGGCTGCATCACGGACTGCGCGCTTATTTCGTCGACGGCATCGACCTCGGCGACACCGCGCAACTGCGTGATCTGGCCCGCCGCTTCGGGCTCGAGGCCGACCAGGCCGAGGCCGTGTGGAGCGACCCGCACTGGAAGGCGAGGCTCAAGCAGGCCAACGACGACGCGGTGGCCGCGGGCGTCTTCGGCGCGCCGTACTTCATCATCGACGGCGAGCCGTTCTGGGGCAACGACCGGCGGCTGCAAATCGAGCGGCGGCTGTCGCAAGGGGCGTTTTGATGCTGCCCGCACACGTCACCCTGGTCGAGGTCGGTCCGCGCGACGGGCTGCAAAACGAGGTGCAGCCGGTGGCCACCGCCGACAAGATCGAGCTCGTGCGGCTGCTCGAGCACGCGGGCCTCGGCCACATCGAAGTCACCAGTTTCGTGAGCCCGAAGTGGGTGCCGCAGATGGCCGATGCCTCCGCCGTGCTGGCCGGTGTGCGTGCGCCCGGCGTGCGCGATGCGCGGGTGCGTCACTCGGCGCTGGTGCCCAACCTCAAGGGGCTGGAGACCGCGCTGGCCGGCCCGCGCGCGAGCTGGCCCGACGAGATCGTGGTGTTCACCGCGGCGAGCGAATCGTTCTGCCAGCGCAACACCCACTGCAGCATCGATGAAAGCCTCGAGCGCTTTGCACCGGTGGTGGCCCGGGCGCGCGCCGAAGGGCTGGGCGTGCGTGGCTCGATCTCGTGCGCGCTGGGCTGTCCCTATGAGGGCGACGTCCCGCCCGAAGCCGTCGCGCGCGTGGCCGCGGGCTTGAAGGCGCTCGGCGCCGACCATTGCGGCGTGTCCGACACCATCGGCGTGGGCACCGCGCGGCGGGTGCAAGCCGCCATGGAGGCCGCGCTGCGCCACTTCGATGTGGACGCGGTCAGCGGCCACTTCCACGACACCTGCGGCCAGGCGCTGGTCAACGTCTACGCCTGCCTGCAAATGGGCGTGCACACCTTCGATGCCAGCGTGGCGGGTCTGGGCGGCTGTCCCTATGCGCGCGGGGCCACCGGCAATGTGGCCACCGAAGAAGTGCTCTACCTGCTGCGCGGCCTGGGCATCGACACCGGGGTCGATCTCGATCGGCTGCTCGATGCGGCGTCGTTCATCTCCGCGCGGCTGGGCCGCACCGTGCCCTCGCGCGCCGGTCGCGCCCTGCTGGCCGCACGCTGACGCAATGCGGGAGCGTTCGGCAACTTCTTGGCATGTCCCCAACCTGACCCTCGCCCCAACCCTCTCCCGCTAGCGGGAGAGGGCGAATCAAGTTCCCTCTTCCACTTGTGGGAGACGGCCAGGGTGGGTGCCGCACTTACCTTTCCGACCCGCGCGAGAGGGCAAATCAAGTTCCCTCTCCCACTTGTGGGAGAGGGTCAGGGTGAGGGCGGTGCGCATGGACTCTGCCCTCTTTCCCACCTGCGGGAGAGGGTCGGGGTGAGGGCGGTGGGAGTCGGCCCACGTCGGCGGGTATCCTGCCCGACCATGAACCATCAGCCCCTCTCCAACGTGCCCAGCCCTTGCGTGGGCGTGTGCCGCATGAACGGCGCCACCGGCTGGTGCGAGGGCTGTCTGCGCACGATCGACGAGATCGCGCTGTGGTCGCAACTGATCGACCGCGACAAGCTCGCGGTGTGGAAGGCGCTGCCGCTGCGGCGCCTCGAGCTGTCGCCACCTGACGCCTGAGCCGCCAAGGCGGTGAGCCGATCGGCCGCCGCCCGTGTTTTCCCGAGGATTTCACATCGAGAAATCAAAGCCTTGGGTTTCTACCGAGGTTGTCAGTCTCGCTTCAGCGCGGCGTCAGCACTCGGTCAGAGCCACTCGTGATCATCCTGCTCAAGCGTCCTCGCACGGAGACGCTGCGAATCAACAGGAGACACAACATCATGGCAACAGCAGGAACGGTCAACGCGAAGGGGGCGATCAAGTCGCCACCGATGACGCGCGAGGAGAAGAAAGTCATCTTCGCCTCGAGCTTGGGTACGGTTTTCGAGTGGTACGACTTCTACCTCTACGGCTCGCTGGCGGCGATCATCGCCAAGCAGTTCTTCTCGGGTCTCGACGCCGGCGCCGCGTTCATCTTCGCGCTGCTGGCCTTCGCGGCCGGCTTCATCGTGCGTCCGTTTGGTGCGTTGGTGTTCGGTCGCCTGGGCGACATGATCGGCCGCAAGTACACCTTCCTGGTCACCATCCTGATCATGGGTCTGTCGACCTTCATCGTCGGGGTGCTGCCCAACTTCGCGACCATCGGCTGGGCCGCTCCGGTCATCCTGATCGTCCTGCGCATGCTGCAAGGTCTGGCGCTCGGCGGCGAGTACGGCGGTGCTGCCACCTACGTGGCCGAGCACGCGCCGGCTGACAAGCGCGGCGCCTACACGTCATGGATCCAGACCACGGCCACGCTCGGCCTGTTCCTGAGTCTGATGGTGATCCTGGGCACCCGCACCATCGTGGGCGAGGAAGCCTTTGCCGACTGGGGCTGGCGCGTTCCGTTCATCCTGTCGATCGCCTTGCTGGCGGTCAGCGTGTGGATTCGCCTGAGCATGAACGAGTCGC
Source organism: uncultured Burkholderiales bacterium (assembly GCA_903905475.1). Lineage (GTDB taxonomy): Bacteria > Pseudomonadota > Gammaproteobacteria > Burkholderiales > Burkholderiaceae_C > PBB1. The sequence continues at coordinate 2,515 of CAIVGK010000040.1, read as the reverse complement.
CTGCCTTCAAGAAGATGAAGGAAGAGGGCAAGACCTCCAAGGCGCCACTGACCGAATCGTTCGGCCAGTGGAAGAACCTGAAGATCGTGATCCTGGCGCTGGTCGGCCTCACCGCCGGTCAGGCCGTGGTCTGGTACACGGGTCAGTTCTACGCCCTGTTCTTCCTGACGCAGGCCCTCAAGGTCGACGGCGCCACCGCCAACATCCTGGTGGCGATCTCGCTGCTGATCGGCACGCCGTTCTTCCTGGTGTTCGGCACGCTGTCCGACAGGATCGGCCGCAAGCCCATCATCATGGCCGGCTGCCTGATCGCTGCGCTGACCTACTTCCCGCTGTTCAATGCGCTCACCTCGGCGGCCAACCCCGACCTGGCGAAGGCGCAAAAGGAAGTGCCGGTCACGGTGGTGGTCGATCCGGCACAGTGCTCCTTCCAGGGCAGCCCGATCGCTCGTGAAGTGAACTTCCACACGTCTTGCGACATCGCCAAGCGCACCCTGGCTCAAGCCGCGGTGAACTACACGATCGTGGAGGCTCCGGCCGGCACCGTGGCGAGCATCAAGCTGGGTGGCGTGGAAGTCACCTCGCTCAACGCGACGTTGACGCCTGACGGCAACTCGTTCGATCCCGAGAGCAAGGCCAGCATTGCGGCCTTCAAGAAGGCCGTTGCCGAAGCCACCAAGGCTGCCGGCTACCCACCGAAGGCCGATCCCGCCAAGATCAACAAGCCGCTGGTGGTGGGCATCCTGACGCTGCTGGTGATCTACGTGACCATGGTCTACGGCCCGATCGCGGCGATGCTGGTGGAACTGTTCCCGACGCGCATCCGCTACACCTCGATGAGCCTGCCGTATCACATCGGCAACGGCTGGTTCGGGGGGCTGTTGCCGACCATCGCCTTCGGCATGGTGGCGCAGTCGGGCAACATCTACAACGGCCTGTGGTACCCGATCATCATCGCCAGCATCACCTTCGTGATCGGCATGCTGTTCGTCAAGGAAACCAAGGACACCGACATCTACGCTGACGATTGATGAACCCGGGCCGATCCGGTGGATCGGCCCTTCTCACAGAGGATTGCAAATCATGTGGAAACTGGCCCTTGGCTTCGCCTTGTTTGCGGCTGTCGCCATCTTCGTTCTGATGCAAGGCGGTGACATCGACATGAGCGGCGAGAAGCACGGCATGGATTCGCACGCGGAGTCGGCGGTGGCTGCTTCGGCGCCTGTTGTCGCCGCGTCAAGCCCCTGACCACTTTGGCGCCTTCGTCTTCATGACGAGGGCCCTGCAAAAAGCCGGCGGTCGCGCGACCTGCCGGCTTTTTTTGACTGCCGCCGGCTCAGGCCTGGAACAGCGCGCGGTGCTGCTCGCGCAGCAGCGCTTTTTGCACCTTGCCCATGGCGTTGCGCGGCAGCTGGTCGACCACGATCACCTGCTTGGGCACCTTGAAGCCGGCGATGCGCTGCTTGAGCGCGGCGACGCAGGCCGGCCCGTCGACGCTGGCGCCCGCTCGGGCCACCAGCACGGCCACCACGGCCTCGCCAAAGTCGGGGTGTGGCACGCCGATCACGGCGCTTTCATCGACGCCCGGCAGCTCGTTGAGGTAGCCCTCGACTTCGGCCGGGTAGACGTTGTAGCCGCCGGTGATGATCAGGTCCTTGCTGCGCCCGACCAGTGTCAGCCGCCCGAAGGCATCGAGCTGGCCGACGTCGCCCGTCTTGAACCAGCCGTCGGCGGTGAATTCCTCGGCGGTCTTCTCAGGCATGCGCCAGTAGCCCTGGAAGATGCTCGGGCCACGCACCTCGATCGCCCCGATCTCGCCCGCCTGGCAGGTTGCACCGTCGGCACCACGGGTGCGCACGGCCACGCCCGGCAAGGCAAAACCCACCGTGCCGGCGATGCGCTTGAGCTGCGCCGCCGTCGTCGATTCGGCGTACGGGTTGGAGGTGAGCATCACCGTTTCGCTCATGCCGTAGCGCTCGAGGATGGTGTGGCCGGTGCGCTCGCTGAACTGGCGGAAGGTCTCGGCCAGCAACGGCGCCGAGCCGCTGATGAACAGGCGCATCGTGCGGCACGCCTCGGCGTTGAAGGCGGGCTCGGCAAGCAGCCGCACGTACAGCGTGGGCACGCCCATGAAGACCGTGGCCTCGGGCAGCCGCGCGATGACCGCACGCGGGTCGAACTTCGAGAACCAGATCATCTTGCTGCCGTTGAGCAGCGCGCCGTGCACCGCGACGAACAGGCCATGCACGTGGAACAGCGGCAGTGCGTGGATCAGCACATCGCCGCCTTCGAACGCCGAGCGCCAGCCCCACAGCATTTGCAGCACCCGCGCGTTGTTGAGCAGGTTGCCGTGGCTGAGCATTGCCCCCTTGCTGCGCCCCGTGGTGCCACTGGTGTAGATGATGGTGGCCAGGTCGCTGGCCGCGCGCATGGCGGGTTGCTGCTGGTCGTCGTGGTGCGCCGCGCGCTGCAGCAAGCTGCCGGTGCGGTCGTCGTCAAGCGTGAACACGTGGCG
>CAIVGK010000039.1 GCA_903905475.1 uncultured Burkholderiales bacterium | reverse complement strand
GCGCTGATGGCCGCGCTGCCCCACGCGCGGCTGGTCGTGCACCCGCTGGGCGCGCGTCACCTGATCGACCCCTCCAGGCTGATCGCCGGCGCCAGTGCGGTCTACGGCGCCGACGAGGTGCAGCGCTCGATCGGCACGGTGCTGCCGGTGAGCGCCGAGCGCGTGCTTGAAAGCGCCGACGGCATGGAAATCGACCTGGCCGGCCGGCCGCTGCGATTGCTCGACACGCCCGGCCACGCCCGCCACCACCACTGCGTGTGGGACGAGCGCAGCCGCGGCGTGTTCACCGGCGACACCTTCGGCCTGTCGTACCGCGAGTTCGACACGCCGCAAGGCGCCTGGCTGCTGCCCAGCACCACGCCCGTGCAGTTCGACCCGCCGGCGCTGCGCCACTCGTTCGAGCGGTTGCTCGCGCTGCGCCCCGACTGCGTGTACCTCACCCACTTCGGCCGCCTGCCCGCCACGCCCGGGCCCCATGACGCCGACACGCTGGCGCAACTCGGCCGCGACTACCTCGAGCAGCTCGATGCGGTCATCGCGCTGGGCGAGCGCACCGCCGCGGCGATTCCCGACGCCGAAGAACGCCACGTCGCGCTGGTCGAAGGCCTCGGCGAGATCTACCTCGAGCGCGTGCAGCGCCTGGCCGGCGAGCTGCCGCGCGAGCGCGTGCTGGAGTTGCTGGACATGGACATCGAGCTCAACGCGCAAGGCATGGGCGTGTGGCTGGCCGGCGCCGCAGCCCAGCCCGCTGCGCCGGCGCCACCACAGCAACCGCGCAACCCGCTGCACGGCCTGCGGCTCGAAGACATCGTGACCGCGCTGGTGGCGCATTACGGCTGGGCGGAACTCGGCGCGCTCGTGCCGGTGCGCTGTTTCATCAGCGACCCGAGCGTGGCGTCGAGCCTGAAGTTCCTGCGCAAGACACCGTGGGCGCGCGAGAAGGTCGAAGGGCTTTACCTGTTCATGCTGCGCGATGTGCGCCGGGCGCAGCGCGAGGCCCAGGCCAGCGCCGCCCCGCCCCGCCGATGAGCCCAAGCGCTACCCTGTGCGCCTGCCCCAATCCACCCCAGGAACCCCGAAATGAGACTGCTCCACACCATGCTGCGCGTTGGCGACCTCCAGCGCTCGATCGATTTCTACACCCGCGTGATGGGCATGAAGCTGCTGCGCACCACCGACCGGCCGGCGCAAAAGTACACGCTGGCCTTCCTGGGCTACGGCAGCAACCCCGACCACGCCGAGCTCGAGCTCACGCACAACCACGGCGTTGAGCGCTACGACATGGGCACCGCCTACGGCCACCTCGCCATCGAGGTGCCCGACGCCCGCGCCGCGTGCGAGCACATCCGCGCCAACGGCGGTCAGGTCACCCGCGAGGCCGGCCCGGTGGCCGGCGGCGCCACCGTGATCGCCTTCATCACCGACCCCGACGGCTACAAGGTCGAGCTGATCCAGCGCGGCACCTTGTGAGTGGCGCGGCGCGGCGGCTGCAGCGCGGCGCGGCCGCGCCAAACCCGGCGCTCTGAGGGGGGTCCGGAACTTCGGTTTCTATACTCGGCCGATGGATGCCATCGCTGACCTACGCAAGAGCTACGAACGCGCCGAACTCGATGAATCGGCCTCGCTCGACGACCCGCTCGCTCAATTCGAGTTGTGGCTGCAGCAAGCCATCAGCGGCGAGCTCCCCGAGCCCAACGCGATGACCGTGGCCACGGTGGGTGCCGACGGCCGACCGTCCACCCGCGTGGTGCTGATCAAGGGCTGCGACGCGCGCGGCATCGTGTGGTTCACCAACTACCAAAGCCGCAAGGGCCGCGAGCTGGCGGTCCATCCGTTTGCCGCGCTGCAGTTCCACTGGGTCGAGCTCGAGCGGGTGGTGCGCATCGAAGGCCGTGTCGAGCAAGTCGATGCCGCCGAATCCGACGCCTATTTCAAGTCGCGCCCGCTCGATTCACGCATCGGCGCGTGGGCCTCGCCGCAAAGCGAGGTCATCTCGTCGCGCGGCGTGCTGGTGGCCAACGCGGCCAAGTACGGCGCGAAGTTCCTGCTCAACCCGCCGCGCCCGCCGCACTGGGGCGGCTACCGGCTGCTGCCCGAGCGCTGGGAGTTCTGGCAGGGCCGCAAGTCGCGCCTGCACGACCGGCTGCAATACCGCTCGCAAGACGGCGTGTGGATCAGGGAGCGTCTGGCCCCCTGATCGCCAGGCTTCGTCGACTCAGAAGCTCACGCGCAGACCCACCCTGACGGCGCGGCCCGGCAGCGGCGACAGATCGCGGATGGTCTGGACGGACGAGGCGCTGTACGCGAGTTCGTTGCCCAGGTTGGTCAGCTTGACGAACCACAGGGCATCGGTGGGTCCCAGGCTGAAACGCCGCGACAGCGACACGTTGACCAGCGTGTGGCTGTCGGTCGGTTGATCGGTGTCGGGCACCCGGTTTTGCCTCGCCGAGTGGGCGACTTCGAAGCGCGCGGCCCAGGGCCCGTGATTCGCATCGAGCCCGAGGTTCAGCCGCCACGGAGCGACCCGCGGCAGCGGCTCGCCGGTGCTGCGGTTGGTGCCGTGCGTCAGATCGAATTTCAGCGTTCCGTCCAGCGTGCCGCCGCGCTCCATGAGTCGCTTGCTCGCCTCGAGCTCGACGCCGTTCAGCCTGGCCTTCACGGCACTGAACCGGTACAGCGGCACGCTGCCGGGCGCGCCGTCGGGCACCACCGCACCGGCGTCATCGACTTGTTCACCGGTGGCATCGAGCGAGATGAAGCGCGAAAAATGCGTGCTGAACACGCCCGCGCGCAGCCGGTCGGTGTCGTTCTTCCACTGCAGCGCCACATCGATGTTGGTGCCGCGCTCCTTGGCCAGCGACGCGTTGCCCTGCTCGTACGCGGCCGTGGCGGCATGCACGCCGTTGGCGTACAGCTCGAAGTAGGTGGGCGAGCGCTCGGTCGAGCTGAGGGCCGTCGACAGCGCCCAGTCCCGCGTCAGTGGCAAGACGTTGGACAGCGACAGGCTGCGCAGCGAAAAACTGCGCTTGGCACCCGCACCAAACTTGGGTTCGGCCGATGCCGCGTCGCCGTCGGAGTCGACCTGCGCGTGCTCCAGGCGCACACCCGCCGACAACGTGCCGCCGGTCCATGGCAGTTCTTCCAGCGCGAACAACCCGGTCTTGCGGGTCTGGGTGTCGGGCACAAAGGCCTCTTCACCCAGGGCCGAGAAGTCGGAGTCCTCGTGCTGCACACCGATCACCCCGCGCACCGCACCGATCGGCGCGTGCTCCAGTTCGAGCCGAACGTCGTATCCCTGGCTGCGAAACACCGTGCCGACAGCGCCGCCGCCCTCGATTTCCCGGTGCTCGTAGTCGGACGCATTGGCGTTCAGGCGTATCGCCCGCCACACACCCTGCGCCGCCTTGACTTCGCTGGCGAAGCCCACGTGGTCGCGCTTCATCTTGATGAGCACGTCGGGCTCGGCCGTCACGCCGTAGTCGTTCTCGTAGGTGTCGACCGACAGCCCGACGCGGCCGCTCTCCAGACCGCTGCCGAAGAACAGCGAGCCGCCGATCGCCCCGCCACGGCTCTCGCTGGCCGAATTGCGCACCCGCCGGCTGCGATCGAGCGCCTCGCCGCCTTCACGCGGCGTGTAGCGCGGCACCCGCAGATCGGAGGTTGCGCGCCCGAACACATCGGCGTGCAGCGCGAACGCCGAGCTGCCGGTCTCGAGCACGGCCACACCGCCGCGTTCCCGGTCGGCGCCGCCCAGCCGCACCTCGGCCACCCCGGACAGGCCGTTGAGCGGCGCGCGCGGGATGCGGTTGTCGATGGCGTTGACCACCCCGCCCACGGCACTGCCGCCGTAGAACAGCGCGCCAGGCCCGCGCAGCACCTCGATGCGATCGACGATCAGCGGATCCATGGGCACCGCGTGGTCGTAACTCAGCGCCGACGCATCGATCGACGCGCCCGCGTTGCTGAGCACGCGCACCCGATCACCGTCGAGTCCGCGGATCACGGGCCGGTTGGCGTTGGGGCCGAAGTAGCTCGATGACACGCCGGGCAGTCCGTCGAGCGTCTCGCCGAGCGAGCTGCCGCGGCGCAGCACCAGGGCGTCGCCCGACAGCACCGACACCGGCGAGGCGATCTGCTGGCTGCCCAGCGGGTTGCCGGTGATCACGACGGTGTCAAGGGTGCGCGGCGGCGCCACAGCGGCTGGGGCCGCGGCCGGGGCGGGCTGCGCTTGAACGGTGGAGAGGCTGGCAACGGCCAGCGCGACGGCCAGCGCGAGCGCGTGCGCTGGCAAGGGGATGTATCGGTTCATGGTGTGAGCAGTCCAGGATGGGGCGGGCACGCGTCGCACGGGCCGCTGGGGGCCGCATGCACCGTCGGCTCGCCACAGGGCAAAGCGCGGCGATCAGCGCACCGCAGCGGCGCGCAGATCGGTGGAGCAACAGGGGTGGTGGCGCGAAGACACCGGCCGCACGGGCCGGGTTCGCCGCCGTCAGGCTCGCTCGGGCGGGCCGCGCGCGAGATAGCCCGCAGCCTGCGCGGCGTGGTGCGAGCCGATGTGCAGCGCATCCAGGACGGGCGGCTGCGCGAAGGCGATGGGCGCCGACACCGCCGACGCCAGCACGTCGGCGTGCGTCAGCAAGTCGAGCAAGCGGCAGTCGTTCGAGTCACTGTCGTGGCCCGAAAACAGCGCTTGCAGGGCCTGTCCGGCCTCGGGCGCGCCCGCCGCCCGCTCCACGCTGTGCCCGGGCGCTGGCTGCGGGTGCACGTAGCCGTGCAATGAGCCCACCCACTGCATCAGCACCATGCAGCACGCCAGCGCCATGGCCGCACCGACGCGCAGCACGCGGGCGTTGGGGGGGCGGTGGGACGGGATGGCAGGCATGAGCGGGGCGCAAGGATAGCAACCGCCGGTTAACCACACGCGCCACCGTAGACTGATCGGCATCGACGCAGCAGCGCCGGCCCCGGCCAGGGCTGACGGCGCACTGTCAACTCACCCGCGAGAACCCCATGACCGCCACCCCCTACGACTCCATCCTGACCGCCGTGCACGGCGACGGCGCGCTCAAGACCGGCGTGATCACGCTGAACCGGCCGAAGGCCCTCAATGCGTTGAGCGATGCGCTGATGGACGAACTGGGCAGCGCGCTGCTGGC
>CAIVGK010000038.1 GCA_903905475.1 uncultured Burkholderiales bacterium | reverse complement strand
TGCAGCACCGACATCGAGAAGACGCGGCCGAGCTCGTCGGTCAGCTCGCTGCGCGCCTCGCGGTACCAGCGTTCGCGCCCGTCGGCAGCCACCAGCCGGCGGCTGGTGAGCGTGCGCTCGCTGGCGCGTGATGAAGCGTCCCGCCAGCGCTCGCAGCCGTCGAAGCCGGCCTGCCGGTCGGCCTCGGGTTCGAGCTGGAGGGCGTCGATGCCGATCAGCCGGTCTCGCGGGTAGCCGCTGAAGGCCTCGAAGGCGGCGTTGACATCGACGATGCGCCCGCGCGTGTCTTGCAGCAAGGCCGCAAAGGGCGACTCCCACAGCACGTGCATGAGCTCGGCAATCACCGGGCCGGCGATGGTCGGCGGCAGCGCGGGGGCGGCGGCCGGGAACGCTTCGGCGGCACCCGACGTGGTGTCGCTCCAGTGCAGCCGCAGCGCGAACAGCCCAGGCCCCAGGACCTGCCAGGCGGCGCCGGCCGAACGCCCATCGTCCAGCACGGCCAGCGGCGGCAGCGACTCGACGCTGCGGCGCGACGGCCACACCGAACGCACGGCCGCGGAGCCGGGAAAGCGCAGCGCTCCTGGCGCCGTGCCGATCGCCTGGGCGATCCACTCGACCAGCGGTGCGCCGAGCACCGGCTGCCACTCCTGGACCGAGGCACCGACCAGCGCGGGCAGACGGCGCAGCGCCGCGGTGTTGGCAAAGCTCACCTGCGCTCGCCGATCGAACAGCAGCACGCCGTCGGACAGAAGGTCGAAGAATTGTTCGAGCGGCGGCAGGTTGACGGCAGCGGCCATGCGTGTCACCACGCGGCGGTTGGAGCGTTCATGCCCGCGAATCTATCGCGTCGCGCACGGCGTGCGGTTCAGTCGAGTTGCGCGGCCATCGCCAGCGCGCGCAGCGTGGCCTGGTTGACTTCCCGCATGCCCATCATCAGCGCATCGGCACATTCGCGCAGGTCAAACAAAGACTCCGACTCGATGGCACGCACCAGATTGAAATACGGCATGTACGGACCGGTGCCATTGACCAGCGTGTCGTGCACGCGCTGCGGCACGGGAATGGTTTGCAGCAGCTCGGCCAGCGACTGTCCGAACAAGCGATCGAGCAGCGAGAACACGCCGCAGATGAACAGCTCGTTGCGCAGCTCCTGATCGCCGCTGTCGCGGGCGAGCTCTTCCATGACCAGCCCGCGGCGCACCGAGGCGAACATGGCCGCGCGCACGTTGGGCTCCTTGCTGGCGGTGGCCAGCATCAGCGCCAGCCAGCGCTTGAGTCGCTGGTAGCCCAGCAGCATCACCGCGTGGCTGAACGAGTTGACCTCCACCGACAGCCCGAAGGCCGGCGAGTTGATGTAGCGCAGGATCTTGAAGCCCAGCGACGGGTCGCGCTTGAGGGTGCGCTCGATCTTTTCGGCCGGCTCTTCCTGGTCGACCTGACGGATCAGCTCCACCACCGATTGCAGATCGACCGGGGTCGGGGCCGCACGCGCTCCGGCGAGCCGCGCGCCCACCTCATCGCCGATCGGCCAGCCGAGCACCGCTGCGGCGCCGCGATCGAACGCGCCGTTCATGTCGGCCACGCAGTGGATGCCCGCCAGCATGTGCGAAATATGGCGCGTCGTGCCCACCGGTGCGGCCTGGGCGGCCGGGCTGCTGCGCCGGTCGTCGGCCAGATCGATGACCGCATGCTTGAAGCACGGCAGCACCTCGCGCGGCAGTTCGCGCAGCGGTCGTCCCTTGATGAGCAAGGTGTTGCCGCGGGCGTGCAACGCGAGGATGGCCGGCGAGTTCGCTGGATCGGCGGCCATGAAGGCGGGCACTTCGATCATCAGGTTTTGCGACGGTGTGGCGCGCAGCAAGTCCTGCAGCAGGCTTTCGCTGGTGATGTTGAGCGACACACGGCCGCCCTCGGCGGGCCACACGGCGGCCACCGCGTTGAGCAACTGAGCCACGTCGAGCGCGACGTCGGCACGCAGCGCGAACACCGTCAGCCGCGTGGCGGTGACCGCGCGGGAGCGGTCGATGAAAGCGGAATAGCCCAGGGCCACCTGGGCCAGGATGTCGTCGTCGGTCACAAGGTCTCCAGAACGCAAGGTCGGCAGCGCGCCGGCATCCGACTCAACCTGCGATGTACTGGAACAAAGACATCTTCTGCACCATCGAATACGCCTTTAGCGCCGCCTCGTAACCGGTCTGCTGGTTCTGGAACTCCGACAGCGCCTGCGGCATGTCGAGGTCTTCGGCGTCCGAGCGTTCGGTCTGCGCGATGAGCTTTTGATCGGCCAGTCGGCTGGTCTCGTTGTCGATGAGGTTGAGCGCGCCACCCACGGTCGAGCGCGCGAGGCCCAGCGAGACCATCGAGGCATCGACATCGCGCAGCCGGTCGGCGGTCGACTGGGCGCGTTGCGCGGGCGTGCAATGGGCCGTGCGCAGCTCGCTGATCGCCGCATCGATGGTGTCGAACACGCTGAGCGTGGGCGTCGATGGCGCGATGCTGAACTGGTCGCCGGTGGTCGGCGTGCCAGTGACGGTGACCGCCATGCCGTGCACGGCGATGGCCTTGCCCGACTGGTAGGCGCCCGAGCTTTCCACGGTGGGCGGCGTGGCGGGTGACGACAGCGAATAGCTTTCGATGTCGTAGGTGCTGCTGCTGGTGAAGTGCACGCGGTAGCCGGTGTCGGTCACCGGGAACAGCGCCGACGGGGTGGTCACCGTACCGGCATCGATCCAGGCGCCGCTCACCGCGGCACCGTTCACGCTGTTGGTGGCCGATTGGGTGACGAACACGCCGTTGCCGGTGCTCGCACTCAACCACCCGGCCACGCCATCGGTGCTCAGCGGCAGCGCGGTGTCCGACGAGGCGCGCAGCTGGCCGGACGTGCCGATGAACTGAACCCCCGCAGGCGCCGGCGAATCGACGAACGGCGGCTGCGAGGAGCCCTGGCCACCGAACAGGTAAGACCCCGCGCCATCAGAGCGGTTGGCCACGCCCAGCAACTGCTGGCGCATGCTGCTCAAGCTGGCGCCGAGCTGGAAGCGTTCGGCGTCGGTGTAGGTCGCATTGCCCGAGGCGACCAGCGCCTCGCGCACTTGCTGCAGCAGCTCGCCGGCATCACCGAGCGCGCTTTCGGTCTGGCTCATCGCGACCTTGCTGGCGTCGACGCTGCGCTGCGAGGTATCGCTACGCATCTCGGCGGCCAAGGCGCGCTCGGCACGCGCGGCGGCGGCCGGGTCGTCGCTGGCCTTGAGCACGCGCTTGCCGCTGGTCAGGCGGGTTTGCAGATCGCTCAGGTCGGCCTGACGGCGCTGCAGCGTGTCGATGGTGATGTCGTGGGAATGGGCTGAGGCAATTCGCATGGCAGTGCTCGGTCAGGTCAACACAGGCAAAGGGACGGGCATGACATCAGCGACCCGCGGTCTGCAGCAGCGTGTCGAACACCGACTGCGCGACTTGCAGCATCTTGGCCGCCGCCTGGTAGGTCTGCTGGTACTGGATCAGCCGGGCGGCTTCCTCGTCGAGGTTGACGCCGGACTTGGCCGAACGCGCCAGTTCGGCCTCGGCGGCAACGCCGGCCGACAGCGCGGCGGCCGACTTGGCGCTTTGCACCCGCACGCCGATGCTGGCCACGATGCCCGCGAACGCGTCGGTCACGCTGGCACCGGGCTGCAAGGTGCCACCGCTCCAGATCGCCCCCACGAGCGGGTTGTCGCGCAGCGCCAGCAAGGCGTTGGCGTTGGTGTTGTCGGCGTTCGGGTAGGCGTTGGCACCGAAGACGAAGGTGTCGCTCGCCACGGCGGGCGACACGCTGCTGTCGGCAGCCACCGGCACGCCGGTGATCTGCACCGAAAAGCCGTTGCTCGCGGTGGTGCCCGGGTAGTCGATGGGCTGACCCGGCACCCAGGCCGCCGGCGCGCTGGCGCCTGCGCCGTTGGTCCAGGTGTAGGTGTACTGACCCGGCGTGGCGGTGGTCTGGAATTGCAGGGTGACCGGCAGGTTCGGATTCGTCCTGACCGCGGTGCCATCGACGGCGATCGCCGTCACCGCACCGGTGCCCGCATTGGTGGTGCCCAAGGTCGAGCTGAGCGGCGAGGCCGCGGCGATCAGCTTGGGGTTGGACAGGTCCAGCCGCATGTCGCGCGCCGCAGCGGCAGCCGGGCGCAACAAGAAGGTGTCGCCGGCGCCGGCAGCGCCGCTGATGCTGATGGCAAAGCCATCCACCAGATCGCCGTTGGCCACGCTTTGCGCGGCAAAGTCGGGATCGATCTCGCCGCCCCTGAGTCGCGCCAGTTCGAAGCCGCCCAGGCCATCGGCGGTGATGCGGTAGTCGGTGGCCTGCACGCTGCTCACGCCGGCGGCGCTGAGCGTGGCGGGCGACTGCAGCGTGACCGAGATGGCCGCTGCGCCACCATTGGCCGAAGACCCAAGGGCCGCCAATACCGGCAGGCCCGAGGCCGAACCGAAGCGGAACATCGCCGCGCCGGTCTGCCCGTTGAGGTCCAGCCCCAGCGACTGCTGCTCGTTGATCTGCAGGCCCACGGCCAGCGCCATCTGGCCCAGCAGGTTGCGCGCGTCGGTGATGTCGCTGCTTTGAAAGCGCACCAGCCCGGCGATGCTGCCGCCGGCGAGCAGCGACGGCGGCAAGGCCGTGTTGGCGCCCTCGGTGACGATGCCCAGCACCACGCGCGAGTTGTCGTACGGGTCGCGCATCGACACCAGATCGGTGGTGCGGTTGCCCAGCACCAGGGCCTGACCGGCGCCCATGAACACCGACACCGAGCCGTCGTCCGCACCGATGGTCGACACCTGCACCAGTTCGCTCAGGTTCTGAATGGCCGTGTCGCGCTGGTCGAGCAGGTCGTTGGGCGGCTGTCCGGTGCCGCGCACGTTGGAGATCTTCTGGTTCAGCTCGGCGATCTGCCGCGTCAGGTCATTGACCTGAGACACCGACGCCTGCAAATCCACCGTGACACCGGCTTGCAAGTCGTCGATCTGCTGGCCTGCGGTGGTGAAGCGCGCGGCGAGTTCGCCAGCGCGCGACAGCACCACCTGCCGCGAAGACAGGTCCTGCGGCTTGTTCGACACGTCGGCGAAGGCGTTGAACACCTGGTGGGTCGCGTAGCCCAGACCGGACTCGCCGGTGCCGAACACCTTCTCGAGGCGCAGCAACTGCTCGCTGCGCGCACTGTCGGCCGCGGCCAGCGAACTCGACAGCGACGCCTCGCGCGTCAGGAACTCGTCGTGCGCCCGCGTCACGCTGGTCACATCGACGCCACGCCCGAAGAAGCCGGCGCCGGTGTGCTGCCCGCCGGCGGTCGCGAGCTGCACCTCCTGACGCGAGTAGCCCTTGGTGTTGACGTTGGTGATGTTGTTGCTGGTGGTCTGCAGTTGGGCGTAGCTGGCCGCCATGGCCCGCACGCCCAGAGACATCAATGCACCGGTTCCCATGACGCCGTCCTTGTGATCAGGCCGTCATCACGCGCTGCAGTCGCAGCGTCGTGTTGATGACACGGGTGAGCTTGTCGGCATAGGCCGGATCGGTCGCATAACCCGCACGCTGCAGGCCCTGGGCGAAGCCCGCCGCACTGGCGTTGTCGCCGCTGGCGCTGGCCATCACCTGGGCGTAGCGCGGGCTGTCTTTCATCAGCCTGGCGTAGTCCTTGAACGATTCCTCGTAGGAGCTGTAGGCGCGGAATTTCGCCGTCACCTTGTGCGCCACGCCGGCGGTGTATTCGGTGGTGGTGACTTCGGCCACCGGACCTTTCCAGTGGCTGCCGGCCTTGATGCCGAACACGTTGAACGAGCTCGATCCATCGGCGCGCTTGATCTCGCGGCGGCCCCAGCCCGATTCGTGCGCGGCCTGCGCCACCATGAAGCCGGCCGGGATGCCGGTTTGGGCCTCGGCGGCACGCGCCGCATCGGTGTGGCTGCGCACGAAATCGGCCTGCTTGCCGCTGCCAGACACGGCGGGCGCGCCGGCCGCAGCGGCGGCTGGCAACGCGGCACCGGGTGCGTTGGACAACGGATTGAGGGGCACCGGCCCGGGCGTGGACGTGCCCATCTGGCGCTCGAGCTGGCGGGCGATCACGTCGGCCAGGCCGCCGGTGGTGCCACTCATCTGCCTGGCGTATTCGCCGTCGAGCATTTCGTTGCCCAGGCTGGTGCCCGAGTTGTCCATCATCCCGCTGGACATGGCGGCTTGCGCCTCGCGCATGCTTTTCAGCAGCTGCTGCATGAACATCGCCTCGAACTGCTTGGCGGTTTCCTTGATGGCCGCCTTGGGGTCGCGCGACGAGGTGGTGCGCAACGCCGCCAGCGAGCGCGCATCGACGCTCGACGAGGCTCCCTGCGAAAGCAGCGCGCTGTTCACTGGCGAGTGGAGGTTCATCAGATCACCTCGAGTTCGGCATTCAGCGCGCCGGCGGATTTCATCGCCTGCAAGATCGCCACCAGGTCTTGCGGTGTGGCGCCCAGCGAGTTGAGCGCTTTCACCACATCGGCGAGCTTGGTGCCCGCGGGCAGCTGGATCAGCGAGCCGGGCTCCTGGCGGATGGTGATGTCGCTCTTTTCGGACTGCACCGTCTGGCCCTGCGAAAACGCATTGGGCTGGCTGACCAGCGGCGTGGTGTTGATGGTGACCGACAAGCTGCCGTGGGCCACCGCGCACGCGCTGAGCGTCACCGCTTCATTGACCACCACCGAGCCGGTGCGCGCATTGATGATCACGCGCGCCGCCGGGCTGGCCAGCTCGACGTTGAGGTTCTCGATCTCGGCCATGAACGACACCCGCTCGTCGGGCGACTCGGGCATGGCCACTTGCACGCGGCGGCCGTCAACGGCCTGCGCCACGCTGCCACCCATGCGGGTGTTGATGGCGCGTGCCACCTGGCGCGCGGTGTTGTAGTCACTGGCGTTCAGATCGAGCTGCAAGATGCTGCCCTGATTGAGCGGCGTGGCCACGGCACGCTCCACCGTGGCGCCTTCAGGGATGCGCCCGGCGCTCAGGTGATTGATCTGCACCTTGGAGCCGCCCGCCGAGGCCCCGGCGCCGCCGACGATCAGGTTGCCCTGGGCGAGCGCGTAGATCTGGCCATCGGCACCCTTGAGCGGCGTGGCGATGAGGGTGCCGCCGCGCAGGCTCTTGGCGTTGGCGAGCGACGACACGTTGACGTCGATGGGCTGACCGGGTTGCGCAAAGGCGGGCAACTGCGCGGTGACCATCACCGCCGCGACGTTCTTGAGCTGCATCGAGGCGCCGGCCGGAACCGTCACGCCCATTTGCTGCAGCAGCGAGTTGATGCTCTGGGTGGTGAAGGGCGCCGAGGTGGTCTGGTCGCCGGTGCCGTCGAGGCCCACCACCAGTCCGTAGCCCACCAGCTGGTTGGACCGCACGCCTTGCACCGAGGCGATTTCCTTGATGCGGGCGGCTTGGGCGCCCACGGGCCAGGCGGCGATGGCCAGCGCCAGGCACCCGCCGAAGAACCATCCCGTTTGCGTGAGTCTGCCCACCCTGTCCATCTCGATTGCACTCCCTGTTGCAACCGATTCTGGAGAAACTCAAATGGGCAGAACGCTCAAAAAGAACCGTGCTAACCAGCCAATTACCTGCGAATCGGCCTGCGCGCCACGGCCGCGGTGCTCGAGTCGCACATTGGCGACCTGTGCCGACGGCACCGTGTTGCCCGGCTGGATCGAGCGCGGATCGACCTGGCCCGAAAAGCGCAGCACGTCGACGTTGTCGTTGACGCCGATCTGCTTTTCGCCCGAGATCAGCAAGTGCCCGTTGGGCAGCACGCCGGTGACGGTGGCGGTGACCGTGCCGGTGAAGTCGTTGGTGTTCTCGGTGCTGCCGGTGCCATCGAACTTGTTGCTCGACGTGCCGTTGGCCGTGGCCCGGTTGAGCGCGCTCGCCGGCAGGAACGGCACCGCGGTCACGCCGGCCGTCACCGTGCCGCCCTTGTCGATGCTGCTCTTGCTCTTCTGGCTGGCCGTCACGTTCTCGACGATCTGCACCGTGAGGATGTCGCCGACCAGTCGGGCGCGGTGGTCTTCGAACAGCGGGCGGTACTGCGCCGCCTGGAAGATCGAACCGCTGTTGACGGCTGAATTCGGCGCGGCCAGCGGGGCGGGCACCGCGTGGGTCGGCATGGCCACCTCGACCTTGGGTCGCGGCGCCAGCGCTTCGCAGCCGCACAACGCCAGCAAGGCGAGCACCGCGGCGCTGCGCCGGGCCGCGCGCATCACGCGAGCGGCACGCATCACAGCTGTCCCAGCTTGGCCAGCATCTGATCCGACGTCGAGATGGCCTTGGAGTTGAGCTCGTAGGCGCGCTGCGTCTGGATCATCGAGACCAGCTCCTCGACCACGTTGACGTTCGAGGTCTCGACAAAGCCCTGCGAGATCGAGCCCAGCCCGTTTTGCCCCGGCGTGCCGGTGTTGGGGGTGCCCGAGGAGGCGGTTTCGCCGAACAGGTTCTGCCCCTTGGGCTCGAGACCGGCCGGATTGACGAAGTTCACCAGCTGAATCTGGCCGACGTTTTGCGGCAAGGTCTGGCCGGGCAGCGTCACGCTGACCGTGCCGTCACTGCCCACCGTCACGCTGGTGGCGGTGGTCGGGATGGTGATGCCCGGGTTGACCGGAGCGCCGTTGTTGGTGACCAGCTGTCCGGTGGAGCTGACCTGGAACGAGCCGTCGCGGGTGTAGCCGCTGGTGCCGTCCGGCATCTGGATCTCGAAGAAGCCGTTGCCGCGAACGGCCATGTCGAGCGGGTTGCTGGTTTGCTGCAGGTTGCCCTGGCTGAAGCTGCGCGAAGTGGCCACCGCACGCGTGCCCAGTCCGAGCTGCAGTCCGGTGGGCAAGACGGTCTGGTCGGTGCTGGCGGCACCGGACTGACGCACGTTTTGGTACATCAGGTCTTCGAACACCGCGTGCGACTTCTTGTAGCCGTTGGTCGAGACGTTGGCGAGGTTGTTCGAGATGGCGTCCAGCTGGGTTTGCTGGGCTTCCATGCCGGTCTTCGAAATCCACAGGGAGCGCATCATGGCGGGAGTCCTTGTTCAGAAAATCAGTTGAGCGACAGCAGTTGCGCGGCCGCTTTTTCATTGCTCTCGGCGGTCTGCATCATCTTGATCTGGGCCTCGAACTGGCGGGCCGCAGAGATCATGGCGACCATCGTCTCGACCGGGCTCACGTTGGAGCCCTCGAGCGCGCCGTCCTGCACGCGGGCGGTCGCATCGGCCGGCAAGTCGCCGCCGGCCGCGCGAAACAGCCCGTCCTCGCCACGATCGAGCGGCGTCTCGGGCGTCACCAGCTTGAGCCGGCCCACAGGCGTCGGCTTGCCGTTGTTGGTGCGTGCGCTGACGGTGCCATCGGTGCCGATGGAGATCTCGCTGTTTTGCGGCACCTGGATGGGCCCGCCGTCACCGAGCACCGTGATGCCACCGCGCGTGGTCAGCGTGCCATCTGCAGACACATCGAGCGCGCCGCCGCGGGTGTAGGCCTCGGTGCCATCACCGGCCTGCACGGCCAGCCAGGCGTTGCCCCGCATGGCCACGTCGAGGTGGCGCCCGGTGGCCGACACCGTGCCTGGCGTGGCGTCGTAGCCCGGCGTCGATTCGAGCGCGTAGACCCGGGAATTGGCGCCGCTGCCTTGCACCGGCACGGCGCGAAACGCCTGCAGTTCGGCGCGAAAGCCGCTGGTCGACACGTTCGCCAGGTTGTGCGCGAGCGTCTCCTGACGCTGCATCGTGGCCTTGGCCCCCGACATCGACAGGTAAATCATGCGGTCCATGGGTGACTCCTCGTGGGCTCAGCTCAGGCGGGTTGGCGGATGGCTTAACGCAGGTTCACCAGGGTCTGCAGCACCTGGTCTTGCGTCTTGATGGTCTGCGAGTTGGCCTGGTACAGGCGCTGCGCGGTGATCATGTTGACCAGCTCGCCGGTCAGGTCGACGTTGGATTCCTCCAGGGCACCGGCCTGCACCGAACCCAGCACACCGCTGCCCGGGGACCCGACGCGCACCGGGTCGCCCGAGGCGTAGGTGGCCTGCCACAGGTTGGCACCCAGCGGCTGCAAGCCTTGCAGGTTGCTGAAGTCGGTCAGCTGGATTTGCGCCAGATTGGTCGAACGGCCGTTGGAGAACGTGGCCTTGGCCACGCCGGTCGAGTCGAACGACATGCCGGTCAGCTCACCGGAGGCGTAACCGTCCTGCTTGAGCTGCGACACGCTGAAACCCGCGGCGTACTGGCTGGTGCCCTCGAAGCTGATCGGCAGCTGCGAGAACAGCGTTGTTGGCGTCGGCGTGGTCGGCAGGCGCGGATCGATGATGTCGTGATTCACGCTGGCCGGCGCAGTGGTCAGCACGCCATCGGCACTGAAGCTCAAGGTGGTCAGTGGGTTCATTTGAACCGCTGCGACCGGTGGAGGCCCTGGGGTCGCTGGAGCCGCCGAGACGCCGTCCCACGGCTGCCCGTTGATGGAGCCATAGACATCCCAGCTGTCGGTGGCCGTCTTGCGGAAGTAGTACGCCATGGTGAGCGGCGCGCCCTGCCCGTCGAACAGGGTCTGCGAGGTCGAGAAGTTGTAGCTCTCGGGCGTGTCGAAGGCCATCGCGGCGGTCGGCGCGTCCTTGCGCGCATCGAGGTTGATCGTCAGCTGCACACCGGCCAGCACCGGGTTGGTGCCGGCACCGGTTTTCACCGGCGCACCCAGACCGGTTTGCAACTGGATCGGGACCGCATCGCCCGCACCGCGGCCGGCGGTCTCGTCCCAGACTTGGGCCTTGAGCTTGAGGCCTTGGCCATTGACGACGAAGCCGTCGCGGTCGAGCTTGAACTGGCCGTTGCGGCTGTACACCGTCTCGCCACTGGCGGCCTGGATCTGGAAGAAGCCGCGGCCGTTGATGGCCATGTCGAGCGGGTTCGTGGTCGTGGTGATGTTGCCCTGGTTGAACTGCTGCGCCACCGACGAGACGCTCACGCCGATGCCCGCCGCCGCGCCGCCGCCGCCGGCGCCATTCATGGCCGTGGCGTACATGTCCGAGAACTCGGCGCGCGAGCTCTTGGCACCGTAGGTGTTGGCGTTGGCGATGTTGTTGCCGATGACCTCGAGGCTCTTGCTCGTGGCGTTCAATCCGGAGAGACCTTGTTGGAAGCTCATGGTGTGTCCTTGCAGGTGTGCTGGGAAGGTGGGCGGATCAGTTCAGGGCGCGAACCGCGCTGTAGGGCACGCTGCCGGCGTTCTGAAGTTCGAGGTTGAGCGCGTTGCCCCCGGTGGTGATGGCATTCACCCGGTCACGCATCAAGGTGGTGGGCGAGCTGTTGACGCTGCCGCTGGTGGCCGTCACGCGAAAGCGCAGGCCGCTGTCGTTGGTGGCGCCGGAGGCCGGCCACTCGAAGCCTTGCATGCCGCTGCCCTGGGCACCCAGGTTCATCGAGCCGACGACCTGTCCGGCCGGCGACAGCACCTCGACCTTGACGTTGTCGGCCGGAGCGCCGAGTTCGAAGCCGCCCTGGCCCACGCCGTTGGTGATGTCGAGCACGTTGCCCGGCACCACCACATCGCGGCCGACCAGGGCCGCGCCTTGCAGCGCTTGCATCTGGACGAACTGGCCCGACAACCCTTCCACCGAGGTGTTGAGCTTGTCGATGCCGGTGACGGTGTTGATCTGCGCGATCTGCGTGGTCAGCTGCGCGTTGTCCATCGGACTGAGCGGATCCTGGTTTTGCATCTGCGTGACCAGCAGCTTCAAGAAGCGGTCCTGCGAGCCGGCCGCCGAAGCGGTGTCGTGGGCCGCGGAGGCCGCCGCAGCGGTGCTCTTCGAGGCAATGTTGAGGGTCGAGAAATCCATGGCGGTTCCCTGGGGTGTCGGGCTCAGTTGCCCATCTGCAAGGTCTTGAGCAGCAGCGACTTCGCCGTGTTCATGACTTCAACGTTGTTCTGGTACGAGCGCGACGCCGAGATCATGTTGACCATCTCCTCGACGGCGTTGACGTTGCTGTAGACGACGTAGCCGTCGGCATCGGCCGAGGGGTGCTTGGGGTCGTGCACCCGGCGGCCCGGCGTCTGGTTCTCGCTGATCGTGCTGACGCTCACGCCCGCCGTACCGGGATTGCCCGAGCCCGCGCCCAGCATCTGGGTCTGGAAGTTCACCTGCCGCGCCTTGTAGGCGGAGCCATCGGGCCCGGCCACGGTGTCGGCGTTGGCCAGGTTCGAGGCCACCACGTTGAGCCGCTGGCTTTGCGCGCTGATGGCGCTGCCCGCGACATTGAAGATGTTCAGCATGCTCATGACTGCCCCCCGTGCGATGCAGCCATCGCCCACTGCCCCGAGGGGAAGCGCGCCGGCTTGGGAGCGGCCCGTCGCTCGGCACGCCGCTCAATTGGCAGTGTCTTCATGCTTGCCCCTTGATCGCTTCGAGCATCGTCTTCACGCCGCCGGTGATGAAGCCCAGCGTGGCCTCGTACTTGATGGCGTTGTCGGCGAAGCTGGCCCGCTCGCGGTCCATGTCGACGGAGTTGTTGTCGAGGCTGGGCTGGCTGGCGGTGGAATACAGCAAGCGCGCCTCGCCGGGCAGCACGGTGCTGCCCGAGAGGTGGCCGGCCTGCGTGGTGTCCAGGCGGCCGGTGCTGGCCACGCCCGTAGGCCGGCTCATGCCCAGGCTCGAACCCTGCTGGCCGGTGGCGTCACGCAAGGCCTGCGCGAAGTCCATGTCACGTGACTTGTAGCCCGGCGTGTCGGCGTTGGCGATGTTGCTGGCCAGCAAACGCTGGCGCTCCGACCGCAGGGTCAATGCCTGTGCCTGGAAGTCGAGGATGCGGGTGAGGTTGTTGATCATGGGGCGCTCCAAAGGGGGCCGGGTTGCAGTCATTGTGGGCAGCGACTCCAAAGACATCAGCGAAAAGAGAGCCCTGAATGGGCGTCATTTCTGCGCTTTGAACAGCCTGCTCGCCGCCTACAGTGGCGGCATGAAATCCACTTCCGCCCCATCGCCAGCACGTCGTGCGGCCCTGCCGTGGCGAGCGGCGTGGAGCGCCTGGCTGGCACTCACCTTTCTCTGCATCGCGCCGCGTGCGCCTGCCCAACCGATCGCCGACACGGTCGACGCCGCGCTGATCGCTCAGGTGCGCGAACTGGCCCTGATCGCCTCGCAGCAATCCCGCGTCTCGGGCACCGGCAACGCGGCGCCGCTGCGCTTTGATGTCACGGTTGGCGCGCTGGATCCACGCCTGAAGCTGGCGCCTTGCCAGCGCATCGAACCGTATCTGCCCACCGGCATGCGCCTGTGGGGCAAGTCACGCATCGGACTGCGCTGCACGCAAGGCGAGCGGCTGTGGAATGTGTACCTGCCCATCACCGTGCATGTGTACGGCCAGGCCTTGGTGGCCGCGCAGTCGCTGGCGCTGGGCACCACGCTGCAAGCCGATGACCTGGCCCATGCCGAGGTCGATCTGGCCGCAGACAACAGCCCGGTGATCGTGTCGGAGCCGCTGGCGCTGGGCCGCGCGCTGACCCGATCGCTGGTCGCCGGCCAGGGCGTGCGTCAGGCCGACCTGAAATCCAGGCAGTGGTTTGCCGCCGGTGACACCGTGAAGGTGCTGGCCACAGGCAAAGGCTTCACGGTGGCGGGCGCGGGCACGGCACTCAGCCCGGGCTTCGAAGGGCAAAGCGCCCGCGTGCGCACCGAAGGTGGACAGATCGTCACCGGGCTGCCCGTGGCGGCAAGACAGCTCGAGGTGTCCTTGTGAGTGGGCCTCCCCCGGTCGCGATCACCCGCAGCACACCCGACGGACGGCTGAAAAAGTCTAAAGTCGACCGCCGTTCGGCCGAAAAAATCTTCATGTTGAAACGGCCGCTCACTCTGCCGCCAGTAGGGAGAACATCATGAAAATCGGAAATCCGGCTGACAAGCCTGTCGTGACGCCGGCCGCAACGCCACCGTCGACTGCTGCAACCGCCAACGCCGCATCCAGCGCCACCGGCCAGCCCGCCGAGGCCAGCGCCCAGGTCGCCCTGTCCAGCACGGCCACCTCGCTGCTGTCTGCGGGCGACGCCGAATTCAACGCCGGCAAGGTCGAGCGCGTTTCGCAATCGATCGAGCGCGGTGAATTCGCCGTCAATGCCGAGGTGATCGCTGACAAATTGATCGCCAATGCAGCCGAGTTGTTGTCTGGCGGCGCGAACAAGGCCTGAGCTTTCCTGCGGCACGCCTCATCCACGTTCGATCACCCACCGCCGACACCATGCATCTGACGCTGTCGCCAAGCCTCCCGAACCCGGCCTTGAGCGCTGAAGTTGCCGACCCGGTGCTCGAGTCCACGCTCAGCGCGGTGGAAAGCCGACTGACGTCGCTGGGAGAAGCGCTGCGCGCACGGGACTTGGAGTCCATCGACTTGCACTCCAGCGAGTTGCACCGGGCGTTGTCGAATGCGGTCGATCACTTTTCACGCGCCGCACGCAGCGGCCCGCTGCCGGCCTCGCTGCGCCGGCGTCTGGTCGATGCCGGTGGCTCGGTGGCCGCCCAGCGCGAGAGCCTGTCCCGTGCCACCGCTGCGCTCGACCGTGCGATCGACGTGCTGTTGCCACGCGACGCGCCGGTCATGTACGGCAACTACGGCGCCGCCGAGCGACTCGGCCGCAGCGGCTCGCTGCACGCCTGACCTTTCATACCGGCCGCTGCTGCACGGGCCGCGAACATCCTCGCCACCGCGACATCGCGCGCGGAGCATGAAAAAAGCCGCCCGAGGGCGGCTTTTTCTATGGCGCGGCAAGCGCTGAAGACTCAGGCCTTGCGACGCCGCGCCATCCAGCCCACCACGCCCAGACCGGCGAGCATCAGCGCGTAGGTCTCGGGTTCGGGGATCGGGGCGGTGGTGTCAAAGGCTCCGCCCAAAGCCCACTGCTCGTCTCCGACCGCCGCATTGAAATCATTGACGGCGCTTTGGTTGAGTGTGATGGATCGGTAGCCGTTGAATGTTGGGAGGTTCACCGAATCGCTAGGCTGATAGAAGCTGGTGCCATAAACGGAACCGCTGCCCAAATCCTCATAAATCCCGGCAGTGGCCTCGCCACCGGCTTGCAAGGCGGAAATCGGGAGGCTGTAGTCCCAGAGGGTGTAGGTGCCCGAAGCCTCAACGGCGAAGGACTGCAAGGT
>CAIVGK010000037.1 GCA_903905475.1 uncultured Burkholderiales bacterium | reverse complement strand
AGCGCGGCTTTGAGTTCGCTGGCCGATTGCTCGGCGGCTTCGAGCGTGTCCAGATTGAGCGGCAAGCCGTTGGCCATGGCGCGCAGGGCGTCGATGTCCATCCACGCGCTCAGGCGATCAACGACGTTGTTGGCCAGCACGTACTGCTGCGCCAGCGCTTCGAGCGTTTCGCCTTGCAGCACGGGCGCGCCTTCGATGCCGGTTTCAAGGCGGGCATCTTTGAGCGCCACGCGCAGCAAGTAGGCGTCGAGCTCGTGACCGTCTTTCAGGTACTGCTCTTCCTTGCCGAGCTTGACCTTGTAGAGCGGCGGTTGCGCGATGTAGATGTGGCCGCGCTCGACCAGCTCGGGCATCTGGCGGAACAAGAACGTGAGCAGCAGCGTGCGGATGTGCGCGCCGTCCACGTCAGCGTCGGTCATGATGATGATGCGGTGGTAGCGCAGCTTGTCGGGGTTGAAGTCGTCGCCCCCCATGCCCTTGCCGATGCCGGTGCCCAACGCGGTGATCAGCGTGAGGATTTCGTTGCTGGTCAGCAGCTTTTCGTAGCGCGCCTTCTCGACGTTCAAGATCTTGCCGCGCAGTGGCAGGATCGCCTGGAACTTGCGGTCGCGGCCTTGCTTGGCCGAGCCGCCGGCGGAGTCGCCCTCCACGATGTAGATCTCGCACAAGGCGGGGTCTTTTTCTTGGCAGTCGGCGAGCTTGCCGGGCAGGCCCATGCCGTCGAGCACGCCCTTGCGACGCGTCATTTCGCGCGCCTTGCGGGCAGCCTCGCGGGCACGCGCGGCATCGACGATCTTGCCGACGATGATCTTGGCGTCGGCGGGGTTCTCGAGCAGGTAGTCGGTCAGCGCGCGGCTCACCACGTCTTCGACCGGGCCGCGCACTTCGCTCGACACCAGCTTGTCCTTGGTCTGGCTGCTGAACTTGGGCTCGGGCACCTTGACGGACAACACGCAGCACAGGCCTTCGCGCATGTCGTCGCCGGTGACTTCGACCTTGGCCTTTTTGGCCACTTCGCTGTCGTCGATGTACTTGTTGATGACCCGCGTCATGGCCGCGCGCAGCCCCGTCAGGTGGGTGCCGCCGTCACGCTGGGGAATGTTGTTGGTGAAGCACAGCACGTTCTCGCTGTAGCCGTCGTTCCACTGCATCGCCACGTCGGTGGTGATGGTGGTGCCTTGATCGCTGAGCTTTTCGCCCACCGCGCCGAAGATGGTCGGGTGCAGCACCTTCTTGCCGGTATTGATGAACTGGACGAAGCCCTTGACGCCGCCCGCATAGGCGAAGGTGTCTTCCTTGTTGTTGCGCTCGTCGACCAGGCGGATCTTCACGCCGTTGTTCAGGAAGCTCAGCTCGCGCAGCTTCTTGGCGATGATGTCGTAGTGGAAATCGATGTTCGAGAAGATTTCCAGGTCGGGCAGGAAGTGCACCTCGGTGCCGCGCTTTTCGGTATCGCCGGTGATGCGCATCGGCGAGATCTCGAAGCCGTCGCGCATTTCAACCAGGCGGTCTTGCGGAATGCCCTGTTTGAACTCCATGAAGTGCGTCTTGCCATCACGGCGCACCGTCAGGCGCAGCCATTTGCTCAGGCCATTGACGCAGCTCACGCCCACGCCGTGCAAGCCGCCCGAAACCTTGTAGCTGTTCTGGTTGAACTTGCCGCCTGCGTGCAGCTCGGTCAACGCGATCTCGGACGCACTGCGCTTGGGCTCGTGCTTGTCGTCCATCTTGACGCCGGTCGGGATGCCGCGCCCGTTGTCCGTGACAGAAATCGAGTTGTCGGAATGGATGGTGACCACGATGTCGTCGCAGTGCCCGGCCAGCGATTCGTCGATCGAGTTGTCGACGACCTCGAACACCAGGTGGTGCAAGCCGGTGCCGTCGGACGTGTCGCCGATGTACATGCCGGGGCGCTTGCGCACGGCCTCAAGGCCCTCGAGGATCTGGATGCTGCCTTCGCCATAGGCCGCACTCTGAGCGGCATCGTCTGCGGCCTTGGCAGTCTTTTTTGCGTCGTCGTCCGAAGGGATCGATTCACTCATAAGTTTTTTCAAGGGCCTGCAGAGCCCGGGTGTTCTTCGATACAGAACCCCCCGCTTGGCGGGGGGCAGGGGGGAGCTCAGTGACCGCGCAGCGGCTCAAATCCGCATGGGCATCACGACGTACTTGAAGCCGGGCTGCTCGGGCACGGTGATCAGCACGCTGGAGTTGGTGTCTTGCAACTCGAGCTTGATCATCTCGGCGCTGATGTTCGACAGCGCGTCCATCAGGTAGGTGACGTTGAAGCCGATGTCGATGCTGTCACCGGCGTAGTCGATCTCGAGTTCTTCCTTGGCTTCTTCCTGCTCGGCGTTGCTCGACGCAATGCGCAAGCTGCCGGGTTCGATGTTCACGCGCACGCCCTTGAACTTTTCGCTGGTCAGGATCGCTGCGCGTTGCAGGCTAGCCAGCAACGGCGCACGGCCCAGCACCACGCTGTTCTTGTGGTTCTTGGGGATCACGCGGTTGTAGTCGGGGAACTTGCCCTCGACCAGCTTGGTCACGAACTCCATGCCGCTGAAGCTGAACTTGGCCTGGTTGCTGGCAAAGCGCATCTCGATGGTGTTGTCGTCGTTGCCCTTGTCGTCTTTCAACAAGCGTTGCAACTCGAGCACCGTCTTGCGCGGCAAGATGACTTCCTGCTTGGGAATGTCGGTATCGAGCGTGGCCTGAGCCAGCGCCAGGCGGTGACCGTCGGTGGCCACCAGCGTCAGGCTCTTGCCTTCGGCCACGAACAAGATGCCGTTGAGGTAGTAGCGGATGTCGTGCACCGCCATCGCAAAGTGCACCTGGTTGATCAGGCTCTTGAGCGTGGCTTGCGGCACCTTGAACACCGGGCCGAAATCGGCCGCTTCTTGCACCAGCGGGAAATCATCGCTGGGCAGTGTTTGCAAGGTGAAGCGGCTCTTGCCGCCTTGCAGCGTGAGCTTGTTCTGATTGGCGCTCAGCGTGACCATCTGATCCGAGGGCAGCGAACGCAGGATGTCGATCAACTTGCGTGCGCCCACGGTGGTGGCGAAGGTGCTGGCATCGCCATCGAAGCTGTCACGGGTGCGCACCTGGATTTCCAGATCGGACGTGGTGAACTCGATCTCTGAGCCGTTCTTGCGCAACAGCACGTTCGCCAGCACAGGCAGCGTGTGCCTGCGTTCCACGATTCCAGACACTGATTGGAGCGCACTCAGAAGTTTTTCTTGCGCTGTCTTCAAGACAATCATGTGAACCTCTCAAATTAGCCGTAGTAGTAGGGGCCGGGGACTTCTGTGCAGAAGCCTATTTTCTGCTTTTAAATCAATCGCTTAGAACGTCTCAAAGTCTGTGCGGAAAAGCCATGGAAGCACGGGACTCAAGTACAACAACTTTGGCTTTCGCCGTGAGCCGGTGGACAAGCCGCAGTTGCCAGCAAGTTGTCCCCAGCGCTGTGCATTGACAAGAATCAAATCCATGGCTGTTTGCGGCTCAGCCCTTGAGGGTTTGTTCCAGCACATGAAGTTGCTGGTTGAGCTCGGTGTTGATCTGCCGCTCGGCTGAAATCTTGCGCACGGCGTGAAGCACGGTGGTGTGATCCCGCCCGCCGAACAGCTCACCGATCTCGGGCAGGCTTTTTTGCGTCATTTCCTTGGCCAGGTACATCGCGATCTGGCGTGGGCGCGCGATGCTGGCCGGACGCTTCTTCGAGTACATGTCAGCGATCTTGATCTTGTAGAAGTCCGCCACGGTCTTCTGGATGTTCTCGACGCCGATCTGCCGGTTCTGGATTGACAACAGATCCTTCAGGGCCTCGCGGGCCAGCGCGATGTTGATTTCCTTGTGGCTGAAGCGCGAATACGCCAGGATCTTGCGCAACGCGCCCTCGAGTTCTCGCACATTGGCGCGCACATTCTTGGCCACGAAAAACGCCACGTCCTCGGGCATCGTCGTGCCTTCGGCTTCAGCCTTGCGCATCAGGATCGCCACGCGCATTTCCAGCTCGGGGGGTTCGATGGCCACCGTCAGGCCGGCGTCGAAGCGCGAGGTCAGCCGCTCATCGATGTCGACCAGCCCTTTGGGGTAGGTGTCGCTGGTCATGATGATGTGCGCGCGCTTGGCCAGCA
Organism: uncultured Burkholderiales bacterium; assembly: GCA_903905475.1. Taxonomy (GTDB): domain Bacteria; phylum Pseudomonadota; class Gammaproteobacteria; order Burkholderiales; family Burkholderiaceae_C; genus PBB1. The sequence continues at coordinate 8,499 of CAIVGK010000037.1, read as the reverse complement.
ACGCCTCGAACGCATTGAAGAACTCTTCTTGCGTGCGCTCCTTGCCAGCAAAGAACTGCACGTCATCGATCAGCAGCAGATCGAGCGAGTGGTACTTGGCCTTCAACTCGTCGAAGGTCTTGCGCTGGTAGTTCTTGACAACGTCGGTGATGAACTGCTCGGCGTGCAGGTACAGCACGCGCGCATCGGGCCGATCGGCGAGCAAGGCATTGCCCACCGCGTTCATCAGGTGGGTCTTGCCCAGACCGACACCGCCGTAGATGAACAGCGGGTTGTACATCTGCCCCGGCGCGCCGGCCACGTGGAGCGCCGCCGTGCGTGCCATCTGGTTGGCGCGGCCTGGAACCAGGTTGGCGAAGGTGAGACTCAGATTCAGGCGGTGTCGAGACTGCGCGGGTGCCGCAGCGGGTGCCGAGGAACCGTAGCCGTTGAACGTTCCAGCCGGGGTCCCCGGTGCGGCAGGGTTGGCAGCGCGCGAGCTCGCTTCCACGAGCGGCCGCGGCGCCGACGGCACGGCGTTTGCGCGCTCCAGCTGATCTCTGGGGGCCAGGCTGATCTCGAGCCGAACGGGTTTTCCCGCCAGCTCCGACAACACGGATTCGATGCGACCGCCGTACTGGTTTCGAATCCAGTCGAGCTTGAAGCGGTTGGGCACCAGCAAGCTGGCAACTGCACCTTGCAGCGTTTCAGACACGGCCGCCGCAGGCAAAGGGCGAATCCACGTGTTGAATTGTTGTTCGGGCAGTTCGGCCGCGAGACGCTCGCAACCGCGTTGCCAAAGATCTTGAGTCATGTTGTGTAGAACCGCACTTTCAAGGCAAGCCAGTCTAATCGAAATGCATCAGAAAATGAGAGTTATCCACAGCCGGGTAAGCCCCCGGAGGAGGGAAAATTCCGATGCGCTTGGACCGGCCTTGAACACAGGGTTTTGACGAATCCCCGCTTTGTTGGTCTAATGCTCGGTTTTCTGCGAACAAAGTCCTTGGGCTCGTCCTTTGGGGCGCAGACTCAATCCAGTCTGGAATCATCATGAAACGTACTTATCAGCCCTCGAAGACCCGCCGCGCACGTACCCACGGGTTCCTCGTGCGCATGAAGACCCGTGGCGGCCGTGCTGTCATCAATGCTCGGCGAGCCAAAGGCCGCAAGCGTCTGGCCGTCTGAAGCCGGTGTGGTGTGCACGAGCACACCCGCGGGCCACATGACCTGCAGCGGCCGTGATCGCATCCATCACCCGCGCATCGGACTTCACCAAGGTGCTCAATGCACCTTGTCGAGCCCGCTCGACCCACTTCGCGGTGCACCACCTGGCGCAAGCACCACAGGCTTGGCTTCCGAGATGTGGGCCTGACCCTCAGCCACTCGAAACCTCTCTGGAGTCAGAGTTGTCAACAGGGGCAGCCCAAGCGGTTGCCACGCCTGTGGACGAAATGCCCCCCGAGGGTCGCTGGCTGGGTTTGGTGGTGCCCAAGCGACACGCGCGCAAGGCCGTCACCCGCACGCTGCTGAAGCGGCACATCCGCGCCGCGATGCAGCACGCGCCCGATCTGGATCGGGGCATGTGGGTGGTCCGACTGCGGTCGCCGTTTGCGCGAACCGAGTTCCTGAGCGCTGCGTCGGACCGCTTGGCGCAGACAGCTTCCCAGGAATTGGCCACGCTGATGGCAGCTGCGGCTGCGCCTTTCAGGCGCCGGCCATGATGCCGCTCGCGAGCGCGTCGCCCGCGCAGCGGCTTCTGATCGGGTGCGTGCGCGCCTACCGCTTGCTGTTGAGTCCGTGGCTGGGGTCGGCTTGCCGGTTCGAGCCCACCTGCTCTGCCTACGCGTTGGGTGCGCTGCAGGCACACGGCGCGGCGGCCGGAAGCTACCTTGCGGGCAAACGGCTGTTGCGCTGCCACCCCTGGTGCGCCGGTGGGCTTGATCCGGTTCCGGCGCAGACCCCCCAACTGTTTTTTCTCTTCAACGAAAAGAAGTCCCCATGACCGAAATGCGTCGCACCCTGCTGTGGGTGGTGTTCTCGATGTCGCTCGTCCTTCTGTGGGATGCGTGGAACAAGCACAACGGACATCCGTCGATGTTCGGGCCGACCACGACGTCAACGGGTGTGGCTGCAGGTTCTGCCCCGGCGGGCTCGGCACCGAGCGCGGTTGGTGCTCAAGCGACCGCCGCGCTGCCCACCGCCACAGGCATCACGGTCACATCGCCCAGCGTGCCCGCCGCCGCCGAGGCCGCATCGATGGCCGGATCCCAAAAGATCGAGATCACGACCGACCTGATCAAGGCAAGCATCGACACGCTCGGTGGCTCCGTGGTACGCTTGGAGATGCTCAAGCAGGTCGATCGTCTGGATCACACCAAGAACGAAGTGCTGTTTGATGCGTCAGCCAGCCGCCTGTACAAAGCCCAGACCGGGCTGATTGCCACCCAGGGCGGCGAGGCGCTGCCCAACCACCTGACGGTTTTCAGTCTGGCGCCTGGCGATTGGTCGCTCAAGGACGGGCAAGACCAACTGGAAGTGAAATTGCAGTCGCCGCCAGTGGGCGGCGCCCGGTTGATCAAGACCTACACCTTTCACCGCGGCAGCTATGTCGTGGCCGTCAAGCATGAAGTGGTGAATGAATCCGCGGCGCCGATCGCGCCGCAGATCTACTACCAACTGGTGCGCGACGGCAATCCGCCACCGGGGGAGTCGAGCTTCTACATGACCTTCACCGGCCCCGCGATCTATACCGAGGCCTCGAAATTCAAGAAGATCGACTTCAGTGACATCGAGGAACGAGCCGCTGCAGAAAAGCCAGACCATGACACCGCCGCCGACAACGGCTGGGTGGCCATGGTTCAGCACTATTTCGCCACCGCGTGGTTGCTGGGTGCGACCACGGACGACAAGAGCCCGCGTGAGTTCTTCACCCGCAAGGTCGACACCAATCAGTACGCCGTGGGCATGATCGTGCCGATGGGCACGCTGGCTCCGGGGGCCACGCATGCGATGGACTCGCGCCTGTTGGCCGGCCCGCAAGAAGAAGACGTTCTGAGCCAAATCGCCCCCGGGCTGGATCTCGTCAAGGATTACGGCTGGCTGACCATCTTGTCCAAGCCGCTGTTCTGGCTGCTCACCCAGCTGCACGGTTTCCTGGGCAACTGGGGCTGGTCGATCGTCGGCCTGGTGGTGCTGCTGAAGATCGCTTTCTTCTGGCTCAATGCCACCGCCTACAAGTCGATGGCGAAGATGAAGGCCGTCGGCCCGCGGGTGGCCGAAATGCGCGAGCGCCTGAAGGACAAGCCGCAGCAGATGCAGCAGGAAATGATGCGCATCTACCGCGAGGAAAAGGTCAATCCGCTGGGCGGCTGCCTGCCGATCTTCGTGCAGATGCCGTTCTTCATCGCCTTGTACTGGGTGCTGCTGGCCAGCGTGGAAATGCGCAACGCGCCGTGGATCAGCTGGATCACGGACCTGTCGGCCAAGGATCCGTACTTCATCTTGCCGATCCTGATGACGCTCACCAGCTTGCTGCAGACCTGGCTCAATCCGACCCCTCCCGATCCCTTGCAAGCCAAGATGATGTGGATCATGCCGCTGGCGTTTTCGGTGATGTTTTTCTACTTCCCGGCCGGGCTGGTGCTGTACTGGTTGACCAACAACATCCTGTCGATCGCGCAGCAGTACCTGATCAACAAGAAGCTCGGCGTGCTCGGCAAGTAGCCCGCGCAGGCCGGCAGACCGTGCGGAGAAAATGAGCCGCATGCTGCCGCGCCACCACGAGCCCATCGTTGCCATCGCCACGGCGCCGGGGCGCGCGGCGGTGGGCATCGTGCGGGTCTCGGGGCGTGATTTGCGAGCGCTGATCGAAGCGCTGTGCGGCCGCGCGCTGGGCCCCCGGCACGCCACCTTCCTGCCATTTCGGGATGCCGCCGGCGCGGAGATCGATCACGGCCTGGCGCTGTACTTTCCCGCGCCGCACTCCTACACGGGCGAAGATGTGCTCGAGCTGCAGGCGCACGGCGGGCCGGTCGTGTTGCAGTTGCTGCTGGCACGCTGCCTCGAGGCCGCGGCGGAACCGGACCCGGTCACCCGTCGGCCCCGACTGCCCGCCCTGCGCCCGGCGATGCCCGGCGAATTCACCGAACGCGCCTACCTCAACGGCAAGCTCGATCTGGCCCAGGCTGAGGCGGTCAGCGACCTGATCGATGCCAGCACCGAGGCGGCAGCCCGATCGGCCACGCGCTCGTTGAGCGGCGGCTTCTCGGCCCAGATTCACGCGCTGGACGAGCAGCTGGTGCGCTTGCGCATGCTGGTCGAGGCAACGCTGGACTTCCCCGAAGAGGACATCGACTTCCTGCAACAAGCCGATGCGCGCGGGCAACTCGAAGCCATCGCCACACGGCTGCGGGTGGTGCAAGACCAGACCCGTCAGGGCGCGCTGCTGCGTGAGGGCATCACCGTGGTGATCGCCGGGCAGCCCAACGTGGGCAAGAGCTCGCTGCTCAATGCGCTGGCCGGCGCCGAGCTGGCCATCGTCACCCCCGTTGCCGGCACCACCCGCGACAAGGTCACGCAGACGATCCAGATCGAAGGCGTGCCGGTGCATGTGATCGACACCGCCGGCCTGCGCGACACCGACGACGCGGTCGAGCGCATCGGCATCGAGCGCAGCTGGGGCGAGATCGCAGCGGCCGACGCGCTGCTCTTCCTGCAGGACCTCACGCGCGTCGAAGACGAGGCGCATCAGGCCGAGAACGTCCGCATCCGGGCGAGGTTTCCACAAGCGCTGATCGACGGCCAGCGCGTGCTTGATGTCCACAACAAGGCCGACTCGGTGCCCGGGCGGCCCGGTGACAGCGCTGGCGCCAACAGCCTGCGCGTGTCGGCAAAGACCGGTGAAGGGCTCAGCGATCTGCGCCGTCGCCTGCTGGAGCTGGCCGGCTGGCACGAGCACCCCGAAGGCGTCTACACGGCGCGCGCGCGGCATGTCCAGGCGCTGCGGCTCACGGGCGCGCATCTCGACGAGGCGAAGCGGCGGCTCGATCAGGCGCCCCCTCAACTCGACCTGCTTGCGGAGGAGCTGCGCCTGGCGCAAGGCACGCTCGGCGATATCGTGGGCCACTCCACGCCAGACGAATTGCTGGGCGAGATCTTCAGCCGGTTTTGCATCGGCAAATAGCGCTCACCCGCCGAGCCTGCGACGGCAGCGTCAGGGCCGGTCTGCGTTGCGAAAGCGCAGCATGTCGAAGATGCGCCCTTCTTGCGCTGGCGTGAAACCGCAGTCAACCGCCCGCAGCGAGTTTTCGTAGGTGCCAAAGAGCATGTCCCAGATCGGGATGCCGTAGTTGCTGCGGTGCCGGTCGCGTTCGTGATGCACGCGGTGCATCTCGGGGCGCACCACCACATAGCCCAGCCAGCGCGGAGTCTTGATGTTGGTGTGCTCCCACAAGTCGAACACGCCGACCCAGAAGGCGGCCCACGCGGCCGCGTCCGCTCCAAAGCCGAGCAGCCAATAGGTCACGCCGTTGACGATCAGCGCGTTGGCCAAGAAGTCATTCGGGTGCGCGTAAAACGCGGTGGCGGCCTCGAGCCGGTACGTGCTGTGATGGATTTGATGGAACAGCAGCCACAAACGGTCACTGTGATGGCGCAGCCGGTGCCACCAATACACGAAGAAGGTCACGGCCACATAGCCCAGGAAACCTTGCCAGACGGCAGGCAAGCGGGTCAAAAACGTGTCTTGCCGCAAGAAATCGCGGGCGGCCGCATGCGCATCGATCAACCCGCCGAGCAGCAACGTCAGCGCGATGCCGACGAGGCCCAGGCCCGCGGCCCTCGCGATCCACGGCCAGTCGGTGGCGCCTTTTCGGTTCGGGGCCAGCCGCTCCAGTGCCATCAGGCCCACCGCGACGGCGGCCGTCAGCAAGAACGTCAGCGTGGCGGTCGGCACGTCCATGAAGACCTCAATGACCCTCGAACGACGTCAGCGTGAACAGCGGCAGGCCCGCTGCGCGCAGCCTGGTGCTGCCGCCGAGTTCGGGCAGGTCGACGATGGCCGCGCCTTCGATCACGTGGGCGCCCAGACGTTCGAGCAGGTTCTTGCCGGCCATCATGGTGCCGCCCGTGGCGATCAGGTCATCGATGAGCACCACGCGATCGCCACGCTGCACGGCGTCCGTGTGGATCTCGACCGTGGCCGAGCCGTACTCCAGCTCGTATGACTCCGCCAGCGTGGTGTACGGCAGCTTGCCTTGCTTGCGGATGGGCACGAAGCCGATGTTCAGCTCGTAGGCCAGCACCGAGCCGATGATGAAACCGCGCGCGTCGAGCCCGGCAATCGCTGCAGGGCGCTGGTCGAAATAGCGGTGGACGAACTGGTCGATCAGCACGCGAAACGCCCGTGGGTTCTGCAGCAGCGGCGTGATGTCGCGAAATTGCACGCCACGGGCGGGCCAGTCGGGCACGGTGCGGATGTGCGAGCGGATGAGGGCCAGATCGTCCATCGTGTGGTTCTCGCAGGGGTCAGTAGAAGGCATCGACGCGGGTGGCGCCCATCAACGGCTCGAGCAGTCGGGCCAGCGGCCCGAACCCTTCGTAGCGTGTGGCCACCTTGTGCGCGTACGCAAAAAACCGTGGCAAGTCGGCGCTGTAGGCCGGCTTGCCGTCGCGGTGCTTGAGGCGGCAGAAGATGCCCAGCACCTTGAGGTGTCGCTGCAGGCCCATCCATTCGAGCGGCTTCCAGAACTCGCCGAAATCAGCCGGCACGGGCAGACCGGCCTTTTGCGCTTGTTGCCAGTAGCGGATCGCCCAGTCGAGTTCGAGCTCCTCGTCCCAGCTGATGAAGGCGTCGCGCAGCATGGAGGCGACGTCATAGGTGATCGGCCCGCGCACCGCGTCCTGAAAATCGAGGATGCCCGGGCCGGCGGCCACGTCGCCGCACACCATCAGGTTGCGCGGCATGTAGTCGCGGTGAACCGCCACGGTGGGCTGCGCCAGCGCGCTGGCCACCAGCAGGTCGACGGTGGTGGCCCAGACCGCGAGTTCATCGGCGCCCCAAACCACGCCGAACTCACGTTGCACGCACCACTCGGGAAACAGCGCCAGCTCTCGTCGCAGCAGCGCGTCGTCGTAGGCCGGCAGGGTGCTTGCGTCGACGCGCTGCTGCCACACGACCAGGGCGGACAAGGCCGCGCGCATGAGTCGATCGGCGCGGGCGGAGTCTTCGGCGGCCACGGCCGAGCGCAATTCGCCCAGGTAGAGCTGCGAGCCGAGATCGCTGAGCAGCAGAAAACCGTGCTCGACGTCTTGCGCCAGCACCTGTGGCGCGTTCAGCCCGGCCTGCTGGATCATGGCGGCGATCGCCACGAACGGGCGGACATCTTCGTGCGTCGGCGGCGCGTCCATCACGATGAAGCTGCCGCCGGAGCCATCAAGGCGCAGGTAACGCCTGAAGCTGGCGTCGCTGGATGCTGGGCGCAACGTGTCCGGACGCAGTCCATGCGTGCGGGCGACGGGAGCCAACCAAGCCTGGAATGCGGCCTGCCTTGCGGGATCGTCCCATGCAACGGCGACGGATACGGGGGCTGTGGTCATGGCGGGCTCAGGTCAGAAGGCAGGGACGGGGGTGTTCAGTCCTGAAACTCAGGATCTTGCGCTAGCGCTTACAGCCAGACCCTCATGGATAATCGATTCTACAAACCGTCGTACGCGTTCGTGGCGCCGGCCATCTCCCCCAGCCAGCCCCGTCGCCTTTGTTGCCTCGCCCTACTTTCCCTTCGCTGAGTTCTGGCGCGTTCACTGCGCATGCCGTTGGACAACACCATCGCTGCGCGCTGCGTGCGGTGGCCTGGGCCGTCTTGCTGGCGGTCGGTGCGGGTCCGGCACGAGCCCAGTGGGGCAAGCCTTTGCCGGGAACGCCGGCTGCGGCAGCAGCCTCAGCGGCGGCGGCCTCGGCACCGGTGGCCGCGCCGATGGTGTCTGGCGCGGGTGTGCCCCTGAAGCTCATCACATCGATTCAGCCCTTGCCTCGCGGTGAGGCAGGCAGACAACTGCCCATCACGGTGCAAGCGCAGTCCATGCGGGGTAGACCCGACTTCGAGATGGTTGCCGAGGGTGACGCTGTATTGCGACGCGGCGACCTGTCCTTGCGTGCTGACCTGCTGAGCTACGACCAGGTCGAAGATCTGGCGCTGGCACGCGGCAACGTTCAGATCCGCCAGGAGGGCAACCGGTACGGCGGACCGGAGTTGCAGATCAAGGTCCAGCGCTTCGAGGGGTATTTCATCGAGCCCACCTACTTTTTTGGGCGCACGGGGGCTGGCGGCGTGGCGCAGCGCATCGACTTCATCGACAACCAGCGCTCGGTGGCCACCAACACCACTTACAGCAGCTGTCCTGCCGAGGGCGGCGAGAAAGCCTGGGAGCTGAGCACCTCGCGGGTCAAGATGGATTTCGAGGCCAATGAGGGGGTTGCAGAGAACGCCGTGCTGCGCTTCCTGGGGGTGCCCATCCTGGCGT
>CAIVGK010000036.1 GCA_903905475.1 uncultured Burkholderiales bacterium | reverse complement strand
GAACACCGGAAAGTCGCGCCCGACCGGCGTGTAGCCCGCGGCCACCATCTGCTCGGGCGTGGCGCCGGTCACCACCCAGTCGGTGTCGCCGCTGGCGCGCCCGAGCAGCGCGTCGCGTACGGCACCACCGACCTTCCAGGCTTTCATTCCAGTGCGCCGGATTCAGCCGCCATGGGCATGCGCGCGCAGCTTGTCGAGCCGTGCGCAGCCGATGCGATCTTGCAGCAGCGGGGTCATCACCACTTCGAGCGAGCGCGGCTCGATGCCCAGCGATTCGAGCGTCGGCCGCTGAGCGCCGAGCACGTTGGGCACGCGCATCGAGTCGACGTTGTCACGCGACATCAGCGGCGTGCCGGGCAGCAGCTCCATGAGACCCGCCTGCAGCCGGGCGACCGCCTCGGGCAGCGCGATCACCAGCCGCTCGCGGCCGGTGCAGCGCCCGGCGAAGCGCACCAGCTGCGCGAGCGTGTAGACGGTGGGCCCGCCGCATTCGAGGGTCTGGCCGATGGAGGCGGGTTGGTCGAGCGCGGCCACGATGGCCGACGCCACGTCTTCCACCCACACCGGCTGGAACTGTGCCGAAGCACCGGCCAGCGGCACCACCGGCGTCACCGCTTGCATGGCGGCAAACAGGTTGATGAACTGGTCGTGCTCGCCAAAGATGACCGACGGCCGCAGCACGGTCACATCGAGCCCGCTGGTGGCCAGCACCGCCTCGCCGGCGGCCTTGGAACGCAGGTAGCGCGAGGGCGCATGGACCGCTGCGCCGAGGGCGCTCACGTGCACCACGCGCCGCACGCCTGCGGCCTGACAGGCGGCCACCAGCTTGCGCGGCAGCTCGACGTGGGCACGTGTGAAGTCGGCCTCGCTGCCGTGCAGGATGGCCACCAGGTTGATCACCGCGTCGCAGCCGACCAGCAGCTGGCGCAGCACGGCCTCGTCGTGCACGTCGGCTTGCAGCAATTCCACCGTGGGCAGCGTGCGCAGGTGCTGCGCGCGTTGCGGGCGGCGGCTCGGCACGAGGACGCGGGCATTGCCGCCGCCCGAGCGCTCGACCAGCCGCTCGCACACGCTGCGCCCGACAAAGCCGGTGCCGCCGAGCACCAGGATGTGGCGTGCCGCCTTGGACGTGAGCACAGGGGGTTCAGTGGGGATGTTCATGGCAGGTCCTTGTCGGCAGCAGGGGCGGTGGCGTCACGCGGGCCGATGGCGCTGCCCAGCCGCGAGCGGATCGACACCGCATCGCCTCGCAGCAGGGCGGCGTAATAGGCCGCGTTCGACAGCACCTTCTTGACGTAGTCGCGGGTTTCGGAAAACGGGATGTTCTCGGCCCAGGCTGCGGGCTCGAGCAGCGGGCCGTCACGCCAGCGGCGCGAGCGGCTGGGCCCGGCGTTGTAGGCCGCGGCGGCCAGCGGTTGCGAGCCGGCAAAGTCGTCGAGCACGAGCTTGAGGTAACTGGTGCCGAGCTTGATGTTGGTGTCGCGGTCGGCGATCAGCTCTTGGGTGTAGGGCAAGCCGATCTTCTTGGCCGTCCAGCGCGCCGTGGCGGGCATGACCTGCATCAGCCCCGAGGCACCGACGCCCGATTTCGCGTCGGTGATGAAGCGCGATTCCTGGCGGATCAGGCCGTAGACGTAGGCCGGGTCGAGCCCGATTTCCTGCGCCCGGGCCAGCACCTGCTGCCGAAACGGCGTGGGAAAGCGCTGCTGCATGTCGACCTCGGTGCGGGTGCGGTCGCTGGTGTTGATGCAGCGGTCCCACAGCTCGCGGTCGCAGGCCAGTTGCGCGGCGGCCAGCAAGTCGCGATCGGCCATGTTGCGCACGGTGTAGTTCCATTCGCGCACGCCTTCAGCGCGCAGGCCGATGGCGATCATCTGGGTCGCGCGGTCGAGCCCGGGGTTCTGGGCGGCGGCCTCGCGTTCGGTGGCTGACAGTGCCGCCGGGGCGGCAGGCAGTGTGATCGGCTGGCCCAGCTGCTCGCTGGCCAGCTTGCCGTAAAAACTCAGCTGGCCGGCGATGCCGCCCAGCATCTCGCGCGCCTGGCGGCGCAGGCCGTCGCCGTCTTGCGAGTCGACGCTGAGCGACTGCAGGCCGCGCGCCTTCCAGTAGACCCACGCCGGCTCGCGCTGCTCGGTCGGGCTCATCGCGTTGACGGCTTGCACCACCTGCTGCCAGCGGCCCGCGCCCTGGTTGGCGCGCAAGGCGGCCCGCGCCTTCCAGGCCAGCGTGTCGCCTGGCCAGTCGGCTTCCGAGGAATCGGCCACCGGTTTGGTGGCGCCTCGGCGGCTGGCACCGGCGAAGGCGCCCAGCCCGGCGGCACGTCCGGCGCGTTGGAACTGCTCGGGGGCTTCATCAGACAGACGCATCGCCGATTGCTTGGCGGTGGCCGCCCAGGCCCAGGCGGCCAGATCGTCGGGCAAGTCGTGCTCCCAGCGGGTTTTCAGCGCGTCGGCCGCGGCGTCGGCGTCGAGGCCCGCCAGCCGCACCAGCGCCAGCGTGGCCAGCTCGGAGCGCTCGCGGCCGAAGGCCGAGGCCTTGTGCGTGAGGTAGCGCGCAGGGGCATCGAGCAGGGCTTGCAGCGCGGCCTTGTCGGCGGTCTTGCTGGCCAGCTCCACCGCCTGGATGACGGCGCGCGGGCGGTTCGCGTCCACCGCCAGCCGGGCCCGGCGCCAGGCGTCGGCCGGCTTGAACACGCCTGCTTCCATGAGCGTGGCGGCCATCAGGTTGCAGCCTTCGTCGGCTTCGCGCTGCGCGAACCAGGCGCTGCGCGCGGCGTCGCGCACCTTGCGCCCGGCCAGGTGATCGGTGAGTACGGCGTAGCAGGTGACCTCGCGGTCGTCGTTCAACCGGAAGCGCGGAAAGTCGAGCGCGAAGTTCGCCCAGTCGCGCCGGTGCCCCAGCTCGAGCAGCCAGTCGTTGCGCAGACGGTCTTCGACGTAGCTGCCCTTGAACTGGGCATAGAACGCTTCGAGGTCGGCTTGCTGCAACTCGCCCAGCCGCATGTTGGCGTCCCAGTAGGCGACCCAGGGCGCCAGCGGGTGCTGCGCGCTGACGGTGGCCTCACGCAGCGCGGCGAGCCGGCTGTGCTCGCGTTTGCGAAAGGCCTCGCGCGCCTCGAGGATGGGCTCGGGCGCCGCGCGCACCGAGGTGAACGCGGCGCTCGCCGCGTGCGCAACGGGCGGCGCTGCCAGCAGGCACAGCGCCAAGGCGGCTGCGCCGCGCCGCGACGCACGCGACCCCTCAGGCCCGCTGGGCATCGCGGCGCCGGCGGACGCATGTGCTGGAAACAACCGGATCAAAATGGCCCTGAGTCTGCTCAGAGCGTTGCAGCGGTTCACGATCAAATCACGTCCCATCCAGCCGATACATCCATGTCCGAATCCTCTGTTGATGCGCTGACAGCCTCTCGCCAGGCCTTGCGCGAGCGCCTGCTGGCAGCCCGCCGGGCGTTTGTGGCCGACGCCACCCAGCGGCCTGAGCGACAGGCTGCGTTGGCAAGGCATCTTATGTCCGTGCTGGCGCAACTCGCCCCTGAAAGACTCGGCGTTTACGGGGCGGTTCAATTGGAATTTGACGCGGCTGCAGTCTGCCTGGGCGATGAATCGCTGGAAGGCACGCCGCTCGCGCTGCCATTTTCGTTTCGGCACCCGGTGCGCATGGACTACCGCCACTGGAACCGCCTGCCGCCGACCTTGCGTGACGAGTGCGGCATCCCGGCCTGCGAGGGGGCGGTCGTGGTGCCCGATGTGGTGCTCGCGCCGTGCGTGGGCTACACCGCATCGGGTTACAGGCTCGGCCACGGCGGTGGCTACTTCGACCGCTGGCTGGCCGCGCACCCGCATGTCACCGTGATCGGTGTGGCGTGGTCGGTGGGCGAGATCGATGAGGCTGAACTGCAACCGCAGCCCCACGACCGCTCGCTCGACTGCGTGGTGAGCGAACTCGGCGTGCGCTGAGGCGGCGCGACAAACTTCCCACGGGCCGGGCCGCTCTTGCACAATCTTCACATGAGCGACACCACCCCCCCACAGCCACCCAACGAACGCGCTGCCTTGCGCGCCAAACTGCTGGCCGCGCGACTGGCCTTGCCAGACCGCCTCGAGCGGGCGGTGGAGTTGCAAAGCGTCTTGCGCGTGTGGCTGGTCAGTCGCAAGGAGACCGCCATCGGCGGCTACTGGCCGATCAAGGGCGAGTTCGATCCGCTGCCGGCGCTGTACCGCTGGGCCGAGAGCGCCGACGAGCGGCGCATCGGCCTGCCGGTGGTCGACCGCGCCGTGGGCACGCTGAAGTTCAATGTGTGGTTCCCGGGCTGCCCGATGGAGCCGGACGCCTACGACATCCCCAAGCCCAAGGGCACGGCGACGTTCGACCCGCAACTGGTGCTGCTGCCGTGCATCGGCTACGGGCCCGAAGGCATCCGCCTGGGTTACGGCGGGGGCTTCTACGACCGCACCGTGGCCTCGCTTCAGCCGCGCCCCTACACCGTGGGCCTGAGCTACTCCAACGGCTTCTTGCCGATGCTTCGGGCGAGCGCCGACGACCTCGGGCTCGATGCGCTGCTCACCGACGACGGGGTCGCCTGGCAGCGCTGAATCCGCCGACTCGCGCGCAGCCGTCACGCAGGCGTCCATGGACGGCGACCACCGCGAGTTGAAACCCGCCGTGGCTGCGCGAGGCGACAGCGCTGAGCGCTTTTTCGTCGTCATCGAGCCGCAGGGCTGGGGGTTCGAGGCGGCGGCTGGCGTGTCGCTGGTCGAGTCGGCCCGGCTGGCGGGCATCGTGCTGCCGACCTCGTGCCGCAACGGCACTTGCCGCACGTGCATCTGTCAGCTCACGAGCGGGCGGGCGCGTCACCTGGTCGAGTGGCCGGGACTGAGCGCCGAAGAAAAGCTCGAGGGCTGCATCCTGCCTTGCGTGGCCACGCCCGAGAGCGATCTGCGCATCGAGGTGCCGCATGCTTTTGAGGTGAGCGCCCACGGAGCTGCCGATCCGGGCGCCGTCTGATCCTCGGGGGCGGGTCAGTCGACCTTCAGGCGCGCCAGTGCGGGATCTGCCGGCGGAGGCTTCAGACCCATGTCTTCAAGCGCGCGGCTGACCAAGGTGGCGACCATCAGGTTGCGGTGGGCTTTCGAGTCCGCCGGCACCACGACCCACGGCGCCCAGGCGGTGCCCGTCGCCGAGATCACATCGGCATAGGCCTGCTGGTAGGCGTCCCACTGCTTGCGCACCTCGAGGTCGCCGAGATTGAATTTCCAGTGCTTGGTCTCGTCGTCGATGCGCGCCTGCAAGCGCCCGCGCTGCTCGTCCTTCGAGATGTGCAGCATGAACTTCAGCACCGTGGTGCCGGTCTCCACGAGCAGCCGCTCGAAGTCGTTGATGTGGGCGTAGCGCTGGCTGATCTGGGCCGGCGTGATCCACCCGTTGACCCCCGGCACCAGCACATCCTCATAGTGGCTGCGATTGAAGACGACGATCTCGCCGGCGCCCGGCATGCGCTGGTGGATGCGCCACAGGAAATCGTGGGCGCGTTCTTCCTCGGTGGGGACCTTCCAGCCCACCGCACGCACGCCGAGCGGGCTGGTGTTCCTGAAGACATCGCGCACGGTGCCGTCCTTGCCGCTGGCGTCCGTTCCCTGCAGCACCACCAGCAGCTTGCGGTTGCGGTTGGCCAGCAGCAGGTTTTGCCACTCGTCGATCTTCAGTGTGAGCTGCTCGAGCGCCGCCTGATCGGTGGACTTGTCGCCACTCGAACAGGGCCTGTCCTGCGGGCTGATGCGGTGCAGGTGAAAGCGCTTGCCGTTGCCTGCATCGCTGTGGCGGTAGGCGTCGAGATCGTGGTCGGTCACTGACATGGCGATGAAGGCCAGCGGGTGGGGCTGACAAGGCGACGGGACCGTTTCGAGTGTAGGCGTGCGTCGCACCGGGGGCGTGCTCATTCGGACCGCTGCAGGCGGCGGATTTTTTGACTGCACAATCGCCGCCGATGAAACGGCTGCCTGTCCCCCAGCGCTGCATGGCGCGTTGCGCATGCCGATCCCCAGAACCGTCTGCGCGTCAGGCGCCATGTTCGGGGGCCGCGTGAGCTTCCTGGCGGTCGACGTCGGCAACACCCGATTGAAGTGGGCGATCTACGAGAGCGCTGCGCCCCGCGCGGTCGCGCTGGCACATGGCGCGGTGTTTCTTGAAACCATTGACCAGCTGGCCGAGGGCAGCTGGAAGTCGCTGCCGCGGCCGACGCAGATGCTGGGATGCGTGGTCGCCGGTGAAGGCGTCAAACGCCGCGTGGCCGAGCAGATCGAGGATCTCTGGGGGCTTGAGCCTCGCTGGGTGACGTCAAGTGCCCGCGCCGGTGGCGTCGTCAATGGCTACGACCACCCCAACCGCCTGGGTGCCGACCGCTGGGTGGCCCTGATCGGGGCACGCCAGCGCGCGCTGGCAGTGCATTCGCCGGGCGCCGTGACCCCGCCGCCCGCACTGGTCGTGGTGGTGGGCACGGCGGTGACCGTGGATGCGCTCGACTCGACGGGCCGCTTTCTGGGTGGCCTGATCCTGCCGGGGTTCGGTCTGATGCTGCGAGCCCTCGAGATGGGCACCGCCGGCCTGAAGGCGCCCACCGGCGAGGTGGTCGACTTTCCCACCAACACCAGCGACGCGCTGATGAGCGGTGGCGCGCACGCCATGGCGGGCGCCGTCGAGCGCATGCACCGCAGGCTGCTGGCGCGAGCCGGTCAGGCGCCGTTGTTGCTGATGAGTGGGGGCGCAGCGCCCAAGCTGGCATCCATCGTCGAGTTGCCGTTCGAGACGGTCGACACGCTCATCTTCGAAGGTCTGCTGACCCTGCAGGCGCAACGCGCGCCGTGACGCTCAGAGCGTGCGGATCTTGATCGAGGCGTTCTCGTTGATGCCCATCGCACCGAAGAACAGGGCCACCAGCCGGTGCGCGTCGACAAAGCTGACGCGGCGGTTCTCGGCGCGGCGCTCCAGCACCCAGTTGAGCAGGTCACCCGCGGCAATGAAGTCGACGCGGATCAGCCTCAGGCACGACACGCTGATCGACGACGCCGCGCCCATCTGAGCGTTCATGTCGGCGAGCAAGCCGCTGATGTCGCCCGCCAGCTGTCCGGACAGATCGACGCTCCAGATCGGGCCCGACCCAACGTCTTCGGTCAACCGGGATTCGACAAAACTGGTCGACAGACCGCTCACGGCCGAGGTGGCCGCAGACCACGTGCTGCCGCTGGCGCCACCGAAGCGCACCCGGCACTGGGCCGGCTCCCACGAGGGCGGCGACATTTCGTAGGTGACGCAGTAGTCGATCGCGGCTTCGTCGAACTGGTCGGGGCGGTTGATCAGACGCAGCACGTCCAGACGCAGCATCCAGAAGACCGGATCGGCATCGCGCACGCCGTTGGGCGCGGCCTCCTGGAGGCACTGCAGCAAGCGATCGCCGTGCAGCCAGCGCATGTCGAGTTTTTGCGGCATCCACAGACGAAACAGCTCGCCCAGGCGTGCGGCAGCCTCGGTGTCGACGCCCTTCAGGGCGCTCCAGTCCAGCACCCACGGCAAGGGCATCTGCAGGGTCTGCGAACGCAGTGCCGCGACCTGCTCGAGGTCGAACCACTCGGGGCTGACCCAGCTGACCTGACCTTCGGTGCGCGTGTGCAGCGATCGGTCTTCGCTGGCGGCGTCGGCCACCTGCTGCGGCATCGAGTACCACTGAGGGGCGGAGCGGCCGAACTGCTGCGCGTAGATGAGCGCGAGACGGTCGAACTTGACGGCCTCACCGGTGGCGCGGAACAGGTCAAACAGCGCGAGCCAGGTCTCGGCGTGCTGGGCGCGCATCCCGCTGGCCTGGGTCAGCTGCGTCAGCGATTGCTCGCACAGCACGAAGTCGGCATTGGCGAAGGCGATCACGGCTTCGTCGAGTTCGGGGTCGTGCGCCACTTCGACGCTTGGCGCCACAGCCGCGGCCGTACCGAAGGACGAGGCGGATTCGAGCGCGTTGAACGTCAGCGAGTCCACGGCGACCGGCTTGCCCGGTGCGGGCGGACGCTCACCGCGCAGCGGCATCTGCTCGGTGGGCGCGGATTGGGAATCCGAGGGCCGACGCTGGCTTTCGAGGGTGCTGTTGCCCACCATCTGCTGTTCGATCGCGTCGATCTTGGCCTTCATGCCGGAGCTGGGCGACAGGTCACGGTCCGGCATGCGGATTTCGGAATCGCCCATCGGCGAGGCATCGCCGAGCGCGGCCAGCTGGTCGGGGGTGAGCCCCTCGCGGCGCACCTTGCGCAGCATGTCGAATTCGCGCTTGCGCACGAAGTCGTTGCGCCGCTTGCGCTCGATCATGGCCTTGAGCTCGGCCCGGTCGAGGTCGTTTTCGACCGAATCACGAGCACCCGGACGCAGCGCGCTCCACTCGATCGATGGGTTCGCGACGAACTTGACGACCTTGCGGAAGAAACTGCCCGCGTCTTTGGTGTCCGTCATGGCGTGCGCCGACCGTGAGCGTCTTGCACGCTCAGTCGCCGAACATCTTCTGCTTCAACTCGCGACGCTGCTGGGCCTCGAGGGACAAGGTCGCCGTGGGTCGGGCGATCAAGCGGCCGAGGCCGATGGGCTCGCCGGTCTCATCGCAAAAGCCGTATTCGCCGCTCTCGATGCGGCCGAGCGATTGCGAGATCTTCTTGAGCAGCTTGCGCTCGCGGTCGCGGGTGCGCAGCTCAAGGGCGTGCTCTTCTTCGATGGTGGCGCGATCGGCTGGATCGGGAACGATCGAGGTGTCCTCGCGCAGGTGCTCGGTGGTTTCACCTGCGTTGCTCAGCAGGTCATCCTTGAGCTTCTTGAGCGTGGCGCGGAAGAACTCGAGCTGCTTGTCGCCCATGTACTCGCTCTCGGGCATGGCCAGCACTTCGGCTTCGCTCAACTCGGCACCGGTCTTGGTCTTCCAGGCGTTGGCAAGTTTGGGGTCGGCCTTGGGCGCGATGCGCGGGGTGTCGTCCTGCAGGTTGCTCATCTGCCGGGTCGGTGGCCGCGGCGGCGCGAAACGGTCGGCAAAGCGTGAGGTGGGTGGCGGCAGTGGCGCCACAGGCATCGGCGCGCCGTAGCGGGACTTCGCTGCCGACTTGGCTCGCGGTGCCTTGACCACCGCGACGATGGGCGCCACGGGCACGGCTGCGGCCGCCTTGGTGACTTCGGCTGGTGGCAGCTTGTCGTTGGGGACGGGCGTCGGAGGGGGTTTGAGCATGGGTTTCGGGGCAGGTTTCTTGGCGGTTGGCGCTTTCGCGGCCGGCACCACCACTTTGGAGGCGGGAGCCTTGGCCGGCGCCTTGGGCACCGGGGCTGCAGATTTGGAGGGCGAGGGCTTCACGGGCACCGGGGTCGATGCTTTGCGGGCCGCAGTTTTCACTGCAACAGACGACGTCTTGACCGGGGATCGAGCCACAGGAATCTCCTCGCAGCGGGGTTATGCCGCCACAGCGCGCGGTGGATGCGCTCCTCCTCTCAGGAGGGGGCGCCGCCAACGGGTCGATGAGCGGGGCGGATTGTAGCCACGCCCGAGACTCAGGCGAGGCACTGCTCGAGACCTTGCAGAAATATGTCCTTCGGCAGGTCGATGCCGATGAAAACCATCTTGCTGGTCTTCTTCTCGCCGGCGGCCCACGGCGGACCCAGATCGCTGCCCATGAGCTGGTGCACGCCTTGGAAGATCACCTTGCGCGGGGTGCCCTTCATGTGGAGCACGCCCTTGTAGCGCAGCATCTTCGGCCCGTAGACCTGCACGATCGAGCCCAGAAAGTCTTCCAGCTTGGCCGGGTTGAACGCCTTGTCCGACCGGAACACGAACGACTTCACGTCGTCGTCGTGCGCGTGGTGGTGGGCATGGCTGGGGTGGTCGCAGTGTTCGCCGTGCTCATGGTCGTGGTGGTCGTGACCATGGGCCTCGGCGTTGAGGAAGTTCGGGTCGATGTCGAGCTTGGCGTTGAGGTTGAAGCCGCGCAGGTCGAACACGCTGGCCAGCGGCACCTCGCCGAAATGCACGCGGCTTTGCGGCGCCCGCGGGTTCATGTTGCGGATGCGCTGCGCGAGCGCATCGACCGCGTCCTGGTCGACCAGGTCCGTCTTGCTGATGAAGATCTGGTCGGCGAAGCCGATCTGCATGCGAGCTTCCTGGCGGTCGTCGAGCTGCTGGTTGCCGTGCACGGCGTCCACCAGCGTCAGGATCGAGTCGAGCAGGTAGTTCTCGGCGATCTCGTCGTCCATGAAGAAGGTCTGCGCCACCGGGCCGGGGTCGGCCAGGCCGGTGGTTTCGATCACCACGCGGTCGAACTGCAGTTCGCCCTTGCGCTTCTTGTCGGCCAGGTCGCTCAGCGTGGTGCGCAGGTCTTCGCGGATCGAGCAGCACACGCAGCCGTTGTTGAGCTGGATGATCTGCTCGCCGCTTTCGCGCACGAGGATCTCGTTGTCGATGTTCTCGTCGCCGAATTCGTTTTCGATGACGGCAATCTTCTGGCCGTGCGCTTCGGTCAGCACCCGCTTGAGCAGGGTGGTCTTGCCCGAGCCGAGAAAGCCGGTGACGATGGTGGCGGGAATCAGAGCCATGGGGTGTTTCCTGAAAAGTCGGGACCAAAAAGGGTGTGCATCAAGCAGTTGCTCAAGCTAGCACACCTGTCAAGTTTGCTTCGAGTAAGCTGCGCCGGTGTTTCACTGCTCGCCCTGGCGCGATGTCTGACCCTCATCCGGCGCGCCCTGCCTTGGCAGGCCGCCCCAAAAATTCATCGCGCCCGTCGCTGCACAGCGTCGACAAACGCAATTTGTTCCAGCGCTTGATCGAGTTCCTGTCGCCCGGCGTTGACTCACGCGACGAACTCATCGAAGCCCTGGCCCAGGCCGAGCACCGCGCGCTGATCGCTCCGGAGTCGCGCATGATGCTCGAAGGCGTCATTCGCATGGCCGACATGACGGCCGGCGACGTGATGGTCGCCGCGCCCCACATGGACCTGCTCGACATCGAGGCCGACTACGACGACTTGCTGCACGTCGTCATCGACACCGCGCACTCGCGCTTTCCGGTCTACGACGGCCAGCGCGACAACGTCATCGGCATCCTGATGGCCAAGGACCTGCTCAAGCTGCAGCGCTCGCCCGATTTGAATTTGCGCACCTTGCTGCGCCCGGCGGTGTTCGTGCCCGAGTCGAAGGGGCTCAACGAGCTGCTGCGCGACTTCCGCGCCAACCGCAACCACCTGGCGATCGTCATCGACGAGTTCGGCAGCACGGCCGGCTTGATCACGATCGAAGACGTGCTCGAGGAAATCGTCGGTGAGATCGAAGACGAATTCGACGAGAAGGACGGCGAATCGAGCGTCTACACGCTGGCCGATGGCAGCCACCGGGTGGCCGGCGACGCCGAGATCACGGCGGTCAACGAGGCCTTCGGCTCGGTGCTGCCGCACGACGACTTCGACACCATCGGCGGGCTGATCGCCCACGAGATGGGCCGCGTGCCGCGCCGCGGCGAGTCGGTGAGCCTGGGCGGTCTGGCGTTTGGCGTCATGCTGACCCGTGGCGGCGCGGTGCGCTGGTTCAAGGTGACCCGCGCGCCCGAAGAGGCGTTGGCCTCCGACGGCGCCTGATGCTCGGCCTGGCGCCGGGCGCCATCGACCCCCACCGCGATTCGACCCGCTGGCACTGGCTGGCCAGCGCGCCGGCCGTGCTGCTGGCCGGCATGGCTCACGCGATGTCGTTCGCGCCGTTCGAGGCCTGGTGGCTGCAGCTGCTGGCGCTGAGCGTGCTGGCCCACGCCACCGCGCGCGGCACGGTGCGCCAAGCCGCGCTCATGGGCTGGCTGTTTGCCGTGGGCTGGCTGGTCGCGGGCTTTTGGTGGCTGTACATCAGCATGCATCACTACGGCGGGTTGCATCCCGCGCTGGCGGGTGCGGCGGTGGTGGTGCTGGCGGCGTTGCTGGGTCTGTACTACGCCGCCGCCATGGCGCTGTGGGCGTGGTTGCGCACCGGCCGGCCGGGCTGGGACCTCGCCTTGTGGTCGGCTTGCTGGTTGCTTGCCGAGCTGGCGCGCGCCGCGGTGTTCACCGGATTCCCGTGGATCGCTTCGGGCTACGCCCACACCATCGGGCCGTTGGCGGCGTGGGCCCCGTGGATCGGCGTGTACGGCCTGTGCGCGCTGGCCGCACTGGTGGCCGCCACGTTGGCGCAGTGGCGGCGCGCGGCGCCGCGCCGCCCGCGGATCACAACCACCGTGGTGGTCGGTGCGCTGGTGCTGCTGGCGCAGGGCCTGCCCGGCGAGTTCACGCGCTCCACCGGGGTGCTCGAGGTCAGCTTGCTGCAGCCCAACATCGCGCAGGAACTCAAGTTCGACCCCACACGGCTGGAGTCGCAGCTGGTGGGCCTGATGCGACAGCTGGCCGCCGCCCGCGGCACGCTGGTGGTCACGCCGGAGTCGGTGGTGCCGCTCACGCGCTCACAGCTCAGCGAGGGCTACTGGGAGGGCCTGCGCGAGCAACTGCGCCCGCTGCCTGGGCACGCCGACACGCCGCGCGCCGCGCTGATCGGCATCTTCGTGGGCGATGACGAAACGGGCTTCGTCAACTCGACCCTGGCGCTGCCGTCCGACCCGACGGATGCGCGCGGCGAATACCGCTATGGCAAGCGCCACCTGCTGCCGTTTGGCGAAATCATCCCGCCGGGCTTTCACTGGTTCGTCACGCTGATGCGCATTCCGCTGGCCGATCAGGCGCGCGGCCAGACCACGGCTGCGCTGCCCTTCGCCGGACAGCGGCTGCGCCCGCTGGTGTGCTACGAAGACCTGTTCGGCGAGGAGATCGCCTCGAGCGCAGTCGGCGATCAGGCCGCCACGGTGTTCGTCAACGTCAGCAACCTGGCGTGGTTCGGCCAGCTGCTGGTGCAAGACCAGCACTTGCAGTTCTCGCAGATGCGCGCGCTCGAATTCCAGCGCCCGTTCATCCGCTCGACGAACACCGGCGCCACCTCGGTGGTCGATCACCACGGCCGCGTCACCGCACGGCTGCCACCGTTGACCGAGGGCATCCTCGAAGCCAGCGTCGAAGGACGCACCGGTACCACGCCCTATGCGCGCTGGATGGCCACGTGCGGGTTGTGGCCGCTGTTCGGCGGCGCGCTGGCCATCGTGGCCGGTGCGGCGTGGCGGGGTCGCCGTGCCCGGCCGCCAGCACCGCCTCGGCCGGTATCACCCCGCCCGTAAAATGGCCCTTCTCGCGCTCCGATGAGCCCCCTCAATCGCCGGCTGAGCCGCGCCCCCATCACCCTGAGCACTGCGACATGCTGACCTTCCAGCAAATCATCCTGCGCCTGCAGCAATACTGGGACGCCCAGGGCTGTGCCCTGCTGCAGCCCTACGACATGGAAGTCGGCGCCGGCACCAGCCACACCGCCACGTTCTTGCGCGCGCTCGGCCCCGAGCCGTGGAAGGCCGCCTATGTGCAGCCCAGCCGCCGCCCGAAGGACGGCCGCTACGGCAACAACCCGAACCGGCTGCAGCACTACTACCAGTTCCAGATCGTGCTCAAGCCCGCACCGAGCAACATCCTCGAGCTGTACCTGGGCTCGCTCGAAGCGCTGGGCTTCGACCTGAAGGCAAACGACGTGCGCTTCGTCGAAGACGACTGGGAGAACCCGACGCTCGGCGCCTGGGGCCTGGGCTGGGAGGTCTGGCTCAACGGCATGGAAGTCACGCAGTTCACCTACTTCCAGCAGGTCGGCGGCATCGACTGCCGGCCGATCACTGGCGAGATCACCTACGGGCTCGAGCGTCTGGCGATGTACCTGCAAGGCGTGGACAACGTCTACGACCTGACCTGGACCATCGGTGCCGATGGCCAGCGCATCAGCTACGGCGACGTGTACCTGCAAAACGAGCAGGAACAAAGCGCCTACAACTTCGAGCACAGCGACGTCGACTTCCTGCTGGGTGCCTTTGGCAGCCACGAGAAGCAGGCCCAGCACCTGATCGCCACGCAACTCGCCTTGCCCGCCTACGAGCAGGTGCTCAAGGCGGCGCACACCTTCAACTTGCTCGATGCGCGTGGCGCGATCAGCGTGACCGAGCGGGCCGCCTACATCGGGCGCATTCGCAATCTGGCGCGCGCGGTCGCCGCGAGCTACCTCGACAGCCGCGCGCGGCTGGGCTTCCCGATGGCACCACGTGCCTGGGCCGATGAAGTGATCGCACAGCTCGCCCAGCAACGCGACAAGAAAGCCGCCTGACCCCATGAGCACCGCCAATCTGCTGGTCGAACTGTTCGTCGAAGAGCTGCCCCCCAAGGCCCTGAAGAAACTGGGCGAGTCGTTTGCCCAGCTGCTGGCCGATGGCCTCAAGGCGCAGGGCCTGACCACCGACCATTCCGCGGTGACACCCTTCGCCTCGCCACGCCGGCTGGCCGCGCACATCAGCGCGGTGCGCTTCGTGGCGCCCGATCAGGCGGTGTCGCAAAAGCTGATGCCGGTGGCGGTGGGCCTGACGGCTGACGGCCAGCCGACGCCCGCCCTGCTGAAAAAGCTCGGCGCGCTGGGGGCCGACGCGTCGGTGGTGCCGCAGCTCAAGCGACAGCCCGATGGCAAGGCCGAGGCGCTGTTCTTCGACAGCATCGTGGCCGGCGTGGCGCTGGCGGTGGGCCTGCAAAAAGCACTCGATGACGCGATCGCCAAGCTGCCGATTCCCAAGCTGATGAGCTACCAGCTCGAGACCGGCGAGCAGCCCGGCTGGCACAGCGTGCACTTCGTGCGCCCGGTGCACGGTCTGGTGGCCTTGCACGGCGCCGACGTGGTGCCGCTCGCCGCGCTGGGCCTGAGCTCGGGTCGCCACACCCGCGGCCACCGCTTCGAAGCGGCGATGGATCCGGTGGTGCTGCAGCACGCCGACCGCTACGCCGAGCAACTGCTCGAGCAGGGCTCGGTGATCGCCGGCTTTGCCGACCGCCACGGCGAGATCGTGCGCCAGTTGCAGCATGCGGCCGCGCTCGAGGGGCTGACGCCGATCGACGACGCCGCGCTGCTCGACGAGGTGACCGCGCTGGTCGAGCGGCCCAACGTGCTGCTCGGGCGCTTCGAGACGGGCTTCCTCGAGGTGCCGCAGGAGTGCCTGATCCTCACCATGAAGGCCAACCAGAAGTACTTCCCGCTGCTCGACGCCGCCGGCAAGCTCACCGAGCGCTTTCTCATCGTGAGCAACATCCGGCCGGCCGACGCCAGTGCGGTGATCGGCGGCAACGAGCGCGTGGTGCGTCCGCGGCTGGCCGATGCCAAGTTTTTCTACGACCAGGACCGCAAGAAGACGCTGGCCTCGCGCGTCGACGGCCTGGCCCGCGTGGTCTATCACAACAAGCTGGGCAGCCAGGGTGAGCGCGTGCTGCGCGTGCAGGCGATCGCCCGTGCGATCGCGCTGCAGCTCGGTGGCGAGCCACTGGCCGCTCGCGCCGGGCAGGCCGCGCAGCTCGCCAAGGCCGATCTGCTGACCGACATGGTGGGCGAGTTCCCCGAGCTGCAAGGCACGATGGGGCGCTACTACGCGCTGCACGACGGTCTGGCCGAGGACATCGCCTTCGCCATCGAAGACCACTACCGGCCGCGTTTTGCCGGCGACGACCTGCCGCGCAACGAGGTGGGCGTGGTGGTGGCATTGGCTGACAAGCTCGAGACCTTGGTTGGCCTGTTCGGCATCGGCCAGTTGCCCACCGGTGATCGCGATCCGTTTGCCCTGCGCCGTCACGCGCTCGGCGTGATCCGCATGCTGATCGAAAAGTCGCTGCCGCTCGACGTCGACGCGCTGCTGAGCGCCAGCTTGCCGGCCTTTGGCGCGCTGATCACCGACCCGTCGTTGGCGCTGTCCGAGTTCATCTTCGACCGACTGTCGGGCAGCCTGCGCGAGCACGGCTACAGCGCACAGGAAGTCGATGCGGTGATGGCCTTGCGCCCGCAGCGCCTGAGCGAAGTCGCGCAGCGGCTGGCCGCGGTGCGGGCCTTCGCGGCGCTGCCCGAGGCGCCCGCGCTGGCGGCGGCCAACAAGCGTGTGGGCAACATCTTGAAGAAGGTCGAAGGCGCGGTCGAGCCACGCGTCGATGCCGCCTTGCTGATCGAACCTGCCGAAGTGGCGCTGGCCGAATGCCTGGCGGCGGTGCAGCCGCCCGCCGACGCCGCCTTCGAGCGCGGCGACCATGCCGCCTCGCTGCAGGCGCTGGCCGCGCTGAAGGGCCCGGTCGACGCGTTTTTCGAGTCGGTGATGGTCAATGCCGACGATGCGGCGCTGCGCGCCAACCGACTGGGCCTGCTCGCCTTGTTGCATGCGGCGATGAACCGGGTGGCCGACCTGTCCAAGCTGGCCGCCTGAGATGGCCTCCCCGCTCAAGCTCGTCATCCTCGACCGCGACGGCACCCTCAATGCCGACAGCGATTACTACATCAAGTCGCCGCAGGAGTGGGAGCCGCTGCCCGGCGCGCTCGAGGCGGTGGCGCGGCTCAACCACGCCGGCTGGCGCACGGTGCTCGCCACCAACCAGTCGGGACTGGGGCGCGGCATGTTCGAGATGGCGGCGCTCAACGCGATCCACGTCAAGATGAACCAGGCGCTGGCGCAGCACGGCGGGCGCATCGATGCGGTGTTCTTCTGTCCGCACACGCCGGACGAGGGCTGCACCTGCCGCAAGCCGCTGCCGGGGTTGATGCAATTGATCGGCGAGCGCTACGGCGTGTCGCTGAAGAACGTGCCGATGGTGGGCGACTCGCTGCGCGACATCCAGGCGGGTGCCGCGGCCGGCTGCCCGACGCACCTGGTCAAGACCGGCAACAGCACCGGGCTGTCGGGTCAGGCGCTGTCCGACACGCTCGGCATGGTGCCGGGAACCCGTGCACACGAGGACCTGGCCGCCTTTGCCGAATGGTGGATCCGCAACGAGCGCATTCAGCGCGGCGACACCGGACCCGGAACCGACACTGTCCCTGGGGGCTCGAACTGATGCAACGCTTTTGGTGGTCGCTGCGCTCCGCAGCGTTTTTCCTTTGGATGGCCATCACCGTGGTGCCATGGGCTTCGGCGGTGGTGCTGGTTTCGATCTTCGTGCGCGGGGACCGCATCTACTGGATGTGCGCCGGCTGGCTGACGATGTCGATCTCGGCGGCGCGCGTGATCTGCGGCGTGCGCCATCGCATGCACGGCCTCGACAACCTGGCCCAGGCCAATGTGGCGCCGGCAGTCATCGTGCTGCCCAAGCACCAGTCGACCTGGGAGACCTTCGCTTTCCCGGGGCTGATGCCGCACCCGCTGGCCTACGTGTTCAAGCGCGAGCTGCTCTACATCCCGTTTTTCGGCTGGGCGATGGCCCGCATGGACATGATCCACATCGATCGTGCGCGCCGCTCCGAAGCGTGGCGGCGGGTGGCCGAGCAGGGCGCGCGGCACATGTCGCACGGTGCGTGGGTGATCATGTTCCCCGAAGGCACCCGCGCTGAGCGCGGCTCCCAGGAGGACTACAAGTCCGGTGGCACGCGGTTGGCGGTGACCACCGGCGCGGCGGTGCTGCCCATCGCGGTGACTTCGGCACGCTGCTGGCCACGCAAATCACTGGTGCTGCGCCCGGGCATCGTCGACGTGTCGATCGGCCCGCTGATCCCGTCAACCGGCCGCCGCCCTGACGAATTGATGCGCGAGGTCGAAACCTGGATCGAGGCCGAGATGCGCCGCCTCGATCCCGAGGCCTACCCGACCGCTGCGGCGCTGCCCTCGGCCGCGTCAGACACGCCGCCCACCGCGTAGCCCGATGGCCCGGCCGCCGCTTCGACCCGATCCCGCGCAGTTGTCGCTGTTCGTGTCGGCGGAGCCGACGGCCTGCAGTGCGCCGCCCACCGAACCGGCCAGCGCCGCGCAGCAAGCTCGGGTCGAATCCGCCGCGCCGACCCTCACGACACCCGGTGTGGCGCCGGCCGATGCGCCTGCCGCGAGCGCCTTGCCGCCGGCCGTGTTTCGTCACCCGCAGGCGGTGCACGACATCGCGCTCGCCGGTCACACCGTGGGCTACGCGCTGCGGCGCTCGCGCCGGCGCAGCATCGGCTTCGTGGTCGGCGTCGATGGCCTG
>CAIVGK010000035.1 GCA_903905475.1 uncultured Burkholderiales bacterium | reverse complement strand
TGCCGTGGCGCAAGGCAAAGTCGGCCGCCCTGCGCGGGCTGATCGGCGCGATGAAGTCTTCGCTGAAAGCGGCCTTGAGCGCGGGGGCGTTGGCCGCTGGGCTGGGCCGTCTGGCCAGCCGAAGCAGTCGATCCCACGCGAGCTTCGGCCAGCGTTTCCACGACGCAGACGCTGCCGCGTCGGCCGCCACAAAGGGCAGCACGACCCCACCCACACCGATCACATCCTCAGGCGAGATGCGCTGCGCCAGTGGGTGGCTGTTGTGCCAGGCCACCAACTGAGCGACGGGGTCGTGGGATGACGGATCGTCCATGAATGGGCGGGATTTTCCCGGCCCGCCAGCCGAGAAAAGCTCCGAACAGAGCCCCGCCGGGCCCCCAATCCTGCGGCCAGCGCCGCGAGACGGGTCACTTGCGGCGCACGGCCCTCACGCCACCGATGCGCCCCACCACACTCAGCACCTTGGTCAGCCGTGCAGCGTCAGCCACCTCCAGCGTGAAGGTCATCCAGGCCGTTCCACCGAAGTTGTCTTTCACCGACTGCGTCTTCACGCCGGTGACGTTCATGTGCTCTTTCGAGAACACCTCGGAGATGTCGCGCAGCAGACCCTGGCGATCCGAGGCCTCGACCACCACATCGACCGGGTAAAGCGACTCTTTGCCGCCGCGCGGCACCCCCCAGGCCACGGTGATCACGCGCTCGGGCGAGCGCTGCGCCATCTGGGCAAAGTTGGAACACAAACGACGGTGAATCGCCACGCCCTTGCCTCTCGTCACATAGCCACCGATCGCATCGGGCGGCGCCGGACGGCAGCAGCGCGACAAGGTCGTCAGCAACGACTCCACGCCCACCACCAGCACACCGCCCTTGGGCGAGTCTGGCTCGGGGCGTGTCAAGCGCTGGGCGAAGGCATCGTCGACCGAGGGCAACGGCTCGGGCGGCTTGAGCAGCGTCTCGATGGTGCGCAGCGAGAACTCGTCCTTGCCCACCACCTCGAACAGCGCGTCGGCCTGCCTGAAGCCGAGTTGTGCCGCCAGATCGTCGAGTTTGGTGGCGGTCTTGCCCAGTCGCTGCAGCAGTTTCTCGACGGCTTCACGACCGCGCGCCACCGTTTGCGCCTGCGCCCGGGCGTTGAACCAGGCGCGCACCTTGGTCCTGGCACGTGGGCTTTGCAAGTAGCCCAGGTCGGCGTTGAGCCAGTCCATCGACGGGCCGCCCTCCCGGATCACGGTCACCTCCACCGTCTGCCCATTGGCGAGCGCGGTTTGCAGCGGCACCATCGAGCCGTCGACCTTGGCGCCGCGGCAGCGGTGGCCGAGCTCGGTGTGCACCGCGTAGGCGAAGTCGAGCGGCGTGGACCCGGCGGTCAACTCCACCACGGCGCCCTGGGGGGTAAAAACGTAGATGCGGCCCTCGCCGCCGGCGTCCGCTTCGGCCTCGGCTGCGTCCTGCGCAGAGAAGTCGCGCTCCCAGGCCAGCAACTGGCGCAGCACGCCCTTGCGGGCTTCGGCCACACGGGCGTCCAGATCGGCGTCGCCCGGCGCCACTTCGCCCGGCCCCTTGACGCCCGATTCCTTGTAGATCCAGTGCGCCGCCGCACCGTGCTCGGCATGCTCGTGCATGGCCCGGGTGCGGATCTGCACCTCGACCGGCCGTGCGGATTCATCGAGCACCACGGTGTGCAACGACTGGTAGCCATTGGGCTTGGGCCGCGCGATGTAGTCCGAAAACTCCTCAGTCACCGGTGCGTGCAGCGAGTGCACCTGGCTGAGCGCGGCGTAGCAATGCGGTACATCGGCCACGATCACCCGCAGCGCACGCACATCGAAGACGCTGGCGAAATCGAGCCCCTTGCCGTTCATCTTTTTCCAGATGCTGTAGATGTGCTTGGGCCGGCCCTGCACCTCGGCCTCGATCCCGTGATCGCGCAGCTGCGCGGCCAGCCGCTGCCGGAAGGCCTCGACGCGCTGCTCGCGCTCGGCGCGCTTTTCGTCGAGCAAGCGCGCGATCGACTTGTACTGCTCGGGCTGCAGGAAGCGAAACGCCAGGTCCTCGATCTCCCACTTGATCTGCCCGATGCCCAGCCGGTTGGCCAGCGGCCCGAACACCTGCATGGATTCACGCGCCAGCGGTTCGGGGCATGGGGTCTTGCTCGCGGCAAAAAAGCGCAGCGTTTGCAAGCGCGAAGCCAGCCGCAGCAGCACCACGCGCAAGTCGCGAGAAAACGCCAGCAGCATCTTGCGCACCAGCTCGGTCTGTTGCGCTCGCTGCTCGCCTTCGAAGCGGGCCTCGCGCGCCGCACGCTGGATCTGCACCAGCTTGCGCGTGCTGCCCACCAGGCTGGCGTGCGACGGCCCGAACGCCTTGGTCACCATCTCCTCGGGCTTTTGCAGGTAGTCGCCGGCGTAGACCAGGTACGCGGCAGCGCGCAGCGACGGTGCCGCACCGATGCTCTGGAGGATGTCGCTCACGCCATCGGCATGCTCGAGCGCGTCCTCGCCGGTGTCCAGCGGCTGACCACCGAGCAGCGGCTCGGCAAACGCACGCGCTCGCTGGCGTTGCAGTTCGCCTTCGTGGTCGGTGAGCGCATCGCGGGCCGATGCGTCAGCGTCGCCGGCGCTGAACTGCACGATGGGAGCGTCAGTGGCCCTCGCGGCCAGGGAACCCGTCTTCATGAGGCCAGCAAGAACTCCCGCACCGCTTGCCACTGGTCGTCGGCCACCAGCGTGGGCGCGTGGCCCACACCGCTGAACTGGCGCAAGAGCGCGCGCGGACCGCGCTGCGTCATGGCCAGCGCGGTGCGCTCGCTGAGCAGATCCGATTCGGCGCCGCGCAGCAAGAGCGTCGGGCAGGCGATGGCGTCATAGGCGCGCCACAGCGCGGCTTCACCGAGCGCTGCGCTTTCGGCGGTGGCAGCGCGAAACGGCAGCGCAATCGCCGGGTCGTAGTGGGCGCGGAACCCGCCGCCGTCAGCGATGTCGATCGGCCGGAGCATCGGCCGCGTGAGCGCGAGCCACTGCTCTTTCGTGTGCGGACCGAAGCCGCGCGAGTTCGACCACATGTAGTCGGCCGCTTCATCCACCGTGGCCCAGCGCCGGGCCACACCCACATAGCTGCCGATGCGTGTCAGAGCCGCTGCCTCGAGCACCGGGCCGATGTCATTGAGCACCAGACGCTGGATCGGGCCCGGCGCCAAGCTGGCCAGCGCCATGCCGATCAGCCCGCCCATCGAGGTGCCCAGCCAGTGCACGGTGTCGGCGTTGACGCGCGCCAGCAAGGTGACCATGTCGGCCACGTAGCGCGGGATGACGTATTCCATCGGCTGCGGCAGCCAGTCGGACTCGCCGCGCCCGGCGATGTCGGGGCAGATCACGCGGTAGTCGTCGCGCAAGGCCCTGGCCAGCACATCGAAGTCGCGGCCCTGACGAGTGAGCCCGTGCACGCACACCAGCACGCGCGGGTTGTCGGCATCGCCCCACTCCCAGTACGCCACGCGGTGCAAGCCGACGCTGTTGAGGCACGACACATGGTGAAGGCGGGGCTCGTGGTCAGACATGGGCAGCTTCAATTCGACAGGATCAGGCAGCAGAACCGCGATGGTGGCTCTTCGATAATGCATCCTACCAACCCACTGCAGAACCCGAAGGAACCAACATGCTCAAAGGAAAGACAGCGCTCATCACCGGATCGACCAGCGGCATCGGCCTGGGCATCGCGCTGAGCCTGGCCCGTCAGGGCGCCAACATCGTGCTCAACGGCTTCGGCGATGTCGAATCTCCCAAGGCGCAAGTCGCCGCGCAGGGGGTGCAGGTGATTCACCACGGCGCCGACATGACCAAGCCGGCCGAAATTGCCGACATGTTCGCGGTGGCCACGGCCCGATTCGGAGGCGTGGACATCCTGGTCAACAACGCCGGCATCCAGCACGTGGCCAACGTCGAGGACTTTCCCATCGAGAAGTGGGACGCGATCATCGCCATCAACCTCAGCTCGGCCTTTCACACGACCCGGCTGGCCATTCCCGCCATGCGCGCCAAGAACTGGGGCCGCGTGATCAACCTGGCATCGGTCCACGGGCTGGTGGGCTCGGCGCAGAAGTCGGCCTATGTGGCGGCCAAGCACGGCATCGTGGGCTTTTCGAAGGTGGTGGCGCTGGAAACCGCCACCACCGGCGTCACCGTCAACACCATCTGCCCGGGCTGGGTGCTCACGCCGCTGGTCCAAAAGCAGATCGACGACCGGGCTGCACGCCTGGGTGTCAGCATCGAGGAAGCCGGCCGCGGGCTGCTGGGCGACAAGCAGCCCTCGCAGCAGTTCGTCACCCCTGAGCAATTGGGTGAACTGGCGGTGTTCCTGTGCTCGTCGGCCGGCGACAACGTGCGCGGCGTGGCCTGGAACATGGACGGCGGCTGGGCCGCGCAGTAAGCGGCCCCGCAACGGCACCGGCGTCAGTTCAGACGCCTCACTTGAGCATCTGCACGGTGCCGTTCACGGTGACCGACACGCTGGTCTGACCGGCTTCCACCGGCAGCGGCGCGTCGGCCTGCACGGCCATGGCGCGCACGGCAAACATCGGCACCGGGCCGGGGCCGCCCTCGTGGGTCGACACGTTGAGCTCGCGCACCGTGTAGCTGGCGTAGCCGAACTGCTTGGTCACTTCAGCGGCCTGCGCGCGGTAGCGGCCAATGGCTTGCGTCATGGCGCTGGCCTCGGCCTTTTCACGCTGTTCACGCGACAGGCTTTGCGACACGCGGGCGATGTTCATGCTCTGGATGCGCCCGGCCAGCTGGCTGAGCCCTGGCAGATCGCGGCCCTCGAGCACCAGTTCGGCGCTGCCCTGCCAGCCCGACAGCGTGTTCTTGGACGAGTAGCGCGGGTTGAGCGAGAAGTTGCCGGTGCGTGCGTCGATCTGGCCCGCGCGGGCCACGGTGCGCGCCTCGGCCAGGGCCGCATCGAGCGCCTGCTTCAAATAGGACTGCACCGCGCTGGCATCCGAAGCGTCACGGCTGGCCACCAGGGTGATGGACAGCATGTCGCGCGAGACGTCCACGCTGGCCACCGCCGTGAGCGCGATCACGCCCGTGGGCGTTGCGGGCTCGGCGGCCGACGCAGCCGTCGAGATCAGCGCGGCGGCGCCGAGGCACGCAGCAAGGCGGCGAAGACCAGACAAGTCGAAACGGGCGCGAGATGGGTTCATGGGCTTCACCGGGATGGCATCGCAAGGCGCGACTTCGCAGGGTAACGCGAGGTGACGTGATCGCGCTGACACGCCGCACAGGCACGCGGCCAAACGCCCGGCAAGATCTTTGTAACCAATGGTCAGCGCGGCGGCCGGGGCGGGCCTGACCCTGCGCAAAGCCGCGCAAAATCTCGTTTGTTACAAATGGAGCTCGCCATGAACGCCAGCATTTCCGCGCGTGCCGACCGCATCGTGATCGTGGACGACGATGCCCGAATTCGTGACCTGCTGCGCCGCTACCTGAGCCAGGAAGGCTTCGAGGTGCTGCTCGCCGAAGACGGCAAGGCGCTCAGCCGGTTCCTCAGCCGCGAGAGCATCGACCTGATCGTGCTCGATTTGATGCTGCCGGGCGAAGACGGCTTGTCGATCTGCCGCCGGCTGCGCAATGCCAACGACCGCACGCCGATCATCATGCTCACCGCCAAGGTCGAGGATGTCGACCGCATCGTCGGCCTCGAAGTCGGCGCCGACGACTACCTGCCCAAACCGTTCAACCCGCGCGAACTGCTCGCACGCATCCACGCGGTGCTGCGCCGCCGCCCTTCCCCCGAGGCCCCCGGCGCGCCGAGCAAGGAATCGATGACCGTCAGCTTCGGCGAATTCGAGTTCGACCTTTCGCAGCGCCGGCTGTCCAAGTCCGGAGAGGCCATCGCGCTGACCACCGGCGAGTTCTCGATGCTCAAGGCGCTGGTGCGCCACCCAAGGCAGCCACTGTCACGCGACAAGCTCGCGCAGCTGGCGCGCGGTCGCGAGTTCGAGCCGTTCGACCGCAGCCTCGATGTGCAGATCTCGCGGCTGCGCAAGATGATCGAGGCCGACCCGGCGCAGCCGCGCTACATCCAGACGGTGTGGGGCCTGGGCTACGTGTTCGTGCCCGACGGGGCGAACTGACCCCCGCCTCGCGACCCTGACGCCGCACACTGCGTTGCCGATGCCCAAGCTGCGACTCGCGTTCAGCCTGTTCTGGCGCACGTTCGCCTTGCTGGTCGTGCTGCTGGCCGGCGGCGTTTTCGCCTGGGTTCAAACCTTCCGCATGCTCGAGGTCGAGCCCAGTGCGGTGCGCGCAGCGCATCAGATCGCCAACCTGGTGACGCTCACGCGGGTGGCGCTCAACGACCCCGACGCCATCCACCGCCTGACGATCATCAAGAGCGTGTCGACCGACGGCTCGATGACGCTGGCACCGCGCGAGCCCGGTGACCAATGGAAGCCCTACGAGGTCGATCGCACCACGCGCGCGATCGCAGCCGAGCTTCGCGAACATCTCGGCGCGGGCACGCTGGTGGCGCGCGAGCTCAATGGCGCCAGCGGCCTGTGGGTCGGGTTCCAGCTGGGCGACGACCCCTACTGGCTGCAGACCGATCCTGCCCGCATGGGCAAGATCGCCACCAGCACGTTGCTGATCTGGGTGGGCATCGCGCTGCTCGTGACCGTGCTCGGTGCGCTGGCGGTCACGCGGGCCATCAACCAGCCGCTGCGCGCCTTGTCGTTCACGGCGGGACGCATCCGCGAAGGCGAGTTCGAGTCGCGGCTCGACGAGACCACGCTGACCAGCGAGATCCGCCAGGTCAACATGGGCTTCAACCGCATGGCGCGCGAGCTGGCCAAACTCGAAGACGACCGCGCCGTGATGCTCGCGGGCATCTCGCACGACCTGCGCACGCCGCTGGCGCGCTTGCGGCTCGAAGCCGAGATGAGCGTGCACGACGACGAAGCGCTCAGCAACATGGCGCTCGACATCGACCAGCTCGACGCGATCATCGACAAGTTCATGGACTATGCGCGCCCGGGCGATGTGCGCTTGTCAACGATGGCGCTGGCCAGCGTGATCGATCGCGAGACGGCAGCGTTTCGTGACGCCTCGCTCATCCAGATCCGCTCGCGGGTCACGCCCGAGGCCATGGTGTTCGCCGACGACATCGAACTCGGGCGGGTGCTGCAAAACCTGTTCGAGAACGCGCGTCGCTACGGCCGCAGCGCCGACGGCGTCGCGCACGTGGATGTCACCTGCGCACCCGACGGCGCGTGGTTGAAGCTCAGCGTGCGTGACCACGGCTGCGGCGTCGCACCGGAAAAAATCAGCCAGCTGACCACGCCGTTCTTCCGCGGCGACGCGGCACGCACCTCGGCCACCGGCGCCGGTCTCGGCCTGGCCATCGTCGAAAAAGCCATGCAGCGCATGGGCGGCACGCTCGAACTCAGCCTCGCATCAGACGGTGGCTTCGTGGCGCAGATCCGGCTCAAGCGAGCCACCTGACCGGCTGACGCCAGCACGCGCTCAGCCCATCAGCAAGCAAACGGCACGTGCTTCGATCGACTCGCCGCGGCCCACCGGGCCCATGCCTTCGGCGGTCTTGGCCTTGATGTTGATCTGGTCGGGCTGCAACGTCAGCGCCTGACCCAGCCGCAGCCGCATGGCCTGAATGTGCGGCGCCATCTTGGGCGCCTCGGCAACGATCGTGCAGTCGATGTTGCTGATCTTCCAGCCGGCAGCGCGCACGCGGCGCGCTGCCTCGGCCAGCAGCGCCAGCGAATCGGCGCCCCGGAACTGCTCGTCGGTGTCGGGGAAGTGCCGCCCGATGTCGCCCAGCGCCGACGCACCGAACATCGCATCGGTGATCGCGTGAGCCAGCGCGTCGGCGTCGGAATGGCCCTTGAGCCCGTGCGTGTGGGGAATCGTCACGCCGCCCAGGATCAGCGCGCGGCCGCTCACCAGCTGGTGGCTGTCCCAGCCCTCGCCGATGCGAAACATGGTGGGCAAGGCAGGCTGGACCATGGCGTGGCTCTCAGAGTGTGGGAATCAGCGGCTGCGCAGCAGGCGTGCGGCCAGCGCGAAGTCGGGTGGAAAGGTGACCTTGAGGTTTTCCAGATCGCCGCGCACCAGCCGCGGCGTGTGGCCCAGGGCCTCGATGGCGCTGGCCTCGTCGGTGACCGACGCGCCGAGCGCCGCGGCCGACGCCAGCGCCCCTTGCAGCATCCCGATGCGAAACATCTGCGGCGTTTGGGCCTGCCACATCTGCATGCGCTCGACGGTGGCGCCCACACGATCGGTGCCGGGTGCGGCGCGCTTGAGCGTGTCGGCCACTGGCAGTGCGAGCAGCCCGCCCACAGCGTCATGCAGGCACGCGTCGATCAACGCATCGACCGCCTCGCCGCGGATCAGGCAGCGCGCCGCGTCGTGCACCAGCACCCAGTCAGTCACGCGCGCGCCGCGCTCGAGCAGCACGTCCAGGCCGGCGGCCACGGTGGCCGCGCGGGTGGCGCCACCGCGACGGTCGACCCAACCGGCGAATCCGGGCAGCAGCGATTCGAAGCGCGCATCGGTCGGGCTGAGCATCACCAGCACCTGATGCAGCCGGCTCACCTGCGCCAGTGCGCCCAGCGTGTGGCCGACCACGGTGCTGCCGGCGAGCGTCTCGTACTGCTTGGGGCCCGCGGTGCCGGCCCGTTCACCGACCCCGGCGCACGGCACCAGCGCATACAGACGGGGCTCGTCAAAGGCGCGGTCGGTGGGCGTTGGGAGTGGCGTCATGGGGGTTTGGAAGCGATGCGAATTCTATAATTCGCCTCTGCTTCGCCCCGTGGGTATCGTCTCCCGGGGCGTTTTGCTTTGTCTGATGCAAATACCTTCCATCGCCCTTGGCAAACGCCACACCCTGAGCCGCCCAAGTGGCTCGGCCGACTCCTTGCTGCT
Organism: uncultured Burkholderiales bacterium; assembly: GCA_903905475.1. Lineage (GTDB taxonomy): Bacteria > Pseudomonadota > Gammaproteobacteria > Burkholderiales > Burkholderiaceae_C > PBB1. The sequence goes on along the minus strand of CAIVGK010000035.1, from coordinate 1,168 downwards.
CGCGCGCCACGCACAGGCACAGACCGCGCAAAGGCGCCTGACGGCCATCTTCACCGCCGAGCCGGCCGACACCCAGCGGCTCGAGGGCGAGCTGGCGTTCTTCGCGCCCGAGTTGCGCATCGCCGTGTTCCCCGACTGGGAAACGCTGCCCTACGACACCTTCTCGCCGCACCAGGACCTGATCTCCGAGCGGCTGGCCACGCTGTGGCGACTGCTCCAATCGCACAAGGACGGCGAGCTCGACGTGGTGCTGATGCCCGCGTCGACCGCGCTGGTGCGTCTGGCGCCGCCAAGCTTTCTGGCCGCCTACACGTTCAACTTCAAGCAAAAGGAAAAGCTCAACGAGGCCGCGCTCAAGGCGCAGCTCACGCTGGCCGGCTACCAGAACGTGAGCCAGGTGGTGTCGCCGGGCGAATACGCCGTGCGCGGCGGTCTGATCGACCTGTTCCCGATGGGCTCGCTGGTGCCCTACCGCGTCGACCTGTTCGGCGACGAGGTCGATTCGATCCGCACCTTCGACCCCGACAGCCAGCGCAGCTTGTACCCGGTGCCCGAAGTGCGGCTGCTGCCGGGGCGCGAATTCCCGATGGACGAGGACGCGCGCAACGCGTTTCGGGCCCGCTGGCGCGAACGCGTCGAGGGCGATCCGACCAAGGTGCGCCTGTACAAGGACATCGCCACGGGCATCGCCACGGCCGGCATCGAGTACTACCTGCCGCTGTTTTTCGACCAGACGGCGAGCATCTTCGAATACCTGGGCGCGGGCAGCGAGCAGCCGGCCGCACTGGTGCTGCACGGCGAGGTTGACGAAGCGCTCAAGCGTTTCTGGACCGACACCCGCGAGCGCCACCGCTTCTTGCAGCACGACCGCGACCGCCCGATCCTGCCGCCCGAAGACCTGTTTCTCAAGTCCGACGACTTCTTCACGCTGGCCGGTGCCCACGCCACGCTGAGCCTGCGCGGCCGGGCCTGCGCCGACGACGCCGCCAGCGCCTGGGCGCTCGCCCTGCCCGACCTGGGCGTCGATCGCGGCGCGCCCGAGCCCCTCAAGAAGCTGCAGATCCACGTGGGCACCACGAAGCACCGCGTGCTCATCGTGGCCGAGACCCAGGGCCGGCGCGAAAGCCTGCTCGAGCTGCTGCGCGACAGCCGCATCGAGCCGCCGAGC
>CAIVGK010000034.1 GCA_903905475.1 uncultured Burkholderiales bacterium | reverse complement strand
GCATGGCGCGCGGCCAGCCAGCCGCACATCTGCAGCAGCAGCCGGCGCGCGCCGAACAGCAGCGCGGGCGCCAGCTCGACGCGCGCCATCAGCTCGAGCCGCACGGCGAAGCGCTCGGGCAGCTCGACCCAGCGGTGCGCTTCGGGGCGCAGGCCATACGCCTGATCGAGCGTGGCCAGCAGCGCCGCATCGAAGCGCCGGCCGAGGCCGCCGCGCGGCAACGCGCGCACCTGGCCGAGCGTGGTGCAGCCCAGCCGCGCGAGCGTGGCGCGGTGGGCGGCCACGGCGCTGAGGGCGTCGAGCGGCAACGCATCGAGCACCTCGGCCAGCGGTGCGGCAAAGCCGTTGGAGCGAGCGGCGCGCGCCAGCGCCAGCGCGGCCAGGCTGGTGGGCGCCCAGCTGAGCTGCGTCACGCCCAGCGCAGCGGCTTCATCGCGCACGCGCTCGACCAGACGGCGCTTGCCGCCGAACAGCCGCACGCTGGCCTCGAGCTCCATCGCCACCGCACAGGGCGCGGCTGCGGTCTCGAGCAGCGCCACCCGCGGCGTGAACTGCAGGCACCACAGCGCGATCCCCGCCAGCGCGTCAGTGCGCCGCGAGGGATCGGACGGGGGCGCGTGCGGCGGGGTGTCGGGGAGCAGGGCTGCCCACAACATGCAAGGTGTCGCGCGCCTGACGCGCGGCGATGAGGCGGCTGGGCTGGCGCAGCCGCGGGGTGAGGATGGATTCGAGCCCGGCCGGCACCGACGCCAGCGTGAGCACGCCTTCGTGGGTCGGGCCCTTGCGCTTGATCAGGCGCAGGTGCAGCTCCCAGTCGGCGCCAAAGCGCAACTCGACGCGCAGCGGCGCGGCCGACGGCTCGCACGCCGACGCGGCCGGGCGGCACAGGAAGACCGGGGCGTCGCACGACTGGGCGCACACCTGCAGGCGGCGGATCTGTTCGGGGCGCGCCTGCGGCAGCCACGACAGCAGCAGCCCGGCGGCGTTGGCGCGAATGAGCTGCTCGGTGACCCACAGCCGCTCGGCCGGGCGCTCGGCCGGGATCCACACCAGATGGCGAGCGTCGACGCCCAGGTGCTGCAGCCCGGGCAGGTGCGGCGCGTGCGGCGGACCGACGACCACCAGCGTCTGGCCGGCGGCCACCACGCGGCGCACCGCCGCGCCCAGCAAGCGCCATTCGGCCACGCTGGGCTGCGGCTGCAGCAGTTCGGTCAGCGAAGCGCAGGGCCAGCCGCCGCCGGGCAGCTCGGCGTCGAGCGCGGCAAACCCGCTGGGCACGACGGCAGTGACCGGCGCGCCGATCTGGTCGCCGCGCCACAAGGCGGCTTCGATGTCACGCGGCAGCGCCCGGGGCGCGGGCGCAGACGTGACAGCGGAAAGGGGCGACAACGCCGGCGCATCGTGCGGCCGGCGGGCAGGCAGGGACATGGATCAGGGCCTCAAAGACTGTATTTTTATACAGTACTTCAAAGCCCCTGAAATGTCGAGTCCGCCGTCGTCAAGCCAGCGGTCGAATGCCCTTGCAGGCGCGGCCGCGGGCGCACGCCCAGAAGCCGCGGCCGGCGTGGCGGCCGTGTTTGGCCACCTTCATCACCATCGGGCCGGCGCAGATCGGGCAGGCCGGCGCGGGCGGGGCCTCCGCCGCCGGCGCCGGCGCTGGGGCCGTTTCCGCGCGGGATGAGGCCGCCGCGATCCACTCGCTGGCCAGATCTTCGGGCAAGGGAACCAGCACCGAGACGGGCTCCCAATCTGCCGGCATGGCTGCCACACGCGGGGCAGCCGATCGTGCCGCCGGGGCGGCTGCGGCGGCGGGCCACTCGGCGGCGAGCAGCGCCTTGAGCAGCGTGCCATCGATCAGCGTCAGGTCGACCCCGCGGGCCTCGCGCTGCGCGGCCTGGCTGAAACGACCGGTGCTCACCATGAAGCCGCCCTGGGCACGGCGCTCCTTGAGCACGGCGCAAAAGGCACCCACTTCTGCCGCATCGATGCGCGCCGACTTCCAGTGCTTGCAGCGCACCAGCCAGGTCTGGCGCTCCTTGCGCAGTTCGATGTCGAGGATGCCGTCGGTGCGCGCAGCGGTCTCGCCGGGTTCGACCACCTGGTAGCCACGGGCTTCGAAGGCCTGAGCCACACCACGCACGACATCGGCCGATCGCAGCCGGCGCAGTGCATCGGGCGACAACTCGGACAGGATCGAATCCGCCGGCGGCGCTCGGCGCACGGAGCGCACCCGCCACCACCCCAGCGCGAGCGCGACCAGCGCCACAGCCCCCCACGGCCAAGGCGACAGAGCCGGTGGCCAGAGGGTCGCGAGATCGCCCATGGGGGATCAGCCGATGAAGGTGCGGTTCTTGCCGGCGCGCTTGGCCTGGTACAGCGCCAGATCGGCGCGCTGCAAGGCGTCTTCGATGCGCTCGCCGGGGCAGTAGGCGGTGACGCCGGCCGAGAAGGTGACGAAGATCTGCTGGTTCTCGTGCATGAACAGCCCCCCGGTGAGCGAGCGCTGCAGCCGGGTCAGGATCAACTGGCCTTCATCGACGGGCGTGTCGGGCAACAGCACGACGAACTCCTCGCCGCCGTAGCGCGCCACCATGTCGGTGGGCCGCAGCGTCTTGCTGACGGTGGCGGCCAGCGCCTTCAAGGCCTCGTCGCCGGCAGCGTGGCCGAGTTCGTCGTTGAGCCGCTTGAAGTTGTCGATGTCGAGCAGCCCGATCGACAGGCCGGCGGGCTTGTTCTCGTCAGGCACGTCGCCCTCGGCGCGCTGCAGCCGTGAACACTCGAGATCGAAGGCCTGCAGCAGGCCGCGGCGGTTGGCGATCTGCGTGAGCTGGTCGGTGGAGACCTCGCTGGACAGGCGGCGCAGTTCGTCTTCGAGCTCGCCCACACGCTGCGACAAGTCGGTGGCACGCGTGTGTTCTTCGGCCAGGCGCCGTTGTGTGTGGGACACCAGAACCTGCACGGTGCGGCTTTCCTCGACCATCTCGCGCACCACGCCGGTCAGCTCCTCGAGCGTGCCGGCGCTCTCGATGACGTCGGCATAGCGGCCCACGCTCTCATGGAAGCGGCCGGTTTGCGAACCGAGTTCACCCAGCTCGCTGAGCATGCGGTTGATCAGCTGCTTGAGCGCGTCGCGCGCGCCATCGCGCTCGACACGCAGCTCGGCCTGGCGGCTGCGCGTGGTGCGCAGCAGCTCGCTGACCGACTTGATGCCGCGCGCGGTGAGGCCTTCCTCGACGGTCAGGCGCATCGCGTCGCACTGGCCCTGCGCCCAGCTGTCGTCCTCGGCCAGTTCGGTCAGGCTGGAGGTGAGCTCGAGGCACAGCCCGCTGACCTGGTCGAACAGGTGCTCACGGTGCTGCAGCACCCAGTCGGCGCGTTCGCACAGGACTTCGATTTCGCGCGCGTGTTCTTCGGTGGCACTGTCCTGGCGGAAGCGCTGCGCGGCTTGCGAAATGGAATCGGCCAGCGTGCGGCTGATGGCGTCTTGCGACGGCAGCGAGCGCACCACCGCCTGACCGAGCACCACCACGGCGCGCTCGGAGACCGGCGGCGGCTGGGCCTGTGCGACATCGCCCGCGGCCGGCGCGGTGGCGCCAGCGTCGGACACATCGGGCTCGGTGGCGGCGGTCGGTGCGGCTGCGGGGCTGCCGGGCAGCGGAGCAGCCGCAGCGCTCGGGGTCGCGGCGCTGGCGGCCTCGGCGGGCGGCGTCTCGGTCTCGGCGACGGTGTCGGTCTCCCAGTTGGTCACCAGCTGGCGCAAGCGCTGCTGCAGCCGCACGTTGTCGCCGCGGCTGCCGCCGAGCACGCGCTGCAAGCTGTCTTTCTTGCGCGCGGTGGTCCATTGCTTGCCACCGCGCTCGACGCCGCGAACCAGGCGTTCGATCAGGCTGGCCAGCGCATCGCCACCGGTTGGCGGCTGGCTGATGGCGCGCTCGGCACGCTCCCAGTCGCCGTCGACCAGCGCGCTGAGGATGCTGGTGGCCACATCGCCTTCAAAACCACGCGCCACCACCCGCTCGATCGCACGCTGGGCGCGCTCGGGCAGCGCCGCCGCCGGCACGCCGCCTTGCTCGAGCTGGTAAGCCCGCGCGTAGTTGTCGGGGGTGGGCTCGAGCTTGTCGAGGGCGAGGCGGCGCAAGGCGGCCTTGGCCAGCTGCGCGGGCAGCTCGGCGCTCATCGACTTGGCGGCTGCCGTGGGCGCTGTCAAGGCAGACACCGCGCCTCCCTTCGATGGAGGTGTCATGGTGGCCATGGGTCAGTTGGCGTTGTTCGAGGCGCGCTCTTGAAGCTGCGCCGGCACAGCGGGTTTGGACTCTCGGCCGGCGGCGTCCCTGGATCGCTCCCGCAGGGGATCGCTGGAGTCTTCATCGGCCGCCGGGCCGAGCCAGGAGGTCAGCTTGGGCAGCACGGTGTCTTCGAGCCAGGGCTGGATCTCGTCGGCGGGCTTGGGCTTGCTGAACAGGAAACCCTGCATCACGCTGCAACCCAGGCGGTGCAGCACTTCCATCTGACGCCGGGTTTCGACGCCTTCGGCAATCACGCGCAAACCGAGCGAGCGGGCCAGCGCGATGATGGCCGTGACCACCGCCGAGCTTTGCGGCGTCATGCCCAGATCGCGGATGAACCCGCGGTCGATCTTCAGCTCGCTGATCGGCAGCGTGGTGAGGTAGGCCAGCGACGAGTAGCCGGTGCCGAAGTCGTCGATCGAGATCTCGACGCCGATCTCGTTGAGCCGGTGCAGCGACGGGATGACGCTGTGCAGGTCTTTCATCAGCGAGTTTTCGGTGATCTCGAGCAGCAGCGAATGGTGTTGCACGCCGTTTTGGACCACCGCCTCGTGGATCAGTTCAACCAGGTCGCCACGGTCGAACATGCGGCTGGGCAGGTTGACGGCGATCGACTCTGAAAAACCGAAGTGGTCGACCCAGACCCGCGCCTGACGGGCGGCCTCGCGGATGGCCCATTCGCTCAACGGTCGGATCAGCCCGGTTTCTTCGGCCAGCGGAATGAAGTCACCCGGCGGCACCAGGGTGCCATTGCGCTTCCAGCGCATCAGCGCTTCGACGCCGACCATGCGGGCGGTGCGCACATCGACCTTGGGCTGGTAATGCAAGACAAGCTCATCGCGCTCGATGGCCTTGTGCAGCGCGCTTTCGAGCTCGAGCTTTTCGCGGCCCTTGCCGGCGAGTTGCGGCCGGTACACGGCTGCGGCGTTGCGGCCCTGTGCCTTGACGGCGAACATGGCGACGTCGGAGTTGCGCAGCAGATCGACCACGTTGATGCCGTCGCGCGGGAACAGCGCAATGCCGACCGAGGCCGACACGAAGCACTCCTGACCGCCAACGTGGATCGGCAAGCGCATCTGTTCGAGGATGCGGGTGGCCACGACCTCGGCGTCGTGCTCGTCGAGCACCTCGGGCAGCAACGCCACGAACTCATCGCCGCCAAGACGGCACACCGCCTCGAGCGTGCGGAAGGCGCGCGCGCCCATCGACTCGAGCAGGTTGTCGGTGACCTGATCGCAGTGGCGCACGCACGAGCGCAAGCGCCGTGCGACTTCGATCAGCAGCTCATCGCCGGCGCCGTGGCCGAGCGTGTCGTTGATGATCTTGAAGCGGTCCAGGTCGATGAGCAGCAAGCCGACCTGATGACCCATGCGCCGGGCCGCCTCGAGCGCGCGCTCGGTGCGCTCGATCAGCTGGTTGCGATTGGGCAGGCCGGTCAGCGAATCGAAGTTCGCGAGCTGGCGGATCTTGTGCTCGGCGTTCCAGCGGTCGGTCACGTCCTGCACGATGCCGCTGTAGCCCAGCAGCTGACCCGACTCGCCGAGTTCGGGCGAGGCTTCGATGTGGATGATGTGCACCTGGCCATCGGCCAGGTGCATCGGGATGTCGCGCGTCAGCGCCGCCTTGCCTTCCAGGGTTTCAGCGAGCACGGCGCGTTTGCCACGACGCTCTTCCTTCGGAAGCATGCGCAGCAAGCTGCCGAAAGACAGCGTCACGTCGGGCTCGAGCTGGAACACGCGCAGCGCCTGCGCCGAGAACGACGGCGCAGCCACACCGACGCGCCACTCGAAGCTGCCCATGCGCGCCAGGTCCTGCGCGCGGGACAGGCGGTTCTGGCTGCGCTCGAGCTCGATGCGCGTGCGCGACGAGCGCAGCAGGTAGCGCAGCCGGCCTTCGAGCAGGCTCCACTGATTGGACTTGACGAAAAAATCGGTGGCACCGACCTCGTACGCATGGTCGATGGAGGCGTCGTCATCGAGCCCGGTGAGCATGAGCACCGGCAGCGACCGGCAAAGCGGCAGCTGGCGCAGCTGACGGCAGGTTTCGAAGCCGTCCATGCCCGGCATCAGGGCATCGAGCACGACCACATCCGGCAGCGAGGCACTCAGCATGTCGAGCGCCTGCTGGCCGCTGCCGGCCTCGATCACGAGGAAGCCCCGTTCGCGCAACGCGATCGAGGTCAACAGCAAGTTGACCTCGTCGTCATCGACGAGCAGCACCCGGGGCGGCGCCGGGGTGTCGCCCATGTCGTGGGGATTCGAATTCATGCGGCGCTCGCCGGCGTGTCCAGTTGCAAGGCCAGGCAACGCACCGCCTCGCGCGCGGCTGCGGCTTCCAGCAGCATTTGCTGCACGCCGCCAGCGGCTTCGGCCAGCCGGTTCTGGCGCGCCAGGTCTTCGACCAGCGCGCACTGGCGCGACAGCACCATGGCGCCGACGGTGGCCGATGACGATTTGAGTGTGTGGGCCATGAGGTGCATGGCCGGCGCATCGGCGGCGTCACGCGCCTGCTCGAGCTGGGGCACCATGCGGTCCAGTGATTTCTCGAAAGCCGAGAGCAGCCGCTTGAGCAACCGGCTCTGGCCGGTCGGGTCGAGCTCGGACAGCCGAGCCAGGGCTTCAGCGTCGAGATGGCACTGCAGCGGAGCATTCATGATGCAAATGCGCCCTCGTGAGCGGCTGGAATCAGCACGGGGGGACGCACGTCCAAGTGTGCCTCAGCCAGCGCGGCGCGCGACGGTCCCGACCCCGCAGTTCCCCGCCGCGAGCGCGTGCCGGCACAGATCAGGCAAGCCTGCTGGGGAAGCCGCTGGTGGCGTCGAGCGGACGGCGAAGTTCGCATGGAAACGTGGCGTGGAGAGAAGGTCGTGGGCAGCGCCGAATGCACCGCCCGTCCGTGTTGTATCGGCCCGCTGTGCGGCAACTTGAGTGGCTGGCTGCCTACAATCCGACGCCATGAAATCGGGTCTCGGCCAGCCTGCGTCTGCGAGGTGCCTGATCGGTGGCCTGGGCAGGCACTGGTCGGCTCGGGGCGTGGTGTTGGGGTCGGTGGGGCTGACGGGATCGGCCTGGGCCGACGCGTTGGCCACCGCCGAAGCGGCCCCCTCGGCCTCCACCGTCGGCCTGGGGTTGGGCCTGGCACTCGGTGTCGGGTTCGTGGCGCTCGGCCTGCGGGTGGTGGTGCTTGCCGCGCGGCGCAGCGAGCGCTGGCGCACCGAGGCCCACGAGCTGCGCCAGCGCCAGGCGCGCAGCGCCGCACTCGGCCGCGTGCTCGATGTGTGGCAGTGGCACACCGATGGGCAGCACCGCCTGGTCTCGTTGCAGCCGCCGTCGGGCGACTCGACATCAGCGCCGGGGCTGACCGCGCCCACCGGGCAGGCGCTGGTGTGGGAACACTTCACGGTGGCCGACACCGAATCGAGCCACGCCGCGTGGCGCCACAGCCTGCAAACGCATCAATCGACCGGCGAGGTGCTGATCAGTTTTGGCGCTGCCGACAGCGGCGCACGGCTGGGCTGGTTGCGCGCCGTGCCCTTGCATGACGCGCGGGGCGACTTTCTGGGCCATGTGGGCACGGTGCGCGAGCACACCGAGGCGTCGGCCGAAGCGGCTGGCGCCCTCGCGGCGGCCCAGCCGCCGGCTGCCGCGCCGCAACAAGACGCCGAGTCGTTCAGCTACACCGTGTCGCACGACCTGCGCGCGCCGGTGCGGGTGGTCGAGGGCTTCACCAAGATCGTCAAGGAGGACTACGGCCGGCTGCTCGACCGCGTCGGCAACGACCACCTCGACCGCGTGCTGGGTGCCGCCGCACGCATGAACAGCATGATCGATGCGCTGCTCGCGCTGTCGCAGCTGTCGTCCAAGCCGGTGTCGAGGCAGCCGGTCAACCTGTCGCAGCTGGCCAGCTACGTGGTCGATGACTTGCGCCGGCAGTGGCCGCAGCATGCGGTGACCGTGCAGATCGACCCGACCATGCAAGTCCATGGCGACCCCACGCTGCTGCGCGTGGTGCTGGAAAACCTGCTGGGCAACGCCTGGAAATACACCACCAAGTGCACCACGCCGCAGGTCTGGTTCGAGCGCTGCACCGACTCGACCACGCCGAGCTTCAGCGTGCGTGACAACGGTGCCGGCTTTGACATGCGCTACGCCGACCGGTTGTTCGGCGTGTTCCAGCGGCTGCACAGCGCCAGCGAATTCCAGGGCACCGGGGTCGGGCTGGCGTCGGTGCGGCGCATCGTGCACAAGCACGGCGGCGAGGTGTGGGCCGAGTCCGAACTGGGCCGCGGCGCGAACTTCTACTTTTCGCTCGGCCTGCCGGCGGGCGAGCGGGTCAGCCGCCAGTAGGCGCGGCCAGCCGCTCAACCGCTTCGAGCAGCCGTTCGGCCTCGTCGTCCATCGAGCGGGCTGCGCTGGTGGCCATGCGCTTCAAGCGATCGACGGCCGCGTGGCGCGGCAGCGAGAAGCGGTGCATCAACACGCCCACGGCCATCGCGCTGAGCGGTGACAGCGCCAGCACGCTGGACGCCACCGGCGCGACGGGCTTGAGCGGCACCGCGGCGCCGGCACGGATGCGATCAAACACCGCACGCACCGCTGGCACGATGTGCCCGATGTCGAGCGGCTTGACCAGGTAATCCACCGCGCCGAGCTCTTGCACCTGGCGCACGGTGTCGCTGTCGGTGAAGGCCGACAGGAACATGAACGGCATCTTGCAGTGTTCGCGCAGGTAGGCCGCGACATCAAAGCCGCTGATGCCTTCCATGCGGATGTCGAGCAGCGCCAGATCGGGCCGGTGTTCGCGCGCCAGCAAGATGGCGTCGTCGCCGTTGTCGGCGTCGATCACCTCGTAACCGGCTTCGCTCAGGCCATGAGCGAGCGTGGCGAGCACAAGCCGGTCGTCATCGACCACCAATATCTTGCCGCTGGATGCGACTGCATCGTGTGCCACTGCCACTGGTGAACCCCGCTGTGCCTGGACCGCCTGGAAACTCGTCTGATTCTGGCCGAAAGCCCCCCGCAGGAACAGCGCTGCGGGGCGCGGTGCGGGCCTCAGCCCACCGCCGCCACCGGCGCCGGGGCGGCGGTGGTCGAGACCACCCCTGGCGCGCCGATCGACACCGTGACCACCACATCGCCTTGCGACTGCTCGATGCCGAACTGCGCGCAGCGCCGCGGCAGCAGCGCGCGCACCAGACCGAGGCCGGACACGCCGCCGGGCACCCGCGCCAGGTTGAAGCCCTCGGGCAGGCGGGCGCGGTTGCGAATCACGATGCGCACCCCGGCATCGCCGCACAGCAACTGGCACTCGACCGCCGGCACCGCGGTGTCGCCCGCCGGATCGCCCGCGCGGTGCTGCATGGCGGTGTGCTTGACGGCATTGGTCAGCAACTCGTTGAGGGTCAGCGCGATGGGGATGGATTCGGCCTCGGGCAGCACCCACTGCGCCGGGTCGTCGCCGTGCACCGAAAAACCGATCTCGTGACCGAAGGTGCGCTGCACCGAACAGGCGATCGCCTCGACCACGCTGTTCACATGCAAGGGCCCGCCAGCACCCACCTGCAGTCCGTAGACCTGCGCGATCGCCTGCACCTGCCCCACCACCTCGGCCATCACGTCGGCCATCTCGGGCTTGCGTTTGGCAATCTGCTGCATCAGGCCGGCCACGCCTTGCAAGTTGTTCTTGATGCGGTGGTGCACTTCCTTGACCAGCATCTCGCGCTGCGCGATGGCCGCGTCGAAACGGGCCTGCTCGGCGGCGCGCTGCTCGGACACATCGGTGGCCACCAGCAGCAACTGGTCGGGGGGCTCGCCGGGTGCGGCCAGCGGCAGGTAGCGCGCGTCCCAGACCCACGTCTCGCCTTGCACCGCGAGCCGGTATTCGCGCTGCGTCACGTCGCTCGCGCGCAGGGCGTCTTCCATGTCGAGCCGGCGTTGCGCGGCGACGTCGGCGCTGAAGATCTCCTCGGGCGAGCGGCCGATGATCTGCTCGATCGTCAACTTGACGCTGCGCGCGGCGACCACGTTGGCCTGCTGCACGCGCAGGCTGCGCGCATCGCACACGGCGATGGCCATCGGTGCGGCTTCGATGATGCGTTGCAGCGAAGCCTGCGTCTCGGCGATGCGGGCCTCGGCCTGGCGGCGGCGCTCGATGTCGAGCAGCGCGTAGGTGAGCTGGCGGCCGTGCGATTCGTGGCCGGTGACCACCGCGTTGCCGACCACCCAGAACTCGCGGCCATCGCGTGCCTTGACCCGGCACTCGAAGGTCTCGGCCTCGCCTTCGACCAGGTCCTCGAGGTACTGGGTGCGTCGAAACGGATGATCGGCGCCGGGCGTGGCCACTGTGCTGATGGGCTGTCCCATGAAGTCATCGAGATCGGCACCGAACATGCGGCGTGCCGAACGGTTCATCCACTCGATGCCGCTCGGGCCCACCGTCACGATGCCCACCAGCACCGAATCGAGGATGGCGCGCGTGCGCTGGGCCTGCAAGGCCATGGCGTCCTCGGCGCGGTGGCGTGCGTCGACGTTGACGAACGACGTGATGACGCCGCCCGACAGGTCTTCACCGACCAGCCGCGTGCTGACTTGCACCCACACGCGATGACCGTTGCGCTGCAGCAGCTGGCG
>CAIVGK010000033.1 GCA_903905475.1 uncultured Burkholderiales bacterium | reverse complement strand
TCAGATCAGTTGGGTAACGCAGCCCACGCCGCTCATAGCGGGAACGGTTCTCGGCGGTCCACATGCAGCACCTCGCGAATCAGTGCTGTTAAGCTCACCACAACTGATTCCTGCGACTCAAGCTCTTTTCGAACGGACACTTATGTGGATGATAGTTTTCCCCGAATGAGGCGTCGGAGCATAAGTCGGATCATTGCGAGACGCAGGTAGGCGGTAGCGAACCGGGTGGTGTTTTCGTAGTCCTTGGATAAGCGCCTGTTTCGGCCCATCCATGCGAAGGTGCGCTCAACGATCCATCGCTTTGGCAGCACGACGAAGCGATGCAGGTCGGTGCGTTTGATGATTTCGATCCGCCACGGCCCAAGCGCTCTGACGGCGGCTGCGGTAGCAGGTCCCTGATATCCGCCGTCTGCAAATATGCGCTCGATGAACGGGAACAGCTTGCGCACGGCCTGCAAGACCAGAAGGCCGCCATCGCGGTCCTGTATGTCGGCTGGGTGAACAATCAGGTTGAGCATCAGGCCGAGCGTATCGACAACGATGTGACGCTTCTTGCCTTTGATTTTCTTGCCCGCGTCATAGCCCGAAGGATCGATTTTGGCCCCCCTTTTTCGGCGCCCTTGACGCTCTGGCTGTCGATAATGGCTACAGTCGGACTGGCCTCCCGATCCGCCTGCTCGCGGACAGCGGCATAGAGCGCATGATGCACACGCTCCAGGGTTCGGTCCCATTCCCACAGATCAAGGTATTCAAAAACCGTTGTGCGCGGTGGAAAGTCTTTGGGCAGCGCGCGCCACTGGCATCCGGTGCCCAACAGATAGAGCACCGCGTTCATCACCTCACGCACATTCACTGTCCGAGGACGACCGCCGCGCTTGGCCGGGCGGATGTGAGGTGTCACCAAAGCCCACTCTTCGTCGGTCAGATCAGTTGGGTAACGCAGCCCACGCCGCTCATAGCGGGAACGGTTCTCGGCGGTCCACATGCAGCACCTCGCGAATCGGTGCTATCAAGCTCATCACAACTGATTCTCGCGACTCAAGTTCTTTCCGAACCGACACTAAAGGTCATTTTGGCGGCACGAAACATTCACGCCGGATGAAAGATTAGACCCTAAGCCCGGTCAGGCGTCAGGCCGTCTTGTCTGGCTTGTCTGATCATCTCAAGCGGCTGAAAGCCACGGCGATTCGTTTGTGGAACCAGCCCGGTGTTGGTGACGGCTTTGGCCGTCAAGAACTGGAAAAGCGCGGGCGTCCGCCTTTTGATGCCCTGGCGATGCTCAAGCGAGCTGATCCTTGGCACATAGCACAAGCGCAATGACGCAGGGATCGACTATCTGATCCATGCGCCCCAGGGTTCGCCCTGCTCTCCGGGTTCTGATCTCGGGGCAGCGAAGCCGCGATGGCAGAACGATCCGCCGTGGGCGCAAGGGTTCAGACACAGGCGGTCGCGCCTGATGTCCTGTTTCAGCCCGCGCAACACCGCAGTATGTCTTTCCAGGAGAGGTTGCTGCGACATGATCCCGTTTGCCCTTGCCATGACCTTGCCCCAACCACCCAAAGCCTACTCATGCGTTCACTGCTCAAGGCTCAAACACCTTCATCGCCCTGCTCTTGATCGCCGTCGCCAGCTTCCTGGCCTGTGAACGGTTCGCTGGATAACGCACGAGTGCGTGTTCAGGGTTCTCCTGGCCCGGCTCCTTGATGGGCACGTGGAAACTCGGGGCGCCGTGCGCGTCAAATGTGCCGACATCCACCCCATATACCGCGACGGAGGCGCGGCCCCAGCTGATCCATCTGCTGTGCACAGTTGCCGCTTTGATCATTGAGCCGCGCTCTACAGAGAGATGCGACCTGTCTTTTTGCATCGGCTCAAAATTCTGACTTGAGGCGACACCATTGTGATACCAGGCTGACCGGATGTGGCGGAGCAAGATTTCGCATGGGTCGCCGAGCTGCGCAGACCCAGGGGGCACGGGGCCGCCCTCATCTCTTCCCGACTGATCGTTATCCAATGGGCCTTCCATCTTCTACCGATCCCTTATTGCTCCAATCGCTTGAATCACGGCACCCCGGTCGGGCAAGTCACGGGCAGTGCCATCTTCATCCACAAGGTAACCTGATAAATCTCCAGTTGCATCAATGCTGATGGTGAAATCTGTCTGGCCAG
>CAIVGK010000032.1 GCA_903905475.1 uncultured Burkholderiales bacterium | reverse complement strand
GCGCCACAACTCAAGCAGCGTGACGTCGCCCAGCGGTGCGCGCACATCGAAGTCGGGCAAGGCGCTGCGCTGCGCGTACTTGTTCCACGGGCACGTCAGCTGGCAGTCGTCGCAGCCGTAGATGCGGTTGCCCATGGCCGCTCGAAATTCCTCGGGAATCGCGCCGTCGTGCTCGATCGTCAGGTAGCTGATGCAGCGCCGCGCGTCGAGCTGGTAGGGCGCGACGATGGCCTGCGTGGGGCACACGTCAATGCACGCCGTGCAGCTGCCGCAGTGCGCTTCGAGCGCCTCAGTGACGGGCAGCGGCAAGTCGAGGTAGATCTCGCCCAGAAAGAACATCGAGCCGGCCTCGCGGTGCAGTGTGAGCGTGTGCTTGCCGCGCCAGCCCAGGCCGCTGCGCGTGGCCAGCTCCACCTCGAGGACCGGCGCCGAATCGGTGAACACGCGGTGGCCGAACGGCCCCGCCGCCTGCGCGATGCGATCGGCCAGCGCTTGCAGCCGGCTGCGCAACACCTTGTGATAGTCGCGGCCCCGGGCGTAGATCGACACCGTGGCCTGCTCGGGCGAGCGCAGCCGCTGCCATTCGATGGCCTGCCAGTCGCGATCGGCCACCTCGGCTGGTGGCCCGTTCGAGGGCCCGGTTCGCGGCAGGTAATCCATGCGCGCGGTCAGCACGCGCAGCGTGCCGTTCACCAGCTCGGCCGGGCGCGCGCGCGTCATGCCGTGGCGCGACATGTAATGCATGGAACCATTGAAGCCGGCGGCCAACCAAGCCTGCAAGCCGGGCTCGGCGCTGCCGAGGTCGATGTCGGCCACCGCGATCTGGGAAAATCCGAGTTCAGTGGCCCACCGCTGCACCCGAGGCCACAACGTCGACGCCTCCAGCCCCGTTTGCCTCTCATCCGCAGCGACCATGCAACCTTCCACCCGACCCACACGACCGGCATGCCGATCTTAGAAGCCCGCACCGCGCGGTGGCCTGACGAGGCCGAGTGCGCCAGCACGGCGCAGGCTTTGGCCGCGCAGCCGGGCATCGCTCGCGCTTTCATCGAACTGCACGGCACGCTGGGCGCGGGCAAGACCACCTTCGTGCGGCACCTGCTGCGCGCACTGGGCGTGACCGGCCACGTCAAGAGCCCCACCTACGCGGTGGTCGAGCCCTACTCGACGGCGGCCTTCGAGATCTGGCACTTCGACTTCTATCGCTTCGAAGACCCGCAGGAATTCGAAGACGCCGGCTTTCGCGACATCTTCGCCAGCCCCGGGCTGAAGCTCGCCGAATGGCCCGAGCGCGCCGCCGGCCTGCTGCCGCCGTGCGACCTGCGCATCGACATCACGTTGATGGACGCCAACCCGGCCGACGACAGCCGCGATCCGTGCCGCGACGTGCGATTCCAGGCGTTCACGCCGCTCGGCGTTTCGCTGCTGGGGTGACCATGGTGCGGCCGATCCCATCGCCCCTTCTGCCCGCACGGCGCCGCGCGCTGGGCCGCATGGGCGTGCTGGTGCTGTCGCTGGGCGCCACCGAGCTGGCGCGCGGCGCGGCGATCGTCGCGGTGCGCGTGTGGCCGGCGGCCGACTACACACGCGTGACGATCGAGTCCGACAGCGCGCTGTCGGCGCGCCACTTCATCGCCGAAAACCCCGCGCGGCTGGTCATCGATGTCGACGGGCTGGACCTGAGCGCCGAGCTGCGCGAACTCGTCGGCAAGGTGCGACCCGACGACCCGTTCATCGCCGGCCTTCGCATCGGCCAGTACCAGCCACGCGTGGTGCGCATGGTCATCGACCTCAAGCAGTCGACCAAGCCGCAGCTGTTTTCGCTGCTGCCGGTGGCGGCCTACCGACACCGCATGGTGTTCGACCTGTACCCCACCGAAGAGCGCGACCCGCTGCTCGCGCTCATCGAGGGCCGCGACCAGCCCAGCCAGCAAGCCGCGCAGGCGGTGCGCGATGCGCTGGGCGAATTTATCGGCCAGGTCGATCGTCCCGGCGCGGCGACGCCTGACAAGGCTATCGGCGGCAGCGCAACGGCCAAGGCGGGCGCCCCCGCCGCACCGGCCAGCGCGGCCGCACCGCCCGAGCCGGGGGCCTCGGCCGCCAGGCGCGTCAACCGGCTGGTGATCGTCGCGCTGGACCCCGGCCACGGCGGCGAAGACCCCGGCGCCGTCGGCCCGAGCGGCCTGCGCGAAAAAGACGTCGTGCTGGCCGTGGCGCTGCAGTTGCGCGACCGCCTCAACAACGTGCCCGGCATGCGCGCCATGCTCACGCGCGACGCCGACTTCTTCGTGCCACTGCAAGACCGCGTGCGCAAGGCGCGCCGGGTGCAGGCCGACCTGTTCGTGTCGATCCACGCCGACGCCTTTTTCACGCCGACAGCGCGGGGTGCCTCGGTCTTCGCACTCAGCTCGGGCGCGGCCAGCAGCGCCACCGCGCGCTGGATGGCCAACCGCGAAAACGCCGCCGATCTGGTGGGTGGCATCAACGTCAAGGCCAAGGACGCCGAAGTCATGCACGCCTTGCTCGACATGAGCACCACCGCGCAGATCAAGGACAGCTTGCGCCTGGGCAGCGAAGTCCTCGGCCAGATCGGCCGGCTGGGCAAGCTGCACAAGGGCAGCGTCGAACAAGCCGGCTTCGCCGTGCTCAAGGCACCCGACATCCCGTCGATCCTGGTCGAAACGGCCTTCATCTCGAACCCCGAAGAAGAAGCCAAGTTGCGCGATGAGCGCTATCAGACGCAGTTGGTGGATGCGTTGACAGTGGGGATCAAGCGGTACTTTGCGCGCAATCCGGCGTTGGCCAGGACCAGGGGAACCTGAGGGCGGGTTTGCGCTTCTCGCGAGGGGGTTTCTCTGAGCGAGAAGCGAACAAGACCCACCCCGCCCGCCGGCGGCGGCATCCTGGCGCGCTGCAGCGCGCGGCTCCCAGCCCTCAGCCCAGGCGTTTGCGCCCGGCCCGCCAGCTGCCCACCAGCACCAGCACACCGGGAATGAAGATGGCGCTCCAGATGATCTTGTCCAGATTGGCCTTGATCCACGGCATGTTGCCAAACAGGTAGCCGGCCGTCGTCAGTCCGCCCACCCAGAGCACCGCGCCGAGCACGTCGTACACGATGAACTTCGCGCGGTTCATCTGTGCCACGCCGGCCACAAACGGGGCGAAGGTGCGCACGAAAGGCATGAAGCGTCCGGCAACCAAGGTGACGCCGCCATATTTTTCATAGAAGTCGTGCGCCTGCTCGAAGGCCCGCTTGTTGAACCAGCGAGAGTTCTCCCACTGAAAGACTCTGGGCCCGAAGTAGCTGCCCACCGTGTAGTTGGTCTGATTGCCGAGGATGGCCGCCGCGATCAGCAGTGTCATGGCAATGGGCAGGCTCATGAGTCCGGTGCCGCACAGCGCGCCCACCACGAACAACAGCGAATCGCCGGGCAAGAAGGGCATCACCACCAGCCCGGTCTCGGCGAAGATGATGGCAAACAGCAGCGCATAGACCCACACGCCGTAGGCCTGCACGAAGTTGGCCAGGTGCACGTCGACGTGCAAGATGAAGTCGATCAGGACGGCAGCGATTTCCATGGGCGCGGATTATGGTGGTCGCCCTGTGACAGGGCCTTTCTACAATCAGTCGATGAACGCCCGTGGGCCCCACACAACACGCCGCCCGATCCGGGAACTGCCCGATGAACTGATCAGCCAGATCGCCGCCGGCGAGGTGGTCGAACGTCCGGCGTCGGTCGTGCGCGAGCTCGTCGACAACGCGCTGGATGCGGGGGCGAGCGAGATCGTCGTCAAGCTGATCGGCGGGGGCATCCGCGCGGTGCTGGTCGAAGACGATGGCCACGGCCTGCCGGCGGGCGAATTGCCGCTGGCGCTGCGTCGTCATGCCACCAGCAAGATCGCCTCGCTGGTCGATCTGGAAAGCGTGTCCACCATGGGCTTTCGCGGCGAGGCGCTGGCCGCCATCGCCTCGGTGGCCGAGGTCTCGATCGCCAGCCGCACCGCCGACGCCGCCCATGCGCAGCGGCTCGACGCGCGCTCGGGCGAGCTGGTGCCCACCGCGCGCGCCGTGGGCAGCAGCGTCGAGGTGCGCGAGCTGTTCTTCAGCACGCCGGCGCGGCGCAAGTTCCTCAAGACCGAATCCACCGAGCTCGCGCACTGCGTCGAAGCCGTGCGCCGCCATGCGCTCACGCGGCCTGACGTGGGCTTTGCGGTGTGGCACGACGGCAAGCTGGTGCAGCAGTGGCGCCGCGCCGAACCTGACGCCCGGCTGGCCGATGTGCTGGGTGCTGACTTCATCGACGACAGCCGCGCGGTGGCGCTCGACCTCGGCGTGCTGCGCGTGAGCGGCCGCGCCGGCACGCCCGCCTCGGCGCGCAGCCGCGCCGACCAGCAATACGTGTACGTCAACGGCCGCTTCGTGCGCGACAAGCTGATCGCCCACGGCGTGCGCAGCGCCTACGACGACGTGCTGCACGGCGGGCGCCAGCCGGCCTATGTGCTGTTCATCGACATCACGCCCGACCGGGTCGATGTGAACGTGCACCCGACCAAGATCGAGGTGCGCTTTCGCGATTCGCGCGAGGTGCATCAGGCGGTGCGCCGCGCGGTCGAGGCCTCGCTCGCTGGGGCGCCCGGCGCGCCGCAGGCGCAAGCGGCAGGTGCTGCGGCCGCCCTGCCCGATGCCTTCGGGCGCTGGCCTGAACCGAACGCGGCTGGGGCGTCGGGTGGCTTGGGCACATCGCCACCCAACGCAGGGTGGCGCGGCGGCGTGGCCACGGCCGCGCAGGTCAACCTCAGCCTGCACGAAACCACCGTGCTCTACGCGCAGGAAGCCGCCGCGCCCTGGGCCACGGCCGGGTTGCGCACGAGCGACGCCGCTCCCACTGGCTTTGGCGCGGCACCCTCGCCCGACAGCGGCGGCTGGCCGCTGGGCCAGGCGATCGCGCAGGTGGCCGGCATCTACGTGCTGGCCGAAAACGCACAGGGGCTGGTCATCGTCGACATGCACGCCGCGCACGAGCGCGTGGTCTACGAGCGGCTCAAGGCCGGGCTGGCCACATCGCGCATCGAAGCGCAGCCGCTGCTGATCCCGGCCACCTTCGCGGCCACGCCGGCCGAGATCGCCACCGCCGAGGCGCACGCCGACACGCTGCGCACGCTGGGGCTGGACTTGTCACCGCTGTCGCCCACGGTGCTGGCGGTGCGCTCGCAGCCCGCCGCGCTGGCCGGCGGCGACGTGATCGAGCTCGCGCGCAGCGTGCTGGGCGAGTTGGCCGAACACCATGCGAGCCGCGTGGTGGAGCGCGCGCAGCACGAGGTGCTGTCGACGATGGCGTGCCACGGCGCCGTGCGCGCCAACCGCTCGCTCACCCTCGACGAAATGAACGCGCTGCTGCGCGACATGGAGCGCACCGAGCGCGCCAACCAATGCAATCATGGCCGCCCGACCTGGCGGCAGATCACACGGCGCGAACTCGACGCGCTGTTCTGGCGCGGACGTTGACCTGACGTTCGCGCCCCGCACAAGCACACACACCGACTGGACCCGATGGCCACACTGAAGCTCAAATCCAAACGCACCGGCACGCCGGCGTCGTCACGCGCGTCGCGCCCACCCATCCGAGGCATGGGAGCCGGCGTGAGCAAGCGGCCCACGATGGCAGGCAAGCAGTCCGAGCGGGCCCAGCGCGATGCGCGTCCCGTGAGCTCGACCGAGCGCCGCCCGAACCGGCCCGGCGAATGGCCGGACTCCCGCCCGCAGCAGCGCAGCGACCGGCGCGACGGGCCGCGCCCGAATGGCGATCGGCGCGACCCGAACGAGCGGCCGCAGGAACGCTCGCAGCAGCGCGGACCGCAAGCGTCCTACGGTCGGCCGAATGACCGCCAGGACCACCGTGCACCGCAAGGTCGCCCGGGTCCGCGCCCGTACGAGCCGCAAGGCGACCGTCCGCAAAACCGTCCCTACCAGGGGCAAGACAACCGTCCGCAGGGCCGCCCGTACCCGGGTCACAGCGACCGCCCGCAAGGCCGCCCCGACGATCGCCGCAACGAGTGGCAGTCGGGCCGCCCGCAAGAGCGCAACGACGCCCGGCCGAATGACCGCCAGGATCGGCAGGCTCGTCCGGGCCCGCGTCCGCACGAGGGGGGTCACAACGACCGGCCGCAGGCCCGCCCGTACCAGGGACAAGGCGGCGACCGCCCGCAAAACCGCCCCTATCAGGGGCAAGACAACCGCCCGCAGAACCGTCCGTACCAGGGCCACAACGACCGCGACCAGGGCCGCCCCAACGACCGCGGTCATGAGCGAAACGAAGCCCGACCCAACGACCGCCAGCGCGACGAGCAAGGCGCCCGCCCGTTCGACCGCCCGCCCATCATCGGCACGCCGCGTCCCGGCTCGGTCACGGTGAGCCCGCTCGAGCGGCAGCCCTACGTCCCGGCGCAGCGCGCGCCGGAACCGCGTCGCCCGATGCCGCAGCGAGCGGCCCCGAGCCGTGGCCGTCACCACGACGACGATGACGATGACGACGACTTCAACGAACCGGCGCCGCACGCGCCGGGCAGCGTGCGCCTGTCCAAGCGCATGAGCGAACTCGGCATGGCCTCGCGCCGCGAAGCCGACGAGTGGATCGACAAGGGCTGGGTGCGCGTGGACGACCAGATCGTCCGCGAACTCGGCTCGCGGGTGCAGCCCGAGCAGCGCATCACCATCGATGCGCGCGCCAAGTTCGCGCAGGCGCAAAAGGTCACCGTGATCATCAACAAGCCGATCGGCTACGTCAGCGGCCAGGCCGAAGACGGCTACGAGCCGGCGATGGTGCTGGTGCTGCCCGAAAACCAGTGGCGCGAAGACCACTCCGGCACGCGCTTCCTGCGCGAGCACCTGCGCAGCCTGGTGCCCGCCGGGCGGCTCGACATCGACTCGATCGGCCTGCTGGTGCTCACGCAGGACGGTCGTGTGGCCAAGCAGCTGATCGGCGAAGACAGCGCCATCGAAAAGGAATACCTCGTGCGCGTCGCCGGACCACTGGGCAACGGACCGGCGTCGAGCGAGCTGTCGGAAGAAGGCCTCGCGCTGCTGTGCCACGGGCTCGAGCTCGACGGCGAGGCGCTCAAGCCGGCCACCGTCGAATGGCTCAACGACGACCAGCTGCGCTTCGTGCTGCAAGAAGGCAAGAAGCGCCAGATCCGCCGCATGTGCGAGGCCGTCGGCCTCAAGGTGATCGGCCTCAAGCGCGTGCGCATCGGCAGCGTGATGCTGGGCGACCTGCCGGTCGGTCAGTGGCGCTATCTGCGTGGCGACGAGGTGTTCGGTTGAGCGGCATGTCGATCACCGGCGTGCTGTGCCTGGCCGGCCCCACCGCTTCGG
>CAIVGK010000031.1 GCA_903905475.1 uncultured Burkholderiales bacterium | reverse complement strand
CGCTGTCGGCGACCCAGGCGGTGCTGTCGATCGAGGGAAGGGTTTCACCGAGACGGTAAACGGCCACGTGGGTGCTCCTGGGGTGAAGTCGATAATTCTAGAGATGCCCCCTGCCCCTGCCGCCGTGTCCGCTGCCGATTCACCGGTGTCGCTGCGGCAGCGTGCGTTCGAGCTGTGGCAGCTGAGCGATGCGCCGCTCAAGGCACAGCTCACGCGTGCGCTGTGGGACGCCAGGCACGCCCATGCGCTGCACCCCGAACTGGCGGTCGACGCACTGGCCGCCTCGCTGGCGCCGGGGCGCCCCGACCGGCCCGAGCTGGTGCCGCCCAAGGACGTGCCCTCGCGCACGCCGTTCACGCTCGAAGGTCGTGCCGCGCTGCTGCACGCCATCGCGCACATCGAGTTCAACGCGATCAACCTGGCGCTCGATGCGGTGTGGCGCTTCAACGCGATGCCCGAGGCGTTCTACCTCGATTGGCTGAGCGTGGCCGCCGAGGAGGCGCTGCACTTCACCTTGCTGCGCGACCACCTGCTGACGCTGGGCCACGACTACGGCGACTTCGACGCGCACGCCGGGCTGTGGCTGATGACGCAGCGCACCGCGGGCGATGTGGTCGCGCGCATGGCGCTGGTGCCGCGCACGCTGGAAGCGCGCGGCCTCGACGCCACCCCGCCGCTGCAAGACAAGTTCGGCCGAGCCGGTGACGCCCGCGCGGTCGACATCCTGAGCGTGATCCTGCGCGACGAGATCGGCCACGTGGCCATCGGCAACCGCTGGTACCGCTGGCTGTGCGAGCGCGACGGGCTTGATGCGCTGGCGCATGACCAGTGGCTCGCCCAGCGCTACCAGGCGCCGCGCCTGCGTCCACCGTTCAACCTCGACGCGCGCCGCGCCGCCGGCTTCACCGACGAGGAACTGGCCGCGCTGCAGTGAGCGTCGGGGCTCGCTTGCCGCCGGCGGGCAGCGCTGGCGGGGTCACTCGCCTGAGGGCGGCGTGGCAGCGGCGGGCGGTGCCGCAACGGCCGGCGCCAGGTGCACCACCCGCTGCGGATACGGGATCTCGACGCCGTTGTCGTTGAGCACCTGCAGCACCGCGAAGTTGACGTCCGAGCGCACGCCGTCGATGCCGTTTTCGGGGTCGATGATCCAGAAATGGACGGCCAGATCCAGCCCATCGGGCGCGAAGTTCATCAAGCGCACCGCCGGCGCGGGCGAGTCGACCACCCGCGCGACCTGACCGACCGCGTGTTCGATCTGCGGCAGCAGCGAGCGCAGGTCGGTCCCGTAGGCCACCTGCACGCCGGCGGAGATGCGCTGGTCGACGAGCGACGAGTTCTCAACGCGCTGCGTGATCAGCATCTCGTTGGGCACGATGGCCTCGCGGCCGTCGCGCGCGCGGATCAACGTGTAGCGGGTGCGGATGTCGGTGATGCGGCCCTCGAAGCCGTCGATCTTCACGGTGTCGCCGATGCGCAGCGAGCGCTCGGCCAGGATCACGAAGCCGCTGATGTAGTTGGCCGCGATCTTCTGCAGACCGAAACCCAGTCCCACCCCGATGGCACCGCCGAGCACACCCAGCGCGGTCAGATCGATGCCCAGCGCACTCAGCGCGAACAGCAAGCCGATGAACAGCAGCAGCGCGCGCACCAGGTTCGCCACGAGCTTTTCGATGGACAGGTCGGCGCCGGTACGGCGCAGCAACTTCTTCTCGATGCCGGACGCCGCCCACAAGGCCAGCACCATCACCACGCCGGCTGTCAGCAGACCCTGCACGAGCCGCCGCAGCGTGATCTCCTGATGGCCCATGGTCCAGCTGATGCCGTCCATCGCATCGAGCACCAAGGGCAGCGCGCCGGTCACCCACAGCGCGGCCGCCAGCCACACCAGCCATGAAAAGCTGCGCTCGATGAGGCGCATCCAGTGCGGCTCGGGAAACGATGCGCGCAGCACCTGCACCGTCGTGCGGATCAGCACCAGCGCCATCAGCACCGGTATCGCCAGCCTGAGCAGCGCCGGCGTGATCGTGCCCATCAGCAGCAGCTGGGCCGCGAACACCAGGGCCAGACACAGCAGCGGAAACAGCACGCCGTCGTGAATGCGCCGACCGAACCAGATCGAGCCGTCTTCGACCTGCTCGCCGCGCAGGGCCCGCACGCCCAGCCACGCCAGCGTCAGGCACAGCAGCATGACGCCGAGCTCGACCAGCGCGCTCGGCTGCTCCAGCGTGACCAGCAGGCCTTGCAGCTCGTCGGCGTCGACCGGGCCGATCATGGTGACTGCGGGGACGGCTCGGGGCCATCGACGCCGGCCAGCACGCGCAAGTGGGCGGCCACGCTGCGCCCCAGCGCGCTGAGGTCGTAGCCACCTTCCAGGCACGACACGATGCGCCCACCGGCGTGGCGCTCGGCCACGGCCATGAGGCGGCGGGTGATCCAGGCGTAGTCGGCCGCCACCAGACCCAGCTGGCCGATCGGGTCTTCGCGGTGCGCGTCGAAACCGGCCGAGATGAAGATCATCTGCGGGGCGAATGCTTCGAGCCGCGGCATCCAGTGCGCGTCGATCAGCGGGCGCAAGGCAGCGCCCGTCGTGCCCGCAGGCACCGGCAGGTTGACCATGTTGGTGCCCATCGGCGTGGCCCCGCTGTACGGGTACTGCGGGTGCTGAAAGAAGCTGACCATGAGCGTGCGCTCATCGCCGGCGAGGATGTCTTCGGTGCCGTTGCCGTGGTGCACATCGAAGTCGACCACCGCCACGCGCTGCAGTCCGCGCACCACCAGCGCATGGCGCGCCGCGATGGCCACGTTGTTGAAAAAGCAAAAGCCCATGGCCTGCGCGCGCATGGCGTGATGGCCCGGCGGGCGCACCGCGCAAAACGCGTTCGCCAGCTCGCCGTCGATCACCGCGTCGGTGGCCGCCACCGCCGCGCCGGCGGCACGGCAGATCGCCGTCCAGGTGCCCGGGCCGGCCACCGTGTCGGCATCGATCTCGATGCTGTTGCCGCCGGCGCTCAGGGGCGACAGCCGCCGCTGCAACTCGGCCACATAGGCAGCGTCGTGCGCGAGCTCGACATCACTCAGATCGACCAGCGGGGCTTCGCGGCGCTGCAGCGCGATGTCCAGGCCGGTGGCGAGGAGGTGATCGGTGATCGCGTCGAGCCGCTCAGGGCACTCGGGGTGCCCGGCACCCATGCGGTGCTCGCGGCAATCGGCGTGCATGAAAAGGCCGGTGGACATGGTGGATTTTCGGGGAATTGCCGCGAGAGTGTCTGGGTTAAGGTCGCCGCCATGAACACCGAACTGTCCGAAAAACTCACGCGGCTGACGGACCAGATTAGCACGATCATCGTGGGCAAACGAGCGCAGATCCGTGACTGCGTGGCGTGCTTGCTGGCCGGCGGACACCTGCTGATCGAAGACGTTCCCGGCGTGGGCAAGACCACCTTGGCGCACGCGCTGTCGGTGTCGCTGGGCCTGCGGTTTTCCCGCGTGCAGTTCACCGCCGACCTCATGCCCACCGACCTGATCGGCGTGAGCGTCTACGAGCGCAGCCGCGAGTCGTTCATGTTCCACCCGGGGCCGGTGTTCGCGCAGGTGCTGCTGGCCGACGAGATCAACCGCGCCGGGCCGCGCACGCAAAGCGCGCTGCTCGAGGCGATGGAAGAACAGCAAGTCACCGCCGATGGCGAGACGCGCGAGCTGCCCCGCCCGTTTTTCGTGATCGCCACGCAAAACCCGAGCGACCAGCTCGGCACCTACGCGCTGCCGGAGTCGCAGCTCGACCGCTTCTTGATGTGCATCACGCTGGGCTACCCCGACCGCGCCAGCGAGCGCGAACTGCTCACCGGGCTCGACCGGCGCGATGCGGTGCAGCAGTTGCACGCGGTGATGTCCCCCGAAGACCTGCTCGAAGCGCAGCGCGCGGTGCTGGCGGTGCATGCCTCGAGCGCGCTGCTCGATTACCTGCAGTCGCTGATCGCCGCGACCCGCTCGGGCGCGTGGTTCGCCGAGGGCCTGAGCCCGCGTGCGGGCATCGCGGTGCTGCGTGCGGCCAAGGCGCACGCGCTGCTCGATGGCCGCGACCATGTGGCGCCCGATGACATCCAGGCGATCCTGGTGCAAACCACCGCGCACCGGCTGGTGCCGCTGCCCGGCGCGGGCCGCGGCCGCGCCGAACAGGTGCGCTCGATGCTCGAGGCCACGCCGCTGCCGTGATGAGCCTGGCCGGCACCGTGCGGGGCTGGAGGCGTTGGCTCGACGGCTGGTTCGAACAGCGCTCGCCACGCAGCGACAGCCTGCAGCTCACCCACCGCAACGTCTACATCGTGCCGACCCGGGCGGGCTTGCTGTTTTGCTTCACGCTGGCCGTGCTGCTGGTCGCGTCGATCAACTACCAGCTCAACCTGGGCTACGTGCTGACCTTCTTGCTGGCGGGCAGCGGCGTGGTCTCGATGCACATGACGCACGGCACGCTGCGTGGCCTGACGCTGCACCTGCGGCCGGTCCACCCGGTGTTCGCCGGCGACACCGCCACGCTCGAAGCGGTGCTGTCGAGTGCACACCGGCCGCGCTACGGCATGGGGCTGCGGCTGCGCTCGGGTGACACCTCGACGCTGGGTCACACCGACGTGCCCGGCGGCGGCCAATCGGTGCTGCGCATCGGCTTCGTGCCGGGCCGCCGCGGTCGCCAGCCGCTGCCCACGCTGTGCGTGGAGACGCGCTTTCCGCTGGGGCTGTTTCGGGCCTGGGCGGTGTGGCACCCGGCCATGTCGGTGCTGGTGTACCCGCGGCCCGAGCGCCCGGCGAGCGCGCTGCCGGCATCGCGTGCCGTGAACGGCGGGCCGTTGCTCGCACGCTCGCCCAGCGGCTTCGAATTCGAGGGCGTGCGGGCGTACCGCCGCGGCGACCCGCTCAAAAGCATCGCCTGGAAGCAAGCCGCCAAGACCCTGGCCAGCGGCGGCGGGCTGGTCAGCCGCGACCACCACGCGCACCGCCAGCAGCAGCTGTGGCTGGACTGGCAAGCCTGTGGCCACCTCGACGCTGAAGCGCGCTTGTCGCGGCTGGCGGCCTGGATCGTCGAGGCCGACCGCCGCGACGCCGCCTGGGGCTTGAGCCTGCCCAGATGCGAGCTGCCGATGGACCAGGGGTCGGCGCATCGGCAGCGTGGCCTCGAAGCCCTGGCGCTGTGGACGGCATGAGCGACAACACCGCGCCACCGCCGCCCCAGGTGCCCGAGCGCCGCTGGTCCTGGCCGAGCTGGGGGCACCTGCCGCGCGAGGCACGCGACACGCTGTTCTTGCTGTGCCTGATCGGCTGGACGGTGCTGCCGCATCTGTTTCACCTGCCGCCGTGGTGCGCGGCGCTCACCGCCACCGTGCTGCTGGCGCGAGCCTGGCTGGCGCTCACCGGGGCGGCGTTGCCGGGGCGCTGGGTGCTGCTCGCGGTGCTGCTGCTCGCCACCGGGCTGACGCTGTGGTCGTTCCAGTCCTTGCTGGGCCGCGAGCCGGGGGTGGCGATGGTGGTGTCGCTGATGGCCATCAAGACGCTCGAGCTGCGCGCACGGCGCGATGCGTTCGTGGTGTTCTTTCTCGGCTTCTTCCTGATCCTCACGCAGTTCCTGTACTCGCAAAACCTGCTGGTCGGCCTGGCGATGCTGGTGTCGGTGTGGGGGCTGCTGAGCGCGCTGGTGCTGGCCAGCATGCCGGTGGGCAAGCCGTCGCTGGGCATGGCCGCGCGGCTGGCCGGCAAGACCGCGCTGCTGGGCGCGCCGCTGATGGTGCTGATGTTCGTGCTGTTCCCGCGCATCAGCCCGCTGTGGGGCGTGCCGCAGGACCACCGCGCCGGCATGGGCTTGTCGAACTCGATGGCCATGGGCTCGGTGGCGTTGCTCGCGCAAAACGAGAACGTGGCCATGCGCATTCGCTTCGAGGGCGCGCCGCCCGCCGTCCAGGAGGCGTACTTTCGCGGGCCGGTGCTCGGCCATTTCGACGGGCGCGAATGGACGCCGCAAGCCCCGAGCTTTCCCGCCGCGCTGACGCCGCGGGCCGAACTGGCCGTGCGCGGACGCGCCATCGGCTACGAGGTCACGCTCGAGCCGCTGAACCTGGCGGTCATCCCGTTGCTCGAGGCGAGCACCGAAGCGCCGCAGATCGAAGGCATCCAGGTCACGCAGACCGACGATCTGCAATGGCGCGCCGAGCGGCCGATCGATGTGCGCGTGCGCTTTCACGGCACCGCCAGCCCGCTGTTTCGCCACGGCCCGAGCGCGCCCACGATCGGCTTGCAGGACTACATCGACTTGCCGCCCGGCCACAACCCGCGCACGCTGGAATGGGCCGCCGCGCTGCGCCGCCAGCCGCGTTACGCCGAAGCCGATGCCAGCACGCTGGCCAACGCGCTGATGGCGCACATCCGCACCGGCGGCTTTGGCTACACGCTGTCACCGGGCACCTACGGCGACGACGGCGCGCGCAGCCTCATCGACGAGTTCTGGCTCGACCGCAAGCTGGGTTTCTGCGAGCACTTTGCCGCCGCGTTCGTGGTGGTGATGCGCGCCCTCGACGTGCCCGCGCGCGTGGTCACCGGCTACCAGGGTTTCGATCCCCAGCCGGTGGACGGCTACCACGTGGTGCGCCAAAGCCACGCCCACGCCTGGGCCGAATACTGGCAACCGGGCGCGGGCTGGGTGCGTGCCGACCCGACCAACGCCGTGGCCCCCGAGCGCGTGCTGGGCCGCTTGCCGCTGGACACGCGGGCCTCGCTGGTCGGCGAGGCGCTGGGCGCCGTGCACCCGCAGCTGCTTGCGCACCTGCGCGCCGGCTGGGAGGCCATGAACAACCGCTGGAACCAGTGGGTGCTGGACTACTCGCGCGGCGCGCAGCTCAACTGGCTGGCGCGCCTGGGATTCAACGAACCCGGCTGGGAGGACCTGGCGCTGCTGGCGGCGCTGGCGTGCGGCGTCTTGTCGCTGGCGGGCGCTGCCTGGGCGTGGTGGGAGCTGCGCCGCATCGATCCGTGGCGCCGGCAGATGAACCGGCTGCGCGCCGCATTGCGGCGGCTCGGGGTGGCCAGCGCCGACCATGAGGCGCCGCGCACGCTGGCGCAGCGGGTGCGCACGCAGCTCGGGGCGAGCGCCGAGCCGCTCGCGCAGTGGCTCGAGCAGCTCGATGCGCAGCGCTACGGCCGCGCCGCTGCCCGCCGACCCGACCGCCGGCTGACGCGCGAGTTCAGCGCCTGCGCCAGCCGGCTGGCACGCGCGGCGCCGCCGACGCGGGCTCGATAATTTTGCGCATGAGCCCCCACCGCACCCGAGCCCTCACGCCCACCCACCCCCCCCTTGCCACCCGCTGGCAGCTGCCGGCCTGGGCCGTCTGCGCGGGGCTGGCGGTGTGGCTGGTCGCGGCGCCACCGAGCCATGCGGCCACCACGGCGCCAGACCGAATCCCATCGGGCAAGTCGGTCAAGCCGGTCAAGTCCGCCAAGCCGACCCCAGCCACCCGGCAGGCCAAGAAACAGCGCGCCGCGCCCGCCCGCAAGAAAGCCCACGTGCGCTCGGACAGCGAACCGGATGTGGTGACCTACGGCCACCGCGACGACGTGATGCGCTTCGG
Organism: uncultured Burkholderiales bacterium; assembly: GCA_903905475.1. Lineage (GTDB taxonomy): Bacteria > Pseudomonadota > Gammaproteobacteria > Burkholderiales > Burkholderiaceae_C > PBB1. The sequence goes on along the minus strand of CAIVGK010000031.1, from coordinate 25 downwards.
CACCGAGGTCGCCGCGCGTCAGGGG
>CAIVGK010000030.1 GCA_903905475.1 uncultured Burkholderiales bacterium | reverse complement strand
GCGCGGGCCCGCTCAGGCCTGCGGCTCGTGAAAACCGTGATTATCGAGGCTGGCTCGGCCGCACGCGCTGCGATCGCGGCGCGTGCACACGCGGCTCGATCGGCCTCAAGACAGCCGCTGCACCCCGTTGAGCGGGCAGGCATAGATCGCATTGCGCACCGCGGCGATCGCCTCGTAGCGCGTGAAGCTGCGCCGCCACGCCAGCACGATGCGCCGTGTGGGCACCGGATCGGCGAACCGGATGTAGGTGACGTGGCGTTCGGGCTCGGCGGGCACGCTGAGCTGCGGCACCACCGTCACGCCCATGCCCGCGGCGACCATGTACTTGATGGTCTCGAGCGACGAGCCCTCGAAGCTCTTGCGGATGCCGTCGGCGTTGCTCGAAAAGCCGGCGTACTCGGGGCACACCTCGAGCACGTGGTCGCGAAAGCAGTGGCCGGTGCCCAGCAGCAGCATGGTCTCGTTCTTCAGCTCCTCGGCGCTGATGCGCTTGCGGCGCGCCAGCGGGTGCTTCTTGGGCACGGCGATCTGGAACGGTTCGTCGTACAGCGCCGCGGTGGCCAGCCCGGCATCCGGAAACGGCTCGGCCAGCACGGCCGCGTCGATCTCGCTGGCGCGCAGCATCTCGAGCAGCTTGACGGTGAAGTTCTCCTGCAGGATCAGCGGCATCTGCGGCACCTGCTCGATCGACTGGCGCACCAGATCGGGCAGCAGGTAGGGGGCGATCGTGTAGATCACGCCCAGGCGCAGCGGGCCCGACAGCGGGTTCTTGCCGTGGCGCGCGAGCTCCTTGATGCCCGCCGCCTGCTCGAGAACCAGGTGGGCCTGGTGCACGATTTCCAGGCCCAGCGGCGTCACCGTGACCTCGTTCGAGCCGCGCTCGAACAGCTTCACGTCGAGTTCTTCCTCCAGCTTCTTGATGGCCACGCTGAGCGTGGGCTGCGACACGAAGCACGCTTCGGCGGCTTTGCCGAAGTGGCGCTCGCGCGCCACGGCCACAAGGTATCTGAGCTCGGTCAGTGTCATGGTGTTCGGGGCTCCAGTGGGGCGTGTGGGTCGTGCAGGAGTTGCGAGCGCAATGTAGCGAAAGCGCGCGCTTTCGCGAATGTCCCTCCGCTGGGGTTTGCCCTCAGGCCTTGAGGTAATCGGCCCGCGCGCCGAGCCAGCGCAGCACGTGGCGCTCGGCGGCTTGCGGGTAGCGTTCGAGCATTGCCACGGCCGCCGCGCGTGCGGCGTGCAGCAAGCGCAGATCATCGTTGAGATCGGCAAAGCGCAGCAGCGCCGCACCCGACTGCCGCGCGCCGAGGAATTCGCCCGGCCCGCGGATCTCGAGGTCGCGCCGCGCGATCTCGAAGCCGTCGGTGGTTTCGGCCATCGCCTTCAAGCGCGCCTTGCCGGTGTCCGACAGCGGTGCGGCGTACAGCAGCACGCACACGCTGGCCACCGCGCCGCGCCCGACCCGCCCGCGCAGCTGGTGCAGTTGGCTCAGACCAAAGCGCTCGGCGTGCTCGATCACCATCAGGCTGGCGTTGGGCACGTCCACGCCGACCTCGATCACCGTGGTGCTGACCAGCACCGAGGTCTCGCCGGCGGTGAACTTGGCCATCGCGGCGGCCTTGTCGGCGGGCTTCATGCGCCCGTGCAGCAGCGCCACACCGACGCCGGGCAGCGCCTCGGACAGCGCGCGGTGCGTGTCGATCACGTTTTGCAGCTCGAGCTTGTCGGCGGCGCCCGCTCGTGCCGGCGCGCCATCGCCCTCGTCGGCCGATTCCTCGATCAGCGGGCACACCCAGTACGCCTGCCGGCCTTCGGCCACCGCGTCGCGGATGCGCGAGACCACCGCCTCGCGCTTGCCGTGGTCGAACAGCTTGGTGACGATGGGCGTGCGCCCGGGCGGCAGCTCGTCGATGGTGCTGATGTCGAGGTCGGCGTAGACCGTCATCGCCAGCGTGCGCGGGATCGGGGTGGCGCTCATCATGAGGAGGTGGGGTTCCAACTTTGTTGGAACCTCACCTGCTCGGTGTGGATTGACGCCCGCCCCCTCCCCGCCCCTCCCCTTCACGTGGGAGGGCCCATCTTGAATGACAAGTTTCTGGCGCAGGGCGAGTCGCTGCGCCACGCCGAAGCGGTGCTGTTCGTCGACGATGGCCAGTCCGAGCCGTGCGAACTGCACATCGTCCTGGATCACCGCGTGCGTGCCGACCACCAACCCGGCCTCGCCCGAGGCGATGCGCTCGAGCATCTCGCGCCGCACGCGGCCCTTGCGGCTGCCGCTCAGCCACGCGGTGGTGATGCCCAGCGGCGCCAGCCAGCCCACGAGCTTGGCGAAGTGCTGCTCGGCCAGGATCTCGGTGGGCGCCATCAGCGCGCACTGCCAGCCGTTGTGGATGGCGATGGCCGCGGCCAGTGCGGCCACCACCGTCTTGCCCGAGCCGACGTCGCCTTGCAGCAGGCGGTGCATCGGCACGGTGGTGGTGGCATCGCCGTCGACGCTGGCGCGCTGCAAGTCAGCGGCGATTTCCTCGACCACCCGGCGTTGCGCGGCGGTCAGCGCAAACGGCAGCACGCCCAGCAGCTGCTCATGCAGCCCGCCGGCGGCCACCGCAAAGCGCGGCGCGCGCTGCTCATCGCGAGCGCGCTTGGCCTGCAGGCGCGACAACTGCTGCGCGAGCAGCTCCTCGAACTTCAGGCGCTGCCACGCCGGGTGCTCGGGGTCCTCGATCTCGCACAGTGGCACGCGCGCCGGGGGCTGGTGCAGCAGCCGCAGGGCGTCGCGCAGCGTGGCCAGGCCGTGAGGCAGCAGCTCGGCCGGCACGGTCTCCGACAGGTCGGCGCGCTGCAGCGCCGAGCTGACCGCGCGCCGCAAATAGGCCTGTGGCAAGGCCGCGCTGCTCGGGTAGACCGGCGTCAGCGCGCTGGCCAGCGGCGCGTCGGCATCGACCGCCTTGAAGCCCGGGTGCACCATTTCGCGGCCGAAAAAGCCGCCGCGCGCCTCACCGCGCACGCGCACGCGCTGACCTTCGGCCAGCGTCTTCTGGTGTGCAGGATAGAAGTGCAAGAAGCGCAGTAGCAGCGTGTTGCCGGCGTCGTCGGCGAGCGTGACCAGCAGCTGCCGACGAGCGCGCAGCTGCACCTCGCAGCGCTGCACCACGCCTTCGACCTGCGCGGTGTCGCCGTCGCGCAAGGTGGCGATCGGCGTGAGCCGGGTCTCGTCTTCGTAGCGCAGCGGCAAGTGCAGCGCGAGGTCGATGTCGCGGCGCAGGCCGAGCTTTTCCATCGCGCGCTGCGGCCCCGAGGGCGCCTTGGCCTTCGCCACGGCGGGAGCGGCGCGCTCGGTGGGGGGCGACATGCGGCTGGGCATCGGGCCATTCTCACCGCAGCCCCCGACGGGCGGCGCGGGCTGCGTGGAACAATCCGCCCGCCCTGGGGTCGCCGATCTGGCACGGGCCGGCAACGAGGGCCGCCGCCTCGAGCGACTTGTTCCCCCTGCCGTGACCACCCTGCCACACACCCCTGCGACCACCGCGCACACGCTGTCCGATTTCGACTTCGAGCTGCCCGCCGAGTTGATCGCGCAGCATCCCGCCGCCGAGCGCAGCGCCTCACGGCTGCTCGATGGCCGAGGCCCCGTGCCGGTCGACCGGGTATTTCGCAATCTGCCCCATCTGCTCCAAAGCGGTGACCTGCTGGTGTTCAACGACACCCGCGTCATCAAGGCGCGGCTGCTCGGCGTGAAGGCCACTGGCGGGCAGGTCGAAGCGCTCGTCGAGCGGGTGCTGCCGAATGGCGAGGTGCTGATGCACCTGCGCGCCAGCAAGTCGCCCAAGCGCGGCCAGCGCGTGCGCTTTGCGCGCAGCGTGGAGGCGGCGATGGCCGCTGGCGACGCCAGCTTCGAGGCCGAAGTGCTCGGCCGCGCCGGCCCCGAGGACTCGCTGTTTCACCTGCGGTTTCCTTCCGAGCCGCACGCGCTGCTCGAGCGCTTCGGCCACGTGCCGCTGCCGCCGTACATCACCCACACCGACGACGCCGACGACGAACGCCGCTACCAGACGGTGTTCGCTGCGCGCCCGGGGGCGGTGGCCGCGCCCACGGCCGCGCTGCATTTCGATGTGGCGCTGCTGGCCGAGCTGGCCTTGCGCGGCATCGACCACGCCCGCGTCACGCTGCACGTGGGCGCGGGCACCTTCCAGCCGGTGCGCACCGAAAACCTGGCCGAGCACCGCATGCACAGCGAATGGTTCGAGGTCGGCGCCGAAGCACTCGATGCGGTGGCGCGCACCCGCGCTCGGGGCGGCCGCGTGGTGGCGGTGGGCACCACCAGCTTGCGCGCGCTCGAATCGGCAGCGCTGAGTGGCGAGCTGCGCGCCGGCACGGGCGACACCGACATCTTCATCACGCCGGGCTTTCGCTTCCGGGTGGTCGATGCGCTGGTCACCAACTTCCACCTGCCGTGCAGCACGCTGATGATGCTGGTCAGCGCGCTGGCCGGCCACGCTCATGTGATGAGCCTGTACCGCCACGCCATCGCCGAGCGCTACCGCTTCTTCAGCTACGGCGACGCGATGCTGCTGCAGGCCACGCCGGAGGCGCTCGCGCCGCGCGGCTGAGCCGAGGCGGGGTCAGTCTGCGTCGCTGTCCTTCGATGGCGGAGTGGCCGCCGGCGTGTCGCTCACCGGGCAGCGCACCTGGCCGCACAGCCGCTCGCAAAACGCGCAGTGCGGCATCGGCAGCCACGCCGGGATCCGGTAGAAGCGGCGGTTGATCTCGGCAAGCACCCCCTGGCGGTAGGCCTCGTAGCGAAAGCCCTGGCCTTCGACTGCGTAGAACGTGAGCGCGTCTTGCTTGAAGGTCAGCAGCTCGATCGAATCGAAGTACGGCCGGTAGCTCTCGAGGTTGAACGGCGCGGTGTGGATGACGCGGATCGTGCGGCCTTGGTAGACGCTGAAGTCGATCAGCTGATCGTCTTGCCGCGAGTGGTGGCGCCCGGTGCCGAACACCGGCACGTAGCGGCGCAGCGCGTAGCCGTAGGTCGATGCCGGCGTGAACGCATTGGCCATCAGCACCACGCCGGGCGCGTCGACCTGCTTGAGCATCTCGGCGGTCTTCACGCCGCGCACCAGGCCCTCGTGGTACTTGGTGTGCTGCCAGCGGTCGAGCGGCGTGAGCGTCACCGCCGCCACCGCGATCAGGTGCAGCCCGGTCAGCACCGCCAGGCCGATCGCGCAGGCCTTCAGGCGATGGGCCGGCAGCGCAAACGCGAGCAGCGCAAAGCCGAACGGGTAGAACGACAGCACCCAGTGCAGCCCGACGACCTTCAACGCCGACAGCAGCGCAAAGAACCCCAGCGGCACCACCACCAGGCAACCGAGCAGCCGCTGCGAGGCGATGACCGCCAACACGTCAGCGCGGTGCTTCCAGCTCGCCCACACCGCCACCGGCGAGATCAGGTAGACCATCATGCCGACGAAGGTGGCCGGCTTGGCCCAGCTGAATTTCTCGCCCGAGTTGCGGTTGATCAGGTTGAACATGATGTTCGACCAGCAGTGGTCCATGTTCCACGCGATGTTGATCAGCGGGCCCGGCAGCGCGCACAGCAGCATCAGCGCGAACGCGTGCAGCCGCTCGCGCCGCCACAGCACGAAGTGCACCAGGTACGCCAGCCCCAGCACCACCGCGAAGTACTTCGACAGGAACGCCGCACCGAGAAACAGGCCCGACAACGCGTACAGGCCCCAGGCCCGCGCGTCGAGCGCGGCGCGCCGGTCGGCCACCAGCAGGCAGCACGCCGAGGCCATCGACCAGTAGATGAGCGGCGTGTCGGTGGTGATCAGCACGCTCAGCCAGTTGATCGGCGCCAGCCAGAACAGCAGCACCGCCCAGGCCGCGCGGGTGCGGTTCACTGGCGACAGCGCCCACCACAGCATGCCGCCCATCGCCGTGGGCAGCAGCACCACCGGCAGGCGGATGGCCCAGGTCGTGTCGCCCAGCAGGTAGCGCATCGCCGCGATCAGCCAGCCGACCATCGGCGGGTGGTCCGAGTAACCCCAGGCCGGGTAGACGCCCCACCAGTAGAAAAACGCCTCGTCGCCGCTGATCGGCAGCGTGATCGAGATCCACAGCCGCAGCGCCAGCGCGGCCAGGCCGATGCCCCACAGCCAACGTGGCAGCGCGGGCGACATCGCTGCCGTGGAGGGGGAGACCGGTGGCGATGTGGGCATGGAGTCGGGGCTTCGGTGGGGGACCGCCCCGTGGCGCGATGTCTCGCGCTGCGCAGGGCCGGTCGGCGCCGAGGATAACGCTGCGTTGGTGAGCGTCGCGAGGTCGCCGGCCCAGCGCCGCAACGCGCCACGTGACAATCGCCGCATGCTGAATTTCGAGTTGCTCACCACCGAAGGACCGGCGCGCCGCGGCCGCCTGACGCTCAACCACGGGGTCGTCGAGACGCCGGTGTTCATGCCCGTGGGCACCTACGGCACCGTCAAGGGCGTGATGCCCAGCGCGCTCGAGACCATGGGCGCGCAGATCATCCTGGGCAACACCTTCCACCTGTGGATGCGCCCGGGGCTTGACGTGCTCGAGCAGTTCGGCGGCTTGCACCGCTTCGAGCGCTGGAACCGCCCCATCCTCACCGACAGCGGCGGCTTTCAGGTCTGGAGCCTGGGCGACACGCGCAAGATCAGCGAGGAAGGCGTGCGCTTTTCGTCACCGGTCAACGGCGACAAGCTGTTCATGACGCCCGAGGTGAGCATGCAGATCCAGCGCGCGCTCAACTCCGACATCGTGATGCAGTTCGACGAGTGCACGCCTTACGACACCGCCGGGCGGCTGACCACCGAATCCGAGGCGCGCCGCTCGATGGAGCTCAGCGTGCGCTGGGCGCGCCGCTGCGTCGACGAGTTCGTGCGCGGCGAGAACCCCAACGCGCTGTTCGGCATCGTGCAAGGCGGCATGTTCGAAGGCCTGCGCGACGAATCGCTGGCCAGCCTCGCCGAGCTCGACCTGCCGGGTTACGCCATTGGCGGGCTGAGCGTGGGCGAGCCCAAGGAAGACATGCTGCGCGTGCTGCACCACACTGCGCCCAAGCTGCCCGCGGCCAAGCCGCGCTACCTGATGGGCGTGGGCACGCCCGAGGATCTGGTCGAAGGCGTCGCGGCCGGCATCGACATGTTCGACTGCGTCATGCCCACGCGCAACGCGCGCAACGGCCACCTGTTCACCCGCTTTGGTGACTTGCGGCTGCGCAACTCGCGCTACAAGAACGACGAGCGGCCGGTCGACGAGACCTGCGCCTGCCAGGCCTGCGGCGGTGGTTTCAGCCGCGCGTACTTGCACCACCTCGAGCGCTGCGGCGAGATGCTGGCACCCATGATGGCCAGCATCCACAACCTGCACTACTACGTGAACCTGATGCGCGAAATCCGCGAGGCGCTCGACGCCGGGCGTTTCGCCGCGTTCGTCGCGCAGTTCAAGGCCGACCGGGCACGCGGGGTCTAGCGCTGGGCTGGCGCGCCGCTGAGGGGGGCGCTGTGGTGGCGGATCCAGTCGGCGAACGAGATTGCTTCGATATCTCTGGCGCCTGAGGTGAGTACGGGAATCGCGCACATGCACCCCGGGAATTCACCAGAACGCCCAGTTCCCCGTCATCACCACCCACACCCCCAGCACGCCGTTGGTGACCGCGTGCGCGATCACCGGCACCCACAGCTTGCCGGTGCGCCGGTACAGCCAGGCGTAGGCCAGGCCGGCCACCACGGCGCCCAGCCACAGCGTGTGGGCCAGGGTGAACACGAAGGTCGACAGCACGACGGCGCGCAGGCTCACGCTTTGCGGCGCCACCGACTCGAAGCGGCCGTGCTCGAGCCAGCGCATCAGGAACGAGCGCCAGAACAGTTCTTCCATCACCGGCACCAGCAGCGCAGCTCCCACCCAGCGCACGGCGATCAGCGGCCAGATCGGCTGGCCCTGCGCATCGAGCGGCACAAAGCCGGCGGTGGCTTCGCCCACGCGCATCCACGGTGCGTCGAGCGAGATCCACAGCGCAAACACCACCAGCCCGACCGCCACCGCCAGCAGCGCCTCGCGTGCGGTGGGCCACACCTGCGCGGCCAGCTCGCCGTAGTCGCGCCACCACAGCGCGAGCAGCGCGCCGACCACCGCCACGCTGAGGCCGTAGACCCAGCGCGCATCGATGCCCGATGCCGCGTCAGCCGGCCACGCGCCGCGCAGTGCCAGCAGCGCCATGAACACGGCAAACGGGATCACGCGCAGCCAGGCGGCGCGGCTCAGGTTGGCGATCATGTGGTGGCTTTCGTGATGCGCCTGCGCCTGCGCACGCTCAGCGCGTTGGCTTCGGGCTCACCGGCGTGGCTGCGGGTGCGGCGATCCCCAGGCCTTGCAGCACCGCGTCGGTGTCTTGCCCGAGTGCGGGCGCCAGGCGAGCGATGCGCCCCGGCGTCACGCTCAGCTTGGGCACCACGCCGGGCACGTCGAGCGACAGCCCGTCGGCGGTGGTGATGCGTTCGATCATGCCGCGCGCCCGGTAGTGCGGGTCCTCGGCGATGTCCTGCGCGGTGTAGACGCGGCCCACCGGCACCTGCGCGGCCTGCAGCGCGACCAGCACCTCGTCGACGCGGCGCGATTGCGTCCACGCGCCGATGGCGCCGTCGATCTCCTGCACCCGCGCCACCCGGCCGGTGTTGGTGGCCAGGTCGGGCGCCAGCCCGAGGTCGTCGCGGTCGATGGCGTGCATCAGGCGGCGGTAGATCGAGTCGCCGTTGCCCGCGACCAGCACCCAGCCGTCGACGCAGGCGTAGGAGTTGCTCGGCGCGATGCCGGGCAGCGCCGAGCCGCCGGGCTCGCGCACCGCGCCAAAGGCGCTGTACTCGGGCAACAGGCTTTCCATGCAGTTGAAGACCGACTCATACAGCGCCACGTCGACCACCTGCCCCACGCCCTTGGGCGCTTGCGCGCTCACCGTGGCGTGGCGGTGCTGCAGCGCCATCAGGATGCCGATCACGCCGTGCAGCGCGGCCAGCGTGTCGCCGATGCTCACGCCGCAGCGCACCGGCACGCGCCCGGGCTCGGCCGTCAGGTGGCGCAGCCCGCCCATCGCCTCGGCCACCGCGGCAAAGCCGGGGCGCTCGCGGTACGGCCCGGTCTGCCCGTAGCCGCTGATGCGGCACAGGATCAGCCCCGGGTTGCGGCTGGCCAGGTCGTCGTAGCCCAGGCCCCAGGCTTCCATCACGCCGGGCTTGAAGTTCTCGACCACGATGTCGGCCTCGTCGATCAGCCGGCGCACGATGTCGCGCGCTTGCGGGTCTTTCAGATCGAGTGCCACGCTTTTCTTGTTGCGCGATTGCACCTGCCACCACACGCTGGTGCCGTGGTGCAGCATGCGCCACAGCCGCAGCGGGTCGCCGCCGGGCTTGCCGTCGGCGGCGGGCGGTTCGATCTTGATGACCTCGGCGCCGAAGTCGCCCAGCGTCTTGCCGGCAAACGGGCCGGCGATCAGCTGGCCCAGCTCGATCACCTTGAGTCCGGCCAGCGGGCCGAAGGGCGTGGGGTCTGACATGACGTGCTCCGGCTCGTTGTTCTGGGTCAGGCGGCTTTTTCTTCCAGCAGGTAGTTGGCGCCGTCGTACTGGCCGAGCACCTCGGTCAGGTAGGGCAGCACTTCGAGCAACTGCGCGTGCAGCGTGTACGGCGGGTTGAGGATGAACATGCCGCTGCCGGCCAGGCCGAAGCCTTGCGCGTCGGGCTGCTGCACCGTCAGGCGCGCGTGCAGCCAGCCCTTGGGTGCCAGGCCTTCCAGCCGGCGCGGCAGCTGCGCGGCCTCGAGCTTGCTGACCTGCGGGTACCAGACCATGTAGACGCCTTCCGGAAAGCGCAGGATGGCTTCGCGCAGCGAAGTGATCACCTTCGGGTAGTCGCCGTGGCCTTCGTAGCTCGGGTCCATCAGCACCACCGCGCGGCGTGACGACGGCGGCACCTGACCCTTGAGGCCTTCGAAGCCGTCGGTGTCCTTGACCTCGGCGCCGCGCACGCCGCCCAGATAGGCCTCGAGGATGCGGTGGTCGGTCGGGTGGCGCTCGAACAGCCGCAGCTGATCCTGCGAGCGCAGCATCATTTGCGCAATGGCCGGTGAGCCGGGGTACTGCTCGAGCATGCCGTCGGGGTTGAACTGGCGCACCAGCGCCATGTAGTCGGCCACCGCCTCAGGCAGGTCGTCGCGCGACCACAGGCGGGCCACGCCTTGCAGGTACTCGCCCTTCTTTTGCGCGTACTGGCCCTCGAGCGAATAGCCGCCCGCACCGGCGTGCGTGTCGATCATCCGGTAGGGCTTGTCCTTCTGGTTCATGTAGCGCAGCACCAGCATCAAGGTGATGTGCTTGAGGACGTCGGCGTGGTTGCCGGCGTGAAAGGCGTGGCGGTAAGCGAGCATGCGCGGTGTCCCTGTTCAATCGGGCACTTTAGCCGTCTCAGGCCGGGGTCACCTTTCACGGCGATGATTCGGCCCCAGCCGGGCGCGCGCACCCGCTTGGCCGGCCCCGCCACTCACCTTTTTTCCAGATCGCCCATGAAAGCCGTTGCCTACCTCCAGAGCCTGCCCATCGACCACGCCGAGGCCTTGCTCGACGCCGATCTGCCCGAGCCCGAGCCGCTCGCCCATGACCTGCGCGTGCGCGTGGCGGCGGTGTCGGTCAACCCGGTCGACACCAAGATCCGCCGCGGCGTGCCGCCAGCCGCCGGTCAGCCCAAGGTGCTGGGCTGGGACGCGGTGGGCGTGGTCGATGCGGTGGGCGAGGCGGTCACGCTGTTCCAACCCGGCGACCGCGTCTGGTACGCCGGCGACATCACCCGAGCGGGCAGCAACGCCGAGCTTCAGTGCGTGGACGAGCGCATCGTCGGTCGCGCGCCGGCCACGCTGTCCGACGCCCAGGCCGCCGCGCTGCCGCTGACCGCCATCACCGCCTGGGAGCTGCTGTTCGAGCGCTTCGGCGTCACACCGCAAACCCGCGGCACCTTGCTGATCACCGGCGCGGCCGGCGGCGTGGGCTCGGTCCTGATCCAGCTGGCGCGCCAGCTCACCGGCCTGACGGTGGTGGCCACCGCCTCGCGAGCGGCCACGCAGGAATGGGTCACCGAGCTCGGCGCTCACCACGTGATCGACCACCACCAGCCGCTGGCCGCGCAGGTCCAGCGCTTGGTCGATGGCGGGCTGATCGCCCCGGTCACGCATGTGGCCAGCCTCACGCACACCGAGCAGCACTGGGATCAGCTGATCGAGCTGCTGGCGCCGCAGGGCAAGCTCGCGCTGATCGACGACCCGGCGTCGCCGCTCGATGTGCTTCAGCTCAAGCGCAAGAGCCTGTCGCTGCACTGGGAGCTGATGTTCACCCGTTCGCTGTTTCACACCGCCGACATGCAAGCGCAGCACGAACTGCTCAACCGGGTGGCCGAGCTGGTCGATGCGCAGCGCGTGCGCAGCACCCTGGTCGAGCACTTCGGCACCATCAACGCGGCCCACCTCAAGCGCGCGCACGCGCAGATCGAAAGCGGCACCACGCGCGGCAAGATCGTGCTTGAAGGCTTCTGATCGAGCCGCACATCGCCATTCACCACTGAATTTTCTCGAGCCCACGCCATGACCACCTTGTTCGATCCCATCCACATCGGCCGCATCGCCGCAGCCAACCGCATCGTCATGGCACCGCTCACGCGCAACCGCGCCGGTGCGGGCGGCGTGCCCCCCGAGATGGCGGCCGAGTACTACACGCAGCGCGCCAGCGCCGGGCTGATCGTGGCCGAAGCCACCCAGATCAGCGCCGAAGGCCAGGGCTACATCGCCACGCCGGGCATCCACAGCCCTGAGCAGGTGGCCGGCTGGCGCCGCGTGACCGACGCGGTGCACGCGGCGGGCGGCAAGATCGCGCTGCAGCTGTGGCACGTCGGGCGCATCTCGCATGTGTCGCTGCTCGGTGGCAACGCGCCGGTGTCATCGACCGCGCGTGCGGCTGCGGCCCAGACCTTCACCCGCGACGGCATGGTCGATGTGTCGGCGCCACGGGCGCTGCGCACCGACGAGATGCCGCGCCTGGTGGCCGACTACCGCCACGCCGCGCGCAACGCGATCGCGGCGGGCTTCGATGGCGTCGAGGTGCACGCCGCCAACGGCTACTTGTTGGATCAGTTCCTGCGCGACAGCATCAACGACCGCACCGATGCCTATGGCGGGGCCATCGCCAACCGCTGCCGCGTGGTCGTCGAGATCATGCAGGCCGTGGCCGACGAGATCGGTGCCGATCGCTGCGGCATACGCCTCAGCCCGGTCACGCCGTTCAACGACGCCGGCCTCGACAGCGACACGCAGGGCCTGTTCAACCACCTGATGGCCCAGCTCGCGCCCATGAAGCTCGCCTTCATGCACGTGATCGAAGGCTCGACCGGCGGGCCGCGCGACTTCGCACCGTTCGACTACGACGCGCTGCACGCCCTCTACAAGCGCTCACATCCGCAAGGCACCTGGCTGCTCAACAACGGCTACGACCGCGCCATGGCCCTCGAGGCGGTGGCCAGCGGCCGCGCCGACGCGGTCGCCTTCGGCAAGCCGTTCATCAGCAACCCCGACCTGGTGCGTCGCCTGCGTGAGGACGCGCCGCTCGCCGTGCCCGACGCCGCCACCATGTTCGGCGGCGACGCCAAGGGCTACATCGACTATCCGACGCTCGACGCTGTGGCGAGTTGATCGCCGGCTCGCCGCCCTCAGCGATGCGCGGCCCGCCGCGAGCGGAACAGTTCGGCAATGCCCACATGGCGCGGGCCGTGGATCAGCTCGAACGCCTCGCCGGCGGCCAGCGTGCCGGGCACGCGCACGGCCAGATAGAAGCCGCACCAGCCGCTTGAGACCATCAGCTTGCTGGCCTGGTTGAAGCCCATCACCGCGTTGAACTTGAAGCACGGAAAGCGCGGCTCGCTCACCGCCAGCTCGCAGTTCGCAAAGCGCAGCACATCGCCCACGCAGACCTGGGCTTCGAGCAGGCCGCTGATCGTGAGGTTCTCGCCCATGAAGCCGTGCGGCAGCGATTCGCCCCAGCCCATCACGCCGGCTTGCGCACGCACCGTCTGCCAAAACGCGTAGTGCTCCACCGGGTAGGCGTAGACCGCCTTGCTCAGCCCGCCGTGCACCGACAGATCGGCCTGCTCGTCGCCCGCCAGGCCCAGCGCGTGCGCCTCCACCGGGCCCGTCACCCCGCGCTTGCCGATGCCGGTGAGCTCTGTGCGCCCACCAATTTCGATCGGCCGTGCGGCGCTGACGTTGACGCTGATCACATGCATGGCGGGCCTGACCTGTTTGAATGCGGAGCAGCCGATTCTGCGGCGCCGGCGGTCATGATCCAGACTCCGAACGCACACGCCTGACACCGCAGAAGCCCTCATGAAAACCCACACCCCTGTTCGCTACACCCGCACCGCCATGGCGTTGCACTGGTTCTTGGCGCTGGCCATCCTGGGCGCCTTCGCGCTGGGGCTGTACGTGGCCGATCTGTCGCCGTCGCCCGAGCGGCTGCAGCTCATCACCTGGCACAAGTGGGCGGGCATCACCATCCTCGCGCTGTCCGGGTGGCGGCTGCTGTGGCGAGTGACGCACCGCCCGCCGGCTGACGTGCCGATGCCCGCCTGGCAGCTGCGTGCGGCGCAGGTCATGCACCTGG
>CAIVGK010000029.1 GCA_903905475.1 uncultured Burkholderiales bacterium | reverse complement strand
TCGCGCGCGACGTCGACGATGGTGTCGCTCACCCGGCCGGTGACCAGCTCGCGCACGATCACCTGCGCGTTCACGCCCTGTTCGGCCGCCTTGCGGCGCGCGGTTTCGAGCATGCCTTCGCTCCAGCTGCGCAGCGACTGCTTCATGGTCTCGAAGCTGGTCTGTGCCGACAGCTCGAACATCACCGGAAACGAATCGATCACGTGCAGCAGGTGCAGCGTGGCCGTGTCGCCGCGGGCGACGCCGATGGCCTGCTGCAGCGCGTCGTCCGACGCCTCGCTGCCGTCCAGGGGCACAAGAATCGATTTGTACATGCCGGTCTCCTGAGTCATGGTGTCAGTCATCGTGCCGCGCGCGAAGCGGTGCCGCATTGACGCAACGCAAGCCGTTGGCAGCTTGGCGCGCCATCCTGAGGCCCGTGCACCGTGCGGCAGTCGCCGACGCGGGCGATGCACGGCCACGGGAGCACACGCACATGAATCAGCAGCGTCGGGCAACGGTTGCGGGGGTGTGTGCGCTGTTCGTGCTGGCGTCGTGCGGTGGCGGCTCGGGCGGCTCGTCTTCGACGACCCACGTGCTGGGCACGATCGCCGGGTTTGGCAGCGTCATCGTCAATGGCGTCGAGTTCGACGACGCCGATGCCAGCGTCACGGTCGATGACGTGGCGGTCAGCCGCACGCAGCTGCGCGAGGGCATGGTGGTGCAGGTGCGCGGCCACCTGCGCAACCACGCCAGCGGGGTGGCCGATGCCATCAGCTACAGCGCTTGCGTGCGCGGGCCGGTCACCGCGGTGAATGCCGGCCAGAACACGCTGGGCGTGCTCGCCCAGACGGTGCACCTCGACGACGACAGCGTGCTCGACGGCGTCACGCTGCACGACATCAACAGCTTTGCCGTGGGCGATGCGGTGGAAGTCAGCTGCCTGCGCGATCGCGCGCGCAGCCGCTTGAGCGCCACGCGGGTCGAGCGCCTGGGCGTGTTCCAGAACGGCAGCACCGCGATGAACATCACCGGCTTGGTCGACAACCTCGATCAGGTCAACGGCACCTGCACGGTGGGCGGCCAGCCGGTGCTGTTTGGCGGCATCGCCAGCGGCGAGCTGCCCTCGGGCCTGACCAACGGCATGACCGTGCAGGCTGCCGGACTGAACTTCAGTGGCGGGCTGCTCACCGCCACGCGGCTGGTCGAGCGCGCGCCGCTGGCGCTGCCCAATGGGCGCGCCCTGGAGGTCGAGGGCCACGTGGCCGACTTCGTGTCGTCGTCTGACTTCATGATCGGCGACCAGCCGGTGTCGGCGGCGTCGGCCGATTTCGTCAACGGCAGCGCGGCCGATCTGGCCGACGGCGTGCGGGTGGAGGCCGAAGGCACGATGTCGAACGGCTTGCTCAAAGCCCGGCTGCTGTACTTGCGCACGTCGGGCAGCGTGCGCCTCGAAGCGCGGCTGCAATCGAGCGACCCGACCGCGCGAACGCTCACCGTGCTGGGCCGCACGATCTCGCTCACCGACGACACGCTGCTCATCGACCGGCGTGGCACCCCCACGCAGCCGCGGCGCATCGCGCCGTCGGTGCTGGCCGCGGGCGACCGGCTCGAGATCTCGGCCAGCCCCGACAGCGGTGGCGGGCTGGTCGCGCTCGGCGTGCGCCGCACTGCCGCCGACACGCGGGTGTCGCTCAAGGGCCCGCTGGACAGCAAGACGCCGACCACCCGGCTGGTGCTGGGCGGCATCGGCGTGGCCACCGGGGCGAACACCAGCTACCTCGACAGCAGCGGCGCGGCGCTGTCGGCCGTGGCGTTCTATGCGTCGGTGGCGGTGCCGCCCGCGACGCCCTCGGTGGTGCGCGCGCGCGGCGTGGTGGCCGACCTGTCGGCCACCGAGCTCGATGCGACAGCCAGCGGCGGCGCGACCGGCGAGCTTCGGCGCGCCGACTGAGCGCGGCAGCGGGTCACTTCTGCAGCACGTAGGTGCCCGGCGCCTTGCCCAGCGAGGGCAGCGCAACGGGCAGCGCCTCGAGGCCCGAGGAATGGCGCCTGAGCCACTCCAGCCACGGCGTCCACCACGAGCCCGGCTCCGGCTCGGTCTGCTCGAGCCATTCGTCGGGCGTGAGCAGCCGGTCGAGGTGCTTCCAGTGGCGGATTCGGTGGCTCGACTTGGGCTGGCCGGGCGGGTTGACGATGCCCACGTTGTGGCCGCCGGCGGTCAGCACGAAGGTCTGGTCGGCGGTGGTGAACTGGTGCAGCTTGAACACCGAGCGCCACGGCGCCACGTGGTCTTGCACCGCGCCCACGCTGAAGATCGGCGTGTGGATGTCCGACAGGCTGATCGGCACGCCGCCCAGGCGGTATTCGCCGTGCGCCAGCGCGTTGTCGAGGTACAGCGCGTGCAGGTATTCGCTGTGCATGCGGTAGGGCAGGTGGGTGCCGTCGGCGTTCCAGGCCATCAGCGCGCTGATCGGTGCGCGCTCGCCCATCAGGTAGGTGGCCAGCCGGTACGACCACACCAGATCTCGCGAGCGCAGCATCTGGAAGGTGCCGCGCATCTGGCCCTTGTCGAGCACGCCCTGCACGGCCATCTGGTTGTCGAAGAAGGCGACCTGGCTTTCGTCGATGAACAGCGACAGCTCGCCCGGGTCGGTGAAGTCGACCTGCGCGGCCAGCAGCGTGATGCTCTTGAGCACGTGCGAGCGTTCGCGCCCGAGCAGCGAGGCCACCATGGCCAGCAGCGTGCCGCCCAGGCAATAGCCCACGGCGTGCACCGCGCGGTCGGGTCGGGCCTTGGCGATGGTGTCGAGCGCGGCGCGCACGCCCAGCCGGTGGTAGTCGTCCAGGCCGAGTTCGCGGTCTTCGGCGTGCGGGTTCTTCCACGAGATCATGAACACCGTGTAGCCCGCGTCGACGAGGAACTTGACCATCGAGTTGCGCGGCTCGAGGTCGAGCACGTAGTACTTCATGATCCACGCCGGCACGAACAGGATCGGCTCGGCGTGCACCTTGGGCGTGGTGGGCGTGTACTGGATCAGCTCCATCAGCCGGTTGCGCAACACCACGCGCCCCGGCGTGGTGGCCACGTGGACGCCCAGTTCGTAGGGCTCGGCGCCCACCGGCGGCAAGTTGGCCGACTCCCGATAGGCATCGCCCAGCGCGTGCATCGCGCCGCGCGCCAGGTTGGCGCCGCCTTCTTCCAGCGTGCGGCGTGTGACCACCGGGTTGAGCGCGACGAAGTTCGACGGCGAGATCATGTCCAGCCACTGCCGCGCCGTGAACTCGACCATGCGCTCGTGGTGCGGCGACACGCCCGGCACGCCGGTGGTCGCGTGCTGCCACCACGATTGCTGCAGCAGCAGCGCCTGTGCAAACCACACATACGGGCGCTCGCGCCAGGCTGGGTCGTCAAAGCGCTTGTCTTGCGGCAGCGGCTCGATGCACCAGCAGTTGTCGGCCGGCCCCGCGGAGGCCGCGCGCGCCCAGCGCATCGCGTTTTGAATGGCGATCTCGGCGAGCTCCCACTGCTTGGCGGGTGAGGCCAGCAGGTGCTGCATCCAGTCGGAGTACGCGCCCAGTGCGGTCGAGGGCGATACCGCTGTGGCCGGCAGCGGCCACAGCGCCTGCGCCGCGCGCTCGATGTCCTGGTAGCGCTGGAAGGTCTCGGTGGGCTCGCCGCGGCGGCCCAGCCACGGGCTGCCGCCGGGCTCGCGCGCGCCGGCATGGTGATTGACGCGGTGAGGGGGGCTCAGTGTCACGGCTTTGCGCACGGTCACGGCGGGTTCTCCAGAAGTGGCTCGGCACAGGTCGCACCGGCACAGCGCAATCTAGCCAGCGCGCGGCCCGGCCGGCTTGCGTTGGATCACCCCACGTTGATTTGCCTTACCTGCGCGCGCCAGGCGCCCCGCATTGCTTGGCCTCAATGCGTGCGGTGCCGTGGTGCCTACAGTGAAACGCACTGGGGCTGCGGCCCCTGTGGACGCGGCCCGACGCCGCAGCAAGGGGAACGGCTATGAAGAAGAACTGGCTGGTGGTGGCAAACGCGTCGCGCGCCCGGGTGCTCGAAAAACAAGGCACCGAAGGTCCGCTGGTGCATGTGGCCGATCTGGTGCACCCTGAGAGCCGCCAAAAGGGCAGCGATCTGAGCGACGACCGGCCTGGTCGCGTCGACCGCATCGGCGCGGGACTCAACAGCAGCGCCTATCCGCCGCACACCGACCCCAGGCGCCGCGAGCACGAGCGCTTTGCGCGCGAGGTGGCCAAGCTGCTGAGCGACGGCGTCGCCGCCGACCGCTGCGGCGGCTTGCTGCTGGTGGCGTCCAACCCGTTCCTCGGCGAGCTCAAGTCGCACCTGAGCGAACAAGCCAGCAAGGCCATCGTGCGCACCGTGCCGAGCGACTACACGCTGTTGCGCGAGTCCGAGCTCGAGGAGCGGCTGCAGCTGCGGCCCTGAGCCCACGCCGCCGGACTGAAAAACAGCCCGCCCCGCGCCTGATTGCCGCGGCGCACAGGTCGCGCCCGCGCTCTGCCAGGCGCTGGCAATTCAGGTGATCCGCACACCGAAACCGGCCCCCAGGGGTCGGTTTTTTTGTGGCCATGCGAGCGGGTCTCGGGCATGGGCTCGTCGTTTGGTTGATATGAATGATTCGTGTTGTTAGATCACAAAACGCATGTTTAAAGTAAAGTGGTCTCGGCTTTTCGCGCTGGGGCTTTGCTTTGAATGACCCGCGCCGGAACCCCCATCAAGTTCGCCCTCGCTCTGGTCCTTACACATGAAAGTCACGAAGATGCTGCGCAACTCAAGGTTCTTGCTGGCCGGTGTGGTCACCGTGGTCGGGTGGATCATGGCTGGCTGCGGCGGCGAAGATTCCAGGGCTTCGCCCGCCATGGCCCTGTTCGCAGGCGATGTGAGCATTGCGTCGGGCAGCGCCGACGGCACAGGCACCGAGGCCAGATTTTCCGACCCACGCTACGTGGCCATCGACAGCTTAGGCAACGTCTACGTGGCCGACAACGGCAACGGCACCATCCGCAAGATCACCCCCGCTGGCGTGGTGACCACGCTGGCGGGGGCCGCGGGGGAGTTTGGCTACGTCAATGACTCCGGTGCTGCAGCCCGTTTCGACTCACCACGCGGCATCGCCACCGACAGCGAGGGCAACGTCTACGTGGCCGACGCCGGTAACCACGCCATCCGAAAGATCACCCCTGAGGGTAAGGTGAGCACGTTTGCGGGATCGGCGACGGGGGGGCTGGCAATACCGACGACCCCATAGGCACCGATGCCAGCTTCAACTGGCCCAACGGCCTGGCCCTTTCCAGCGACGGCTCGACGCTCTACGTGGCCGACAGCGATAACCACGTCATCCGCCAGATCGACCTCGCCACGACGGCGGTGACGACGCTGGCTGGGGCCGCAGGGGTGCCTGATTACGTCAATGGCACCGGTGCGGCAGCCCGCTTCAACTCACCACGCGGCGTTGCCCTCGCCAGCGACGGCTCGAAGCTCTTCGTGGCCGACAGCTACAACCACGTCATCCGCCAGATCGACATCGCCAGCGCCACCAAGGATGTGACGACGCTGGCTGGGACCGCGGGGGAGTCTGGCTTTACCAATGACATTGGCACGGATGCCAGGTTCGACTTCCCAACCGGCCTCGCCTGCGACGGCTTGAAGCTCTACGTGGCCGACGGCGATAACAACGTCATCCGGCAGATCGACATCGTCACCGCGGGGGTGATCACGCTGGCTGGAGACACCGCTGGGGGGGCTGGCTACGTCGACGCCGTGGGCACTTCGGCCAGGTTCGACTGGCCCTATGGCGTGGCCACCGACAGCGCGGGCCATGTCTACGTGGCCGACTCGGACAACAACACCATCCGCAAGATCGACATCGCCACCTCGGCGGTGACCACGCTGGCAGGATTCGCCGGACACGGCTATGCGAATGCCACTGGCGCTGCGGCCCGTTTCGATGTGCCAAACGGCATTGCCATCGACAGCTTAGGCAACGTCTACGTGGCCGACACGGACAACAACGCCATCCGCAAGATCACCCCTGGCGGCGTGGTGACCACGTTTGCGGGATCGGCGGCGGGGCTGGCTGGACACGCCGATGGCCTCGGCACCACGGCCCTTTTCAACGCCCCATGGGGTGTTGTCACCGACAGTTCGGACAACGTCTACGTGGCCGACTACGGGAACGACGCCATCCGCAAGATCACCCCTGGTGGGATGGTCAGCACGCTGGTGGATTCCGGCACCGACGTCGCGGCCGTTTTCGACGGACCGGACGACGTGGCTGTCGACAGCCAGGGCAACGTCTACGTGGCAGCCTACCGTGGCAACACCATCGGCAAGATCACCCCTGACGGGGTGGTGAGCACGCTGGCGGGCACCGGGACGCCGGGCTACACCAATGGCCCCGGCATCTCGGCCCAATTCAACGGGCCATGGAGCATTGCCACCGACAGCGCGGACAACGTCTATGTGAGTGACTACGCCAACAACGCCATCCGCAAGATCGACGCGTCAGGCAGGGTGAGCACGTTTGCGGGATCACCGACGGGGCTGTCCGGCAGCACCGATGGCGCCGGCACCAGGGCCCGTTTCGCCATGCCCGGGTACGTGACCACCGACAGCGCGGGCAACGTCTACGTGACGGACATCGGCAACAACACCATCCGCAAGATCACCTCGGCCGGGGTGGTGACCACGCTGGCCGGCACCGCTGGTCAGAACGGATTCACGCCCGGCGCCCTGCCGGGGGCGCTGTCGAATCCAGCGGGCATCAGGGTCTTCGGCACGACGCTTTACTTCGTTTCGAACAACGGCCTGGTCGCGATCAGCCATCTGCCGTAGCGGCGGGGAGATCGGGCGAACCAGCCCGCCGCCTGTCTGATCGACGACGCGGCGGGCCGTGGCGCTTGTGCGCCGAGCCGATCAGGACGACACGATCAGCTCGTTGACCACGTGGGTGATGCCGGGCGCTGACCAGCTCGCGCCTTGCACGGCCATGCGCTCGGCCCAGGAGTGGACCTTGCCGCGCAGCGTGACGGTCGAGCCGTTGACCATCACCTCGATGTTGCGGGCCTCGCGTTCGGCCTGACGGGTCAGTGCGTCGCGGATGCGGTTGTTGATGTCAGACGGCGGGATCTGCGCGCGCAGCGCGAGGCTGTTGGTCACGCCGACCACGCCGGTGAGCGGACGCACGGTCTTCTCGCAGGTGCTGCGCTGGTATTCCCAGTCGACTTCGCCGCTCAGGCTGACCCAGCCTTTTTCGACCTTCACGCGGATGCGCTCGGCCGGAATGAACACGTGCCAGCGGAACGCCGATTCGATGGCCGAGGCGATCTCGGCGTCGCTGCGCTTGTGGTCGGGCGCGAGCTTCACATCGAGCTCGACAGCCACCGCCTTGACACCTTCCACGCGCTGCACGGCGCGCTCGATCGCGTACTTTTCGGCATAGGTGTCGAGGTGGCCGGTCAGCGTCACGATGGCGTCCTTGACGCCGACGCCGACGTTGGTGGCGTTGATCGAGCTGTCCCACTCGAGCTCGTGGGCGATGTCGGTCTTCAGTTGCGTATCGGTTTTCATGAAATTCCTTTCTTGCACAGGGGGCAAAGCAGCGGTTCAAAGGCGCCGTGCGACGGGGTGTACACACCGCAGCGCCGACGAGTGAACAGTGTTGTTCCGGCCCGCGCCGTGGCGGTTGAGTGCGCGCAACGGCTCGCCAGCGGTGCGTGAACTGAGCGGCGTCAATGCGCTGCGCCGCGCAATGTCTAGATTCGGAGGCATCGCATATCACGAGGAGATCGGGCATGAGAAGGGCAACGCTGGGGTTCGTCTTGCTGGTGGTGGCCGGGTTGTTGAGCGTGGCTGGCGCCGTGCAGCAATCCACCACCGCGCAGGGGCGCGCCTACGTCGGTGGCGGCGTGACGGACGACGAGCGGCTGGAGATGCAAGCGCAACGCGATCGCTACAGCCTGTGGGTGCTCACCGCGGCGCGCAAGTCAGGCGCCTACCTGTCGAACGTGCACGTGGTGATCACCGACATGAACAAGACGGTGGTGTTCGACGCGCCGATCGACGGACCGTGGCTGTTCGTCGACCTGCCGCTCGGGCGCTACACGGTGCAAGCCACCTACCGGGGCGAGACGCAAAGCCGCGTGACCACCATCCACCAGGGCGACCACCACCAGGCGATCTTCTATTTCGACACGGGCGACACCACCTCGGTGTCGTCTGACATGCCGCCTCGCTGAGGCGTTGGTGCGTCGCTGACGGATTGCAGGTCGGCGCACAGCTCGCGGATCTCGGGTTCATCGAGCGTCTCGTGCTCGAGCAGCGCTTGTGCGCAGCGCTCGAGCGTCGCGCGGTTGCGTTGCAGCGTGTGCAGCGCGCTTTCGAAGGCCTGCTGCACGATGTGCTGCACGGCCGCGTCGATGCGCTGGGCGGTGTCGGGGCTGGCGCTGCCACCGCTCGGGCCGACGCCGTGGTTCTGCGCCATGAAGGGTGCCGGGCTGTCGGCATAGGCCACGCAGCCCAGGCCGTCGTCCATGCCGTGGCGCATGACCATGTCGCGCGCGATGTCGGTGGCGCGGGCGATGTCATCGGCCGCGCCGGTGGACACCTGGCCAAACACCAGCTGCTCGGCCGCGCGCCCGCCCAGCAGCACCGCGATGCGGTTCATCAGCTCGCTGCGCTGGAGCAGCAACCGGTCTTCGGTGGGGCGCTGCAGCGTGTAGCCCAGCGCGCCGACGCCGCGCGCAATGATCGACACCTTGTGCACCGTGTCGCTGCCCGGCAGTGCCAGTGCGCACAGCGCGTGCCCCATCTCGTGGTGGGCGATCACCCGGCGCTCGCGCGGTGACAGCACGCGCGTCTTGCGTTCGACGCCGGCCACCACGCGCTCGACCGCCCGCGTGAAGTCGCCCAGATCCACGGCATCGGCGTGCCTGCGCGTGGCGCCCAGTGCCGCCTCGTTGACGATGTTGGCCAGGTCGGCACCGGCCAGCCCGACGGTGATGGCCGCCACCGGATCGAGATCGAGCTTCGGCGCGGCGTGGATCTTCTTCACGTGCACCTGCAAGATGGCCAGCCGGCCGCGCCGGTCGGGCCGGTCGACCAGCACCTGGCGGTCGAAGCGCCCGGCGCGCAGCAGCGCGGTGTCGAGGATCTCCGGGCGGTTGGTGGCCGCCAGCAGCACCACGCCCACGCTGGGGTCGAAGCCGTCGAGCTCGACCAAC
The DNA here is from genome assembly GCA_903905475.1 of uncultured Burkholderiales bacterium. Lineage (GTDB taxonomy): Bacteria > Pseudomonadota > Gammaproteobacteria > Burkholderiales > Burkholderiaceae_C > PBB1. Next base: position 16,671 of record CAIVGK010000029.1, on the reverse strand, counting down.
AGCTGGTTGAGCGTTTGCTCGCGCTCGTCGTGCCCGCCCATCGGCGCGAAGGCACCGCGAGCCTTGCCCAGCGCGTCGAGCTCGTCGATGAAGATGATGGCCGGCGCGTGCGCGCGGGCCCGCTCGAACAGGTCGCGCACGCGCGCCGCACCCACGCCCACGAACATCTCGATGAACTCCGAGCCGCTGATCGAGAAGAACGCCACGCCGGCCTCACCAGCCACCGCGCGCGCGAGCAGCGTCTTGCCGGTGCCGGTGGGGCCCATCAGCAGCACGCCCTTCGGGACGCGCGCGCCCAGGCGACCGTGCTCCTTGGGGTTCTTCAGGAACTCGACGATCTCCTGCAGCTCGGCCTTGGCCTCGTCGACGCCGGCCACGTCGTCGAAGTGCACGCCGGTGTCGGTCTCCATGTAGATGCGCGCCTTGCTGCGTCCGATGCCGAGCAGCCCGCCCACATCCGAGCGTTCGGCGGTGCGGCGCATCGCGCCGAACCACAGCGCGGCCATCAGCGCGGCCGGTGCCAGCCACATCAGCACGTCGCGCAGCCAGGTCGACTCGAAGCTGCGCGTGTAGCTCACGTTGAAGCGCGACAACCGCTCGGCGGTGGCCGGCTCCACGCGCGGCGCCACCACCACCTCATGGCCCTGGCTGTCGGGCGACTTGAGGCGACCGCTCAGCAGCGTCTCGCTCACCGTGACCTCGTCGATGAGCCCCTCGCCGAGGTAGCGCTCGAAGGTGCTGTAGGGCACCGTTTCGATGGCCTGGCCGCGCAGCCAGCTCTCGCGCAGCAGCACCACGGCCAGCACCGTGAGCACCACGTAGGCCAGCGGACTGCGCAGTTTTTTCTGCATCGATCGCTCTCGTCTCACGCGCCGGCAAGGCGCCGTGTTGGCTGATTGGAAACCGCCAGCCAGCACGCTCGGGTGAGTGCGCTCAAGCGCGGTGGCAACCCCGGCGGCGTTGAGCCTGGTCAACGGCCGGCGGTTCGCGCGGCGCGTCAATCACGGCTTGCCAGCACGGCTTTTCCACATGCCCCAGGAGACTTTCATGAACATCGGATCCATCTGCAGCCGCCGCATCGTCACCATCGACAGCAAGGCCACCCTCGCGCAAGCCGCCGCCCAGATGCGCGACCGCCACGTCGGCGCGCTGGTCGTCACGGCCGGGTCGCCTGAAGGTCCGCGCGTGACGGGTGTGGTCACCGACCGCGATCTGGTGATCCACGTGCTCGCACAAAGCGTCGATGGCAGCGAGTTCGCCATCGCCGACCTGGCCAACCGCCGCATCGCCAGCGTGTCCGAGGCCGACGACAGCAGCCTGGCGCTCGACGTGATGCGCGAATTCGGTGTGCGCCGCTTGCTGGTCACCGGCGCCGAGCAGCAGCTCGTGGGCATCGTGTCGCTCGACGACCTGGCCGCCGCCTGCGCCTCCGACATGGACCGCCTCGCGCGGGTCATCCGCAGCGGGCTCGAGCGCGAAGCCGCTTCCCACGCACCGGCCACGCCGCCCGTGCCGGTGCTGCGCATTCCTTCCATGGGCACCGCCGGCTGGGGCACGGCGATGGCCTGACGGCCCGTCCGCCCGAGTTGCGACCTTGAAGACGAACCCGAAGCCATGAAAGATGCCCTCGAATGGACAGCGCCGTGATCAGAAAGATCCTTGACACCTCGACCGTCGACCTGCTCGGTGCAAAAGCCGCCGAAGCGATCAAGCGGCGCTCGCATGCGCGCTTGGTGCACCCGCCCAAGCCCGCCCACGCGGCGCGTCGCGCGGTGCCCGCCCCCGCCGCGCGAGCGGTCGCTGCGCAGGCGGTGGCCACCGACAGCGCGGCGGAGTTCGCCGCGCTCGAGACCTTCGAGGACGCATCCGACCCCATCGACGGGCCGGTCGACGAGTCCGAAGAGGAGGGCGCCACCGACATCGAGGCGCTGCACGAGGTCGAGGACAACATCGGCATCGCCACCTGGCTCGACCCCGAGACCGGCGAGCCGGCCGAGGGGATGTGTCCGCCACACCTGGACGCTGAATGAAAGCCGACGTCGGCGCGGGGCGCCGCTTCGACGTGTGCAACGGTGACGCCGACGGGCTGTGCGCCGTGGTGCAGTGGCGGCTTCAGGTGCCTGCGGCGTCGACGCTCATCACCGGGCTCAAGCGCGACATCGAGCTGCTCGAGCGGCTCGAGGCGTTTGGCGTGCACGAGGGCGACGACGTGCTGGTGTGCGACATCTCCATGCAGCGCAACCGCTCGGCGCTGCGCCGGCTGCTCGAGCAAGGCGCGCGGGTGCGCTACTTCGACCACCACGAGGTGCGCGACATGCCTGTGCATCCGCGGCTCGAGACGCACATCAAGTTCGACCACCGCTGCTGCTCGAGCCTGCTGATGGACGCCGCGCTGGACGGCGCGCTGCGCCGCTGGGCGCTGGTGGGTACCTATGGCGACAACCTCACCGAGGTGGCCGATGCGCTGCCGTGCCCCGACCTGAGCGCGCACGACCGCAGCCGGCTGCGCCAGATGGGCGAAGCCATCAACTACAACGCCTACGGCGACGACGAGGGCGATGTGTGGGTGGCGCCGGCGCGGCTGTACCAAACGCTGGTGCGCTACCGCGACCCGCTGGAGCTGCTGCACCACGAGACGCTGGTCGACGACCTGATCGCCGCGCGCCGCGCCGATCTGAAGGAAGCCGCGCTGCACACGCCGTACTGGAGCGACGGGCACGCCAGCGTGACGCTGCTGCCCGATGCGCCGTGGAGCCGCCGCGTCATCGGTTGCCTGGCCAACCAGCTCGCCCGCGCGCAGCCGCAGCTGGCGCACGCGGTGCTCAAACAGCGCAGCCACGGCGGCTACGTCGCCAGCGTGCGCGCACCGCTGGTGCGGCCGCACGGCGCGCACGCCCTGTGCCACCGGTTCAGTGGCAGCGGGCGCGCGGCGGCGGCCGGCATCGACCACCTTCCGTTCCACGAGCTGCACCGCTTCGTGGGTGAGTTCTCGGTCCATCCCTGGGGCGCGACCTGACGCGCGAGGAGCGACATCCCGATGCTGTTTTCACTCGAATCCGACTGCCCGTTCGCCACCGCCTTGGCGGCCAAGCTCGAGCAGCCGCTGTCGGCGCTCGAAGACCGCCGCTTCGAAGACGGCGAGCACAAGCTGCGCCCGCTGGTCGACCCGCGCGGCGCCGATGCGTTCGTGATCGCCAGCTTGCACGGCGGGCCGATCGACAGCCCGCACGACAAGCTGTTTCGCCTGCTCACCTTTGCGGCCACGCTGCGCGACCACGGCGCCGGACGCGTGACGGCGGTGGTGCCGTACCTGGCCTACGCCCGCAAGGACCGGCGCACCCAACCGTTCGATCCGCTGACCTTGCGCCATGTGGCCGAGCTGGTCGAGGCGGTCGGCGTGGCGCAGGTGATCGTGCTGGAGGCGCACAACGTGGTGGCGTTCCAAAACGCGTTCCGCTGCCTCACCCAGCACCTTGACGCGCACGATGCGTTCGATGCCGCGGTGCACGATCTGGTGGGCGCGGCGCCGCTGGCGGTGGCCTCGCCCGACCCGGGGGGCGTCAAGCGCGCGCAGCTGTGGCGCGAATCGCTCGAGCAGCGGCTGGCGCGCCCGGTCGGCTTTGCGATGGTCGACAAGCGGCGCAGCAGCGGGCTGGTCAGCAGCTGCAACCTGGTGGCCGGCGATGTGCAGGGCAAGACCGTGCTGGTCTATGACGACCTCATCGCCAGCGGCGACACCGTCAAGCGCGCGGCACTGGCGCTGCGCCATGCGGGGGCCGAACACGTGATCGTCTGCGCGGCGCACGGCTTGTTCACGGGCAACGCGGCCGAGGTGCTGGCCTGCCCGGCCATCGACCGGCTGCTGGTGACCGACAGCGTGCCGCCGTTTCGCTGGCCGACCACCGGGCCGATGGCGCACAAGCTGGGCGTGGTGTCGGCGGTGTCGCTGTTCGCCCGCGCCATCAGGGGCTGCAGGATCGACGTGCCGTCGTGAAGGCGTTGGCGTGAGCCAGCGCTTCGAGCAGCTCGATGGCGGCCAGTGCGCGCTCGAGGTACTGCGCCGCCCGTTGCGGCCAGCGCTCGGGCGTGCGCGGGTGTTCGTCTTGCAGGTGCGCCATCGACAACCGGGCGCGAATCAGCGCGCGGTGCGCCGTGTACAGCGGCAGCAGCGCGCTCGGCAGCGTGTCGCCCAGCGCGGCGGTGCAGCGCACGATCAGCCGGTCACCGACCCACGCCGCGCCGATGAGCGCGCACTCCAGCGCAAAGTAGGCCAGCTCATCGAACGGGTCGAGCTGGCGCAGCGGCGCACTGAATTCGAGCGCGTCGATCACCACCGGCGCGGGCGACATCAGCCACACGTGCTCGGGGCGCAGGTCGCCGTGGCCTTCGACGATGCGGCGGTGGCGTGCGCGCTCGAGCAGCAGCGGTGCCCAGCGCTCGAGCATCGCGTCGTAGCGGTCGAGCACGCTGGCCGGCTGCGGCCAGCGCACCGCGGCGGTGGCCAGCACTTGCCGGTTGAGCCGCTGCTCCTGACGAAACCGCTCGACATAGGCGTGCGGCTCGATGCGCAGGGTGAGCGCGCGGCGGTAAAAGCCCACCATCCGCTCGGCCAGTGCATTCACCTCGGCCACGCCCACGGCGTGATCGGCCAGCAGCACGCTGAGTGAACGCTCGCGGGGCAGCCGCTGCATCGCCACCAGCCAGTCCACCGTGCGACCCGGTGCGTTCAGGTGGGCTTCATCGACCAGTGCCAGATGGCCCTGGTCTTGGCGCAGCGCGATCAGCCCGAGGTACACGCCGGGGGCCAGCCGCGAGTTCAGGCGTACTTCTTCGCGGCAGTTGTGTTCGCGTGCGGCCAGCGTGGTGAAGTCGAGGTACGCAAAGTGCACCGGCTTCTTGAGCTTGAGCACGCGCTCGCCCACGAAGAACAGCCACGACATGTGGGTTTCGAGCTCCTCGGGCGGCGTGCCCAGGCTGGCGTGCGCCGCGGCCGTTCGCAAGAAACCCAGCCGGGCCTCGAAAGGCGGCGCGCCCTCGAAGGGCAGCGTCTCGCGCGGGACGTCCAATGTGCACTCGGGGTGGGTGCTGGGCAGCGGCTGCACGGGGCGACTCCTCAGGTGGCGATCAGACGGGCCAGCGGTTGGCCACGGGCAAACGTTTCACCCCCGGCCACCAGAATGTCTTCGAGCGTGCCGGCGTGTGCGGCCGGCAGCTCCACGGTCATGTGGCCCAGGTTGACCGTCGCCAGCGGCTGGCCGGCTTCGACCAGGTCGCCCTCGGCCACCAGCCACTCGACCAGCGTGGCCTGCGAGCTGGTGTCGAGCAGCTCCCACTGCACGTGGTCGAGCACGACGGTGTTCATGCGGCGTGCGCCCTCACAGGTCGGACGCGCGCAGCACGACCGGCTGGCGCGCGCCGGCGCGGATGCGGCGCGCCACGGCGGCGTTGATCTCGCCCTCGTGCAGCCAGTACATCGATTCGACGTCGTCCTCGTCCGCCGGCACCCCGCCGTAGCGTGCGCGCAGGGAAGATTCGGAAACGAAGGCGATCACCTGATCGGAGCCGATCGGCGTGTTGAAGCACAACACGCCGTTGGGCTCGTGTTGGAGTGTGGTGGTGGTGGGCATGGGCTGCTCCTGGAGAAAGGTCGACTGTGTGGGCCTGCGGCCTGGGGGGGATTGAGCAAACTCAATTCCGGCCAGATGGCGGCGTCGCGGCGGTCATGCGCGGTGGGTCCGGGGCCGGCGGGCGCAAGTTCCCTGTGGGCCGCGCTTGAGTGCCCTCAAGCCCGACTGGGCGGGCTGCGCCGACCATGCCGCATGGACACACGCACCTCACACGGCTTGCCGTTTTCCGACCGTGCGCAGGCCGGTCGCCGCCTCGCTGCACGTTTGCTTGAGCTGAAGCTCGCCGAGCCCATCACCGTGGTGGCGCTGCCGCGTGGCGGCGTGCCGGTGGCCGCCGAGGTGGCGCGCGCGCTGCACGCGCCGCTCGATCTGGTGCTGGTGCGCAAGATCGGCATGCCCGGCCAGCGCGAGCTCGCGGTGGCCGCCATCGCCGACGGCAACCCGCCGTGCATGGTGATCGAGCCCTCGCTGTGGCGCGACGCCGCCTTGCAAGACCACGACATCGCGGGGCAGCGCCAGCAAGCGCTGATCGAAAACGATCGCCGCCGCGCCGTCTACCTGCACGGCCGCGCGCCGCTGCCGCTCGAGGGCCGCACCGTGGTGGTGGTCGACGACGGCATCGCCACCGGCACCAGCGTGCGCGCCGCGCTCAAGGCGCTGCGCGCGCGTCACCCCGCGCGGCTGGTGCTGGCCGTGCCGGTCGCCCCGGCCGACACCCTCGCGTCGCTGCGCGGCGAGGTCGACCAGATCGTGTGCCTCGAGCAGCCCGCCATTTTTCGCGCCGTCGGCGAGCACTACGTCGAGTTCGATCAGGTCGACGACGCCGGCGTGCTCGCCGCCCTGGCTGACGCGCAGGCGTCAGTGCCGGCGTGAGGCGGGGTTGGTCCTATCGGCGAGCGCGCTTGTAGGCCCGCAGGTCACTCGCGGCAAACAGTTGGCTGCGGCCCACGGTGCGGCAGGCGAGCAACTTGCCGCTCTGGACATGACGCCGCAGCGTGGGCAGCGACACCTCCAGGTACTCGGCAGCCTCGCTGGCAGACAGTGGCTCGCGCTCCAGGTGACCAAACACCTGCTCGTGCGTGTAGTCATCGTCCCGAAAGGCGCTGCTGGCCAGCAGTGAAAAAAACTTCGCGCGCTCGGCCGTCGGCATGCGCTTCATCTCGGCAAACAGATCCTGCGCGCTCAGCACCTGACTCATGAAAGGCCTCCCGGGGATTTGTCCTGTCGCAAGTAGTGCTTCAGGTCGTCGTAAAAGTTCTCGTGCACACCCACCTGATAGAAGTCGATGATCAGGAATTCCAGCGGTGCGTCTTTCTTGGGCGGGCGATAGGCGAGCAGATATTCCTGTCGATGGAAGCGGAATTTGTGGACCCGGATTCCCGCCAGATCGCCCACCTTGGCCTCACCGATGTCGGGTGTCTCGCAAACCACGTCCACTTCATCTTGAATGGCCAACTGCAAGGGCTTGTGCGCCTTTTTGACGTACTGCGCGAACGGCCGCTTGAAGTTGGTCTTCATGATCTGATGATGAATCAAAAAATGATTTCATGTCAAATCATTTGGGTGGGGCTGCGGGCGACGCCGGCGTGCTCGCCGCCCTGGCTGACGCGCAGGCGTCAGTGCCGGCGTGAGGCGGGGTCGGGCTTGGGCTGGACTGGCAGGTGGGCGCAAAACCAGTCGGCGGCCTTGGTGGCGACGGCGTCGAGGGCGCCGGCTTCGAGGAACAGGTGGGTGGCGCGTGGCACCACCTCGATGCGCTTTTCGCAGCGCAGCCGGGCGTAGGCCTGGCGGTTCAGGGCCAGCACCTGTTCATCGGCTTCGCCCACCAGCAGCAGCGTGGGCGCTTGCACTTCGTTGAGGTGGTTGCCGGCCAGGTCGGGTCGTCCGCCGCGTGACACCACGGCGCCCACGCGGTGCGCCTGGCGCGTTTCGGCGAGCAGCGCGGCGGCACTGGCGGTGCCCGACCCGAACAGGCCCAGCGGGTGATCGCGTTGCGACGCGGGCAGCGCGTCGATGACCCCGAGCAGCCGATCGGCCAGCAGCGAGATGTTGCGTGCGTGCGCGTCGTGGTCGGGCTCGCCGGGCTCGAGCAGTTCGTACTCGAGCGTGTCGAGCCGGCGCTCGCGCAGCCGCCGCGCCAGCTCGTGGTTGCTGCGGCTGCTCTGGCTGAAGCCGTTGGCGTGCGCGAACACCACCAGACCGATGGCGTTGTGCACGCAGCACAAGGTGGCTTGCTGGCCTGGTTCGCCCACGGTGATCCGGGTGCAGACCGAGGCCACGCGTTCGGTGTGGGCGGCGCGGCGCAGCAGCGGCATGGCGAGCGGTCTAGGCCCGGGCGGGCTTTTCGCGCGGCGCATGCGGCGACACGGCCGGCAACTCGTGGCGCTGGGCCTGGGCGCGCTCGGCCATCTCGGCGCGGTAGCGATTCAGGAACTCGCGGCTTTCCCCGGGCGTCCTCAGGTGGCGCATGGTGGCGGCCGCTGGCGCAGCGGCCAGGCTCACGCCAGACACGAGCAGCCCGAAGAAAGTGAAGGGGTGGTGAACATGGCTCATGGCGTGACCTGGTGCAGCGATAGGAGCGCTTATCGTGCTGTGGCGCTGGGCCCGCCCGATTGAGCGGGGTCAAGCCAGCCCCACACCGGCCCGTTACCCTGACTTAGGATGCGGTGGCGCCCCCGCTGCGGCTCACTTTTCGAGTCGCCGTGACGTTCGGGGCCTCAGGAGACGCTTGTGACAGCCGCTGAAAATTCAGGTCCGCACGACACGACGCCGCAAGGCGCAGCTTCCTTGCCGGAACCCGCCGTGCCCGCCGAGGGTTTGAATCCGCCCGCCATCGCGAGCGCGCCGGCCCCGGTTGAACCGGTGGCCGAGCCCGTGCCCGAACCGGTGCCCGAATCGCTCGCCGAGTCGGGCGGGCCGTTGGTCGTGGCGCTGGGCGCTTCGGCCGGCGGGCTCGAGGCCTACGAGCAGTTCTTTCGGGTGATGCCACCCGACAGCGGGCACGCCTTCGTGCTGGTGCAGCACCTTGACCCGAGCCACGCCAGCTTGCTGACCGAGATCTTGCAGCGCAGCACCGAGATGGTGGTGACCGAGGCGCAAGATCAGATGGAATTGCTGCCCAGTCGGGTGTACGTGATTCCGCCCAATCGCGACATGCTCATCATCCAGGGCCGCTTGCGATTGCACCTGCCGCTCGAGCCGCACGGCCAGCGCATGCCGATCGACTCGTTCTTCCGCTCGCTGGCCGCCGATCAGGGCTACCGCGCCGTGGGCATCATCTTGTCGGGCTCGGGCAGCGACGGCACGCTGGGCATGCGCGCGATCTTTGGCGCCGGCGGGCTGTGCCTGGTGCAAGAACCCGAGACGGCCAAGTTCGCCGGCATGCCGCAAAGCGCGCTGCACGCGGGCTACGTCAATCAGGTGCTCACGATCGACAAGATGCCCCAGGCGCTGCGCGAGGCTGCGAAGCTGCTGCCCGCGGGGCCGCCATCGGGGCGGGCGCCAGAGCCGGCGGGTGGCGCAGCCAGTGGAGTCGACGGCTCGGGCATCGAGCGCATCCTGGCGCTGCTGCGCGCGGCCACCGGTCACGATTTTTCCCAGTACAAGAAGCAGACCATCGGCCGACGCATCCAGCGCCGCATGGCACAGCACCTGACCACCAGCACCGAGGCCTACGCGCGCTACTTGCAGCAGCAGCCGCAGGAATTGAAGGCGCTGTTTCGCGAGTTGCTGATCAACGTGACCAGCTTCTTTCGCGACCCCGAGGCCTTCGAGGTCCTCAAGAACGACGTGCTGCCCGCGATGATCCAGGCCAAGTCGGCCGATCTGCCGCTGCGCGTGTGGGTGGCGGGTTGCTCCACCGGCGAGGAGGCCTATTCGATCGCCATGGTGCTGCACGAGTTGATGGACGGCTCGACCCACCCGATCAAGGTCCAGTTCTATGCCACCGACCTCGATGACGAGGCGATCGCCACGGCGCGCGCCGGGCTGTATCCGCTGAACATCGCGCAAGACGTGTCGGCCGAGCGGCTGCGGCGCTTCTTCCTGCTCGATGGGGACTGCTACCGCATCCGCAAGGACGTCCGCGAGATGGTGGTGTTCGCGGTGCAAAACCTGATCCAGGACCCGCCGTTCACCCGGCTCGACCTGCTGTCGTGCCGCAACGTGATGATCTACCTCGAGCCCGAGCTGCAGGCGCGCGTGATCCCGGCATTCCACTACGCGCTGCGCCCCGGCGGTGTGCTGTTCCTGTCGCCGTCCGAGGGCATCGGCAGCCACACCGAGCTGTTCGAGTCGATCCACCGCAAGTGGAACGTCTTTCGCGCGCGCCCGAGTTTTTCGTCGACGCGCACCATGCTCGGCAGCGGCTTGAAGTGGACGGTGGATCCGGGTTCTCCGGGCTACCACGCGCCGACGCCGCAACGCGGCGACACCACCAACATGGTCGAGTTCGCCAAGCGCGCGCTGCTGCAGTCGTTCGCGCCGCCGGCGGTGCTCACCGACTTGCACGGCGAGGTGCTCTATGTGCACGGCGACACCGGCAAGTTCTTGCGCGTGGCGCAGGGCCAGCCTTCGCGTTCGGTGATCGACATGGCCCGCGAGGGGTTGGAGCTCGAGCTGCGCGAGGCGCTGCGCCGCGCCGCAGCGAAGTCGCAGGCCACGCTGAACCAGCCGGTCACGGTCCGCGACGGTGGGCATGTGCTGCCGGTCCAGCTCAGCGTGCGGCTGATGCCCGATGTGCAAACCGGACGCACGTTGCTGCTGCTGACGTTCGAGCAGCGCTCCGAGACGCTGCGCGGGGCGGTCGCCGCCACGCCCAAGGTGCGCGCGCGGCCGGTGCCGCAGCGCGTGAGCGACCTCGAGCGCGAACTCGACTACGCCCGCGCACGGCTCAAGTTAGTGCTCGAGGAGCAGCAGGCCTCCAACGAGGAACTCAAGTCGATCAACGAGGAACTGCAGTCCACCAACGAGGAACTGCAGTCGAGCAACGAGGAGCTCGAAACCTCGAAGGAAGAACTGCAGTCGGTCAACGAGGAGCTGGTGACCGTCAACTCCGAGCTGCAGATCAAGATCGAGCAGATGGTGGGCATGCAAGACGACATGAAGAACCTGCTCGAGAACATCCGCGTGGGCACGGTGTTTCTCGACGCCAAACTGCAGATCCGCCGCTTCACCCGCGAGGCCACGCGCGTGTACCGGCTGCTGGCCAGCGATCTGGGCCGCCCGCTGGCCGACATCCGCACCGAGCTGCAAGGCGGCGATCCGATCACCGACGCGCGCACGGTGCTCGATTCGCTGTCGTCCATCGAGCGCGAACTCAGCTTGCCCGACGGCACCTGGTTCCTCGCGCGCATCCAGCCCTACCGCACGGTGGACAACGTGATCGACGGCGTGGTGCTGACCTTCACCGATGTGACCGAGCGCGTGCACGCCATTGCCAACCGGCAGGCGCGCGATCTGGCCGAGGCGGTGGTCGACACGGTGCCCGAGCCGCTGGTGGTGCTCGACGGCGCGCTTCAGGTGATGTCGGCCAACCGCGCGTTCTATCGGCAGTTCGGCGGCTCGGCGGCCAGCGTGGTGGGCCAGCCGTTCTTTGGCGTGGAGCAGGGGCAATGGGACTGCGCCGAAATGCACGATCTGCTCGAAAACGTGCTGCCGCGCGATGAGGCCTTCGACGGACGGTTGCTCAAGATTGAGTTTGCACAACGGGGCGTGCTGCAGTTGAGGCTCAATGCACATCGGGTGTTGATACCCGCACGCAGTGGCGAGATGACGCTGTTGGTGATCGATGTTGTCCCATGAGGAAACCGCCCGCCCATGACCAAGACGACTGCGCCGCGCCATGCGCCGTTGACCCCGCCCGTCGCCACGGCCAGCACGCCGGCTGCGCCGGTGCCCGTGGCGCATCTGGTCGACCAGCTCACGCTCGATTTGCAGGTGCATCAGATCGAGCTCGAGATGCAAAACGAGGCGCTGCGTTTCTCGCAGCAGGAGTTGTCGGCGTCGCGCGACCGCTATGTCGATCTGTACGACCGCGCGCCGGTGGGCTATCTCAGCTTGAGCGTGGACGGCTGGATCGTCGAGGCCAACCTGACCGGGGCCGAATTGCTGGGCATCGAACGCAGCCGGCTGGTGGGCGGTCGCTTTGCGCATCGGGTGGCGTCTGAGGACGAGCAGCGCTGGCACCGCTACGCGCTGGCGCTGACGCGCGAGGGGGGCGATTCGCACCGCATCGAGTTGCGCATGGCTCGTGCGGACGGCACGAAATTTCATGCCCGCATCGACGGCCGGCGGGTGGCGGTTGTCGGCCAGCGTCCGGCGCTGCGCATCACGCTGATCGACATCGACGAGCACAAGCGCACCGAGGCTGAACTGCGCCTGGCGGCGGTGGCCTTCGAGACACAAGAAGGCATCATGATCACCGACGCTGCTGGCGTGATCGAGCGCGTCAATGCGGCCTTCACGAAGATCACCGGCTACAGCGCGCAAGAGGCCGTCGGCCAGCGTGGCAACCTGATGCATTCGTGGCTGCAGGACGCGGCCTTCTACGAGGCGATGTGGACGCAGCTCCAGGCCAGCGGGCGCTGGCAGGGCGAGGTCTGGAACCGGCGCAAGTCGGGCGAGGTGTATCCGCAGTGGCTGGCGATCACCGAGGTGTCGTGCGATGGCGATGCGCCGGTGCGTTATGTGGGCACCATGGTCGACATCACCGAGCGCAAGTCGCGCGAAGACGAAATCGCGCAGCTCGCGTTCTACGACCCGCTGACCGATCTGCCCAACCGGCGCTTGATGAAAGACCGTCTGCAGCAGGCGCTGGTGGCCAGCGGACGTTCGCAGCGCGAAGGCGCGCTGATGTTCATCGACCTCGATCGCTTCAAGGAAATCAACGACACGCTGGGCCACGACAAGGGCGACCGGCTGCTGCAGTGCGCCGCGCTGCGGCTGGTGGCCTGCGTGCGCGAGGGCGACACGGTCGCGCGCATCGGCGGTGACGAATTCGTGGTGATGCTGCCGCCCGGCCTGAGCGAATCGTCCAGCGAATCGGCGACGCTGGCCGAGGCCATCGGCGACAAGATCTTGAAGGCCATGCGCGAGCCCTATGAGATCGACGGGCTCGCGCTGCACCTGAGCGCGAGCATCGGCATCACGCTGTTTGGCGCGTCGCCGACCACCGTCGAAGAACTGCTCCAGCGCGCCGACCAGGCGATGTACCAGGCCAAGGCGGCCGGGCGCGACGCGTTGCGCTTTTTCGATGCCGCAGCGCAAGACGACCTGCGTGAACGCAGCTTCATCGAGGCCGACCTGCGCGTGGCCCTGACGCAGGGGCAGTTGCGTCTGGACTACCAGCCGGTGTTCAACGTGGCCGGCAAGATGATCGGCGCCGAGGCGTTGATTCGCTGGCAGCACCCGCAGCGCGGGCTGTTGCTGCCCGACGATTTCGTGAGCGTTGCCGAAGACACCGGCCAGATCTTTGCGTTGGGCCATTGGGCGCTCGATGCGGCGTGCGCGCAGCTCGCACGGTGGAGCGGCGATGCGGTGCTGGGCGAGCTGAACCTGGCGGTCAATGTGTGTGCGATGCAGTTGCTCGACGACGAGTTCGTGCCGCAGGTGCTGGCGCTGGTGCACCGCCACGGCGTGAACCCGGCACGGCTCAAGCTCGAGTTGACCGAATCGGTGCTGCTGCACGACGTGGACGACACCATCGCCAAGATGCGCGAGCTCAAGTCGCACGGCGTGGGCTTTTCGCTCGACGACTTCGGCACCGGTTATTCATCGCTGGCGTACCTCAAGCGCTTGCCGCTCGACCAGCTCAAGATCGACCGCTCGTTCGTGCGCGACATGCTCGACAAGCCGCACGACGCGGCCATCGTGCGCACCATCGTCGAACTCGGCGTGAGCCTGGGTCTGACCGTGGTGGCCGAAGGCGTCGAGACCCGCTCGCAGCGCGACTTGCTCACGCACCTGGGCTGCCAGGCCTTCCAGGGTCGGCTTTTCGGCATGGCGATGAGCCCTGACGAGTTGTCGCTGCTCGCGAATTCCGAACCGCCTGTGAAGGCTTTTCCGCAGGACTGAGCGTGTACTGAGCATGGTCAACGCCGCGCAGCCCTGCGTGGCTAATCTGACACCCGACGCACACATCGGGTGAAGCGCACTGCAAGGTGCCTCGCATCGATTTCTCAACCGAAACGCTGCGAGGACCTTTCATGAATTTCGACGACTTGCGCCCCGGCTCGGCCGCCCACCAGTTTCCGGGCGTGCTGCTCGGCCACAACGTGCGGATCTTCCATCCGCAGCTGGTCAACCTGTACGGCTGCGCGATCGGTGATGACAGCCGCATCGGCACCTTCGTCGAGATCCAGAAAGGCGCGGTCATCGGCGCGCGCTGCAAGGTCTCGTCGCACAGCTTCATCTGCGAAGGCGTGCACATCGACGACGAGGTGTTCATCGGCCACGGCGTGATGTTCACCAACGACGCGCGCCCGCGTGCCACCAACGCCGACGGCTCGCCGCAAACCGAGGCCGACTGGGCCGTGGAGCTCACCCGCGTCAAGCGCCGCGCCTCGATCGGCAGCAATGCCACCGTGGTGTGCGGCGTGACCGTCGGCGAGGGCGCCCTGGTGGGCGCCGGCGCGGTGGTCACCCGCGATGTGCCTGACTTCGCGATCGTCGCCGGCGTGCCCGCACGCGTCATCGGTGACACGCGCGAGCCGGTCTCGCAAGCCGAGCTCACGAGCTGATCCACCCATCCCCCACACCCGCAAGGCAAACCCACCCGCGCCCCTCGGGGCGCCAACCGATCCGGAAGGACCATTGAAATGATCAACATCGGCATCATCGGCTACGGCTACTGGGGCCCGAACCTCGTGCGCAACTTCGCCGAGACACCCGGAGCACGCATCTCCTGGGTGTCAGACCTCGACGCCTCCAAGCTCGAGATGGTGCGCCGCCGCTACCCCGCGGTGGCCACCACGACGCAATACCGCTCGCTGCTCGACGACCCCAACACCGATGCGATCGCGATCGCCACGCCGGTCAACACGCACTTCGAGATCGCTCTCGAGGCGCTGCGCGCGGGCAAGCACGTGTGGCTGGAAAAGCCGATGACCGAGACCTCGGCGCAAGCGCGCAAGCTGGTGGAAGAAGCCGAACGCCACAAGTGCGTGCTGCTGGTCGATCACACCTTCTTGTACACGGGGGCCGTCATGAAGATGGCCGAGCTGATCAAGGCGGGCGAGGTCGGTCGCATCTATTACTACGACTCGACGCGGGTCAACCTGGGCTTGTTCCAGCGTGACGTGAGCGTGATCTCGGACCTGGCGGTGCACGACTTCTCGATCCTCGAGTACCTGCTCGACGAGCACCCGGTGGCGGTGTCGGCCAGCGGCACCAACCACTTCCCCGAGACGCCCGAAAACCTGGCCTACGTGACGCTGTTCTACGACTCGGGAACCATCGCGCACGCCAACGTGAGCTGGCTCGCACCGGTCAAGGTGCGCCAGATCCTGGTGGGCGGCAGCAAGAAGATGATCATTTACGACGACCTCGATCCGAGCGAAAAGATCAAGGTCTACGACAAGGGCGTGGACTTCACCGACGACCCGAAAAAGATCGAGCAGATGCGCGTGGGCTACCGCACCGGCGACATGTGGGCACCTCAGCTCGAGGTGACCGAAGCGCTGCGTGTGGAGTGCGCCCACTTCGTGGACTGCATCAACAACCACCAGGTGCCCAAGTCCGACGGACAGCTGGGCCTGCGCGTGGTCGAAATCATCGAAGCGGCCAACCGCTCGATGCGCAACAAGGGTGAAACCGTCTATCTCCAACCGCAAAGGAGCGCACTGTGATTCCGTTCGTCGATCTCAAAGCTCAGTACCTGAGCATCAAGCCTGAAGTCAATGCCGCCATTCAGGGCGTGCTCGACAGCTGCGCGTTCACCCTGGGCCCCGATGTGGCTGCCTTCGAGCAGGAGTTCGCGGCCTACAGCAGCGCCAAGCAGGGCATTGCCGTGAACACCGGCACCAGCGCGTTGCACCTGGCGCTGCTGGCGGCCGGCGTGGGCCGCGGCGACGAGGTGATCACCGTGCCGTTCACCTTCGTGGCCACCGCTTCGGCGATCGACTACACCGGCGCACGCCCGGTGTTCGTCGACATCGACCCGAAAACCTTCACGATGGATCCGAAGGCGGTTGAAGCGGCCATCACCGAGCGCACCAAGGCGATCATTCCGGTGCACCTGTACGGCCAGCCGGCCGACATGGACCCGATCCGCGCGATCGCCGAACGCCACGGTCTGGTGGTGATCGAAGACGCCGCACAGGCGCACCGCGCCGAGTACAAGGGGCAGCGCGTGGGCAGCCTGGGCGACATGGGCTGCTTCAGCTTCTATCCCGGCAAGAACCTGGGCGCCTACGGTGAAGGCGGCATGGTCACCACCGACAACGCCGGCTACGCCCGCACCATCCGCATGCTGCGCGACTGGGGCGCCGAAAAGAAGTACCACCACGTGCTCAAGGGCTACAACTTCCGCATGGAAGGCATTCAGGGCGCCGTGCTGCGCGTGAAGCTGCCGCACCTCGACGCCTGGACCGAAGCGCGGCGCACCGCCGCGGCGCGCTACGACCGGCTGCTCGCGGGCAGCGGCATCGTCACGCCCAAGGCCATGCCTTACGCGTATCACGTGTACCACGTGTACGCCATACGCACGCCGCACCGCGCCGCCTGGCAAGAAGCGCTGCAGGCCAAGGGCATCCAGACCGGCATCCATTACCCGACGCCTGTGCACTTGCTGCCCGCCTTCGCCGAACTGGGCTACCGCGAGGGGCAGTTCCCGCACGCCGAGGCGGCCGCGCGCGAGGTGCTGTCGCTGCCGATGTACCCCGAGTTGACCGAGGCGCAGTGCGAGGAGGTGGCGCGTGCGCTGCTGAGCTTGCGCACCAACGACCCGGCCGAGGCGAAGATGATGGCCAACGCCTTGTGAGGTTGTCGTGGCCACGCCGCTGCTGATCTTCCCGTTCAATGGCAATGCGCTGGAGGCGCTCGATGC
>CAIVGK010000028.1 GCA_903905475.1 uncultured Burkholderiales bacterium | reverse complement strand
CAATTCCGCTTCCGAACAGACGTCCTTCGACCTGATCCCCAAGGGCACCTTGGTTCGCGTTCGCATGACCATCCGCCCGGGTGGCTTCGATGACGCGTCCCAAGGATGGACTGGCGGTTACGCCACCCGCAACGACAACACCGGTTCGGTCTACCTGAACTGCGAGTTCGTCGTGATGGATGGCGAGTTCGCCCGCCGCAAGATGTGGTCGCTGATTGGTCTGCACAGCCCCAAGGGTCCCGAGTGGGCCAACATGGGCCGGACCTTCGTCAAGGCGATCCTCAACTCCGCGCGTGGGGTTCATCCTGGCGACAACAGTCCTGCCGCGCAGAACGCGCGCCGCATCAGCGGATTCGCTGATCTCGATGGCATCGAGTTCCTGGGCAAGGTCGATTGGGAAAAGGATCAGAACGGCCAGGACAAGAGCGTCATCAAGGCGGCCATCACGCCGGACAGCAAGGACTACGCCGCGTTGATGGGCGGCACGCGACAGCCGGCACCCGCTGCCAGCGCGCCCAGCGCACCCAACGCCTATGCACAGGCTACCGGCCGGGCACCCACTCCGGGTCGTCCCAGCTGGGCGCAGTGACGGAGGGCAACAGTCATGATGCTCCGTCCCCGTCAATCTCTCCTGGTCGAGCGCACCATTGCAGCGCTCGACGAGCATGGGAACACACTGGCTGTTGCGCCGACAGGATCGGGCAAGACCATCATGCTGTCGGCTATCACCGGCAGGGTGTTGGTCGAGCCCGATGCGAAAGCCTGCATCCTTGCGCACCGCACTGAACTGACTGACCAGAACCGGGACAAGTTTGCCCGGGTGAATCCTGGCATGAGCACGTCCGTGTTCGATGCCAACGAGAAGTCCTGGCGCGGTCAGGCGACGTTTGCGATGGTGCAGACCCTGTCACGCCAGGCTCATCTCGACCAGATGCCCACCTTGGATCTGCTCGTGATCGACGAGGCACACCATGCGTCGTCGCCGACCTACCGGGCAGTCATTGACACGGTGCTGGCCCGCAATCCTCGTGCTGGCATCTGCGGTCTGACCGCTACGCCGAATCGCGGTGACGGCAAGGGCCTGCGCGAGGTCTTTTCCAACGTCGCTGACCAGATCACGCTGGGCGAGATGATCGCGGCCGGGCACCTTGTTCCGCCGCGAACCTTCGTGATCGACGTCGGCGTGCAGGACGCACTTCGCCACGTCCGTCGAACCGCGATGGACTTCGACATGGATGAGGTCGCGTCCATTCTCGACAAGCGGCTGATCACGGAAGCGGTGATCAAGCACTGGAAGGCGAACGCGTCGTCGCGCAAGACCATCGTCTTCTGCTCGACGGTCGCCCATGCGCAAAACGTCTGCGATGCGTTTGTCGACGCGGGCGTGCACGCCGTGCTCGTCCATGGCGAGCTGTCCGATGCGGATCGCAAAGCGCGGCTGGCGGACTACGAGACCGGGCTTGCCCAGATTGTGGTCAACGTGGCGGTGCTCACCGAGGGCTACGACTACACGCCCACCAGCTGCGTCGTTCTGCTGCGGCCCAGCTCCTACAAGTCCACCTTCATCCAGATGGTCGGTCGTGGCTTGCGGACTGTCGACCCTGAGGAGTTTCCTGGCCTGATCAAGACCGAGTGCATCGTGCTGGACTTCGGCACAGCCAGCTTGATGCATGGGTCGATCGAGCAGGAAATCAACCTCGACGGGCATCTGGGCGAAGGTGAGGCGCCAACCAAGGACTGCCCAGACTGCGGCGCCATCGTTCCGCTGGCCTGCATGGAGTGCCCGCTGTGTGGGCATGTGTGGGAGCGCGAGCCGCAGGAACTGGGCGTGCTGGCGGACTTCGTCATGAGCGAGATCGATCTGCTCAAGCGCTCCAACTTCCGCTGGTGCGACCTGTTCGGGCATGACGACGCGCTGATGGCGACCGGCTTCAGTGCTTGGGGCGGCATCTTCTTTCTCAATGGCCGCTGGCACGCCGTCGGTGGCGGGAAAGATCTGCGGCCGCACCTGCTGGCCGTTGGCGAGCGCACGGTCTGCATGGCCAAGGCTGACGACTGGCTCAACGACCACGAGTCCGCCGACTCCGCCTACAAGACCCGGCGCTGGCTCAACGAGCCGCCCACGGACAAACAGCTGCGCTACATCCCCGAGCAGATGCGGGCGGACTTTGGCATGACCCGCTACCAGGCATCGGCCCTGTTGGCCTTCCAGTTCAACAAGTCGTCGATTCAGCGGCTCGTTGTCGCGGCCAACGACAGCCATCGGGAGGCTGCTTGAAATGCGCGATCTGCTACCGCAAGGCCAAGGGGTATGGCTGGTTCAACCCTCGGCTCAAGCCGAGCGACCCGAAGCGCTACTCGGACGACTGGGTGTTCTGTTCGCGCCGTTGTCAGGATGCGTTCTGCCTGCTGATGACCAAGACGGAGGCTCGCATGATCGATCCAAGTGACATGGAGCTGGTCGCGATGCGCTCGTGCTTGTCGCCGCTGGGTGAGTACGTGGGATCGATCGGCATGCAGCGCCCGCTGGCGGACTACACCCGCGACGAGGTGCTGACCCTGATCGATGTCGTGGTCACGGCATACCAGGACCAAATGATCGAGGAGCACGAGCGCATGGCCGCAAAGGACCGTGCCTTCCTGGAGGAACGTCTGGCACGTCGGGGCCAGACATCTCCGAAGGGGGTGCCGTTCTGATGCTGGATTTCAATCACCGTCCCAAGGTCCACGAACAGATCAGCGATCTCATCGATGCAGCTCTGGCCAGCGATCGCGACGGTCAACCGCCACGCACCTACCTCGGCGCATCGAGACTGGGTGTCGCCTGTGAACGGGCGCTCCAGTACGAGTACCTGAGAGCTCCAGTTGATCCTGGCCGTGAGATTCCTGGCCGCATCCTGCGTGTCTTCGAAGTGGGGCATGCCCTTGAAGACGTGGCCATTCGCTGGTTGCGCTTGGCTGGGTTCGATCTGTACACGCGCAAAGCCAGCGGGGGCCAGTTTGGCTTCTCGGTGGCGGGCGGCCGAATCCAGGGGCATGTCGATGGCGTGATCAACGCCGCCCCCAGCGATCTCGGACTCAAGTGCCCGTCGTTGTGGGAATGCAAGACCATGAACGACAAGTCCTGGCGCGACACGGTCAAGCACGGCGTCGCTCGGTCAAAGCCCGTCTACGCCGCGCAGATGGCGATCTACCAGGCCTACATGGAGGCCACGGTTCCTGGCATCTCGCGCAACCCCGCGCTGTTCACCGCCATCAACAAGGATTCCCAGGAGATCTGGTTCGAGCTGGTGCCGTTTGACGGTGGACTGGCGCAGCGCATGTCAGATCGTGCCGTCCGGGTGATCTCTGCATCCGAGTCTGGTGAGCTGCTGCCGCGCCACGCGACCACGCCGACCCACGTCGAGTGCAAGTTCTGCTCCTGGCAAGACCGCTGCTGGAGGGCAACATGATGACCAACAACATCGTGTGGCTGGACTTCAACGATGCCGCCGAGCCGCGTGAGGACCTCGTCAGTGACACAGAGGCGCTGCGCGCTGGCTTGCTGGATCGTCTGGAAGCGGTCTTGCACTACTTGTTTCCGCAGGGCCGAATTCGCGGCGGCAAGTTCTATGTTGGCGACACCGACGGCTCGCCCGGCAAGAGCTTGGTCGTCGAGCTGGAAGGACCCCGTCGCGGTCTGTGGAAGGACTTCGCCACCGACGAGGGTGGTGATGTCATCGATCTGTGGGCACGCTCCCAGGGCCTGTCCGCGCGGCATGATTTCCCGAGGCTGGCCACGGAGCTTCGCCAGTGGCTGGGTGTCGCGCCACCGGCGCATCCCATGCCTCGTCACGCCGTCCGCACGGTTGCTGTCGATGAACTTGGCCCGTACACAGCGAAGTGGGACTACCTCACGCCTGAGGGCGAGCTGATCGCCTGCGTGTATCGCTACGACCCACCCTCCGGCAAGGAGTACCGCCCGTGGGACGTGCGCGCTCGGATGTGGCGGGCCCCAGATCCCCGACCGCTCTACAACCTGCCTGCCATCACCAAGTCGGCCCATGTTGTCCTGGTCGAGGGCGAGAAGTGTGCCGACGCCTTGATCGCTTGCGGCATCCCGGCGACCACCGCAATGAACGGCGCGAAGGCGCCGATCGACAAGACCGACTGGCGGCCACTGGCACGGCGCTCTGTGCTGATCTGGCCCGACCGTGACGCGCCAGGCTGGGACTACGCGGAAAACGCCGCACGCGCCTGTGTCGCCGCAGGCAGTGCTTCGGTGGCGATTCTGGTGCCGCCCTCAGGCAAGCCCGACAAGTGGGATGCCGCTGATGCCGTCGCTGAGGGATTCGATTGTGGCGAGTTCGTCGCGCAGGGCGAGCGCCGGGTGGTCAAGGCGGCACTGCCGATGCTGCCGACCTTCACGTTG
>CAIVGK010000027.1 GCA_903905475.1 uncultured Burkholderiales bacterium | reverse complement strand
CACCTCGGCGCCCCAGCCGGTGAGCAACGACTCGAGCGCGCGGCTCTCGTCCGGGTCGTCTTCGACCAGGACGATCTGGCGGCCCCTGAGGGTCAGGCCCAAGGCAGCCTTGTGGGCCGCGGGGGGCGGCGGATACGACACCGCCTGACCGGCGGGCAACTCCAGCGTGAACACGCTGCCGTGGCCGCTGCGCGAATGCAGCGTGACGGGCGCGTCGATCAGGTCGGCCAGGCGCCGGACGATCGACAGCCCCAGGCCCAGCCCCTGGCGCTGCGGTGATTCGGCGCGCAGCGCATCGGGCACCCGGTACATCTCGTCGAACACACGCTCCTGCTCGAGCTCGTCGATGCCGGGGCCGGTGTCCCACACCTGCAGCAGCAGGCGGTCACCGCGGCGGCGGCAAGCGATCAGCACCGTGCCGTCGCGGGTGTAGCGGATGGCGTTGGACACCAGGTTGTGGACGATGCGCTCGACCAGCAGCGGGTCGGCCCACATGTGGTGCCCGGCACCGCGAAAACGCAGCGCAAGGCCCTTCTCGAACGCCAGGGGATCAAAGCGCAGGCGCAGCTTGCGGTACAGATCGCTCACGGATGAGTGTTGCTGCTGCACCTCGATGACGCCGCTGTCGAGCTGCGTGATGTCGAGCAACTGCGAGAACAAGCCCTCGAGCGCATCGACCGATTCGTTGATGCTGCCGGCGAGCTGTGCCGACTCGGCATCGAGTTCCTTGCGCTGAAGCGCACCGGCCAGCAGGCCCATGGCGTGCAGCGGCTGGCGCAGATCGTGGCTGGCGGCCACGAAGAACTGGGTCTTCGCGCGATTGGCCGCCTCGGCCGCTCCGCGTGCGGCGTCCGCCGAGCTTTTTTCGATGCGCAGCTGCTGCAGCAGTTCATCGGTCTGGCACTGGAGATCCCTCGTGTGCAGCAACGAGCGCCGGAACGAGCGCACCAGCACGAAGGTCAGCGCAAACACGAGCAGCACGATGCCCGCCTCGGCGTAGCCGTCGTGTCGCCCACTGGTGGCGATGCGCACGGTGACCGGCCCGAAGAAGAGGGCGGGGAACAGCAGGAACGCGCGCGGGTGATTCAGCAGCACCGGGGCCGCGGCAAGGCACAGGGTGTAGCCAACGATGAACAGCACCCCCAGATGACCGCCGTCGAGGTAGGGGTAGAACAGCCACGCGCCGGTGCCCCACAG
The DNA here is from genome assembly GCA_903905475.1 of uncultured Burkholderiales bacterium. GTDB lineage: Bacteria > Pseudomonadota > Gammaproteobacteria > Burkholderiales > Burkholderiaceae_C > PBB1. The sequence continues at coordinate 451 of CAIVGK010000027.1, read as the reverse complement.
GCTCGCCGAGATCAGCAGCCCGACGACCCACACCGTCCACCAGCGAGCCAAACGGGCGTCTGGGGCCGCAGCGGCTTGCCTGAAACCCAGCAGCACGCCCAGGCGCACCAGCCAGAAAGCCGCAAACGCCAACAACCACGGCTGCAAGACGGCTGGCGGAACCCGGGACGGAAACAGCAGAGCCACGGCAGCCCATCCTGTCAGGTTGACCACCAACTGGGCCGCCATGCGCTGGGAGGTGGAGCCGGGCTCCGCGGGCAACACGGAGATCGACGGCGCGCCGATCTCCGTCGTCACCGTGCCGGTCATGGATCGGTCTTTCTCCGCCCGGTCGGGCCGCCGCTCGAGCGCATCATTTCGCCGATGGCCAGCACCGCCTGGGTGCGCGAACTGACGTTGAGCGAACGCAGCACGGCCGCGACGTGGTCCTTCACGGTTTCGACCGACAGCT
>CAIVGK010000026.1 GCA_903905475.1 uncultured Burkholderiales bacterium | reverse complement strand
GCACCAGGGCCTGCTGATCCAGGCCGCCGACCGGATCTACCGGCTGGCCGATGGGCAGCTCAGCGCACTCGATGCGCAAGCCGGCGCGATCAGCCCGGCGGGACACGGCTGAATGGGATTTCCGGCATCGATCAAGCGGGGGCGGCGTCGCCTGACGTTCCTCGTCGTGCGCACCTTCTTGCGCATGCTGGGGTTCTCGCGGGCTTACACCTTTGGCAGCTGGCTGGGCGAGTTGCAGTTCTTCTTTGACGGCCGCACGCGGCGTCGCCTGCAAGCCGATGTGGCGGTCGCGCTGGGCCGCGCCCAGGATGACCCGTCGGTGCCGGCGCTGCTGCGCGAGTCGTACCGGGTGAACAACGGCGCGGTGCTGGAGATCATGTCGCTGCTGGACCGCCGCCAAAGCGAAGCCGAACTCGTGGCCCGCTGCGAGATCGACGGCCTCGAGAACCTGCGCGCAGCGATGACCGAAGGGCGCGGCGCGATCCTGCTGGCCACCCACATGGGCAACGTGGCGCTGGCCACCGTGCGGCTGACCGCGGCCGGCTGGCCGGTGAGCGTGGTCTACCGCGATGCCCGGATGATGTCGGACGAATTTTTTCAAAGCGGGCTAGAGCAGTACGGCGTCCAGGGCATCCTGGCGAATGCCGGCATCCAGGCCTACGGCCAGATGCTCTCGGCATTGAAGCAGGGCCGTGTCGTTCAGGTGATGCTCGATCAGGGCGTGAAGCGCGCCAAGGACGGTCTGGTTCAACGCTTCATGGGCAAGGACGTGCCCATGCCCGCCGGCCCCGCGCAACTCGCCCGCTCCTCGCGAGCGCCGGTGCTGCCGCTGGTCATGACCGGCTCGTCGCCCCATTGGCGGTTCGAGATCCAGCCCGCCGTGCGGCTGAGCGGTGGATCGCTGGAGTCGGACGTCGCCTTGCTGGTCGATCTGACGGGGCGGCAGATCCTGCAGTCGCCGCAATTCTGGAGCTGGCACCACCGGCGCTGGCGCAAGTTTGCGCTGGCGGCACCGGGGTCATCCTGATGGCCGCTGGTGCTCGACACACCCGCCCAGCCCACACCCGCAGCCCATGTCATCCGATCTGACCGCCGCGCCGATCTGGGTGTTGCTGGGTGCCAAGCATGGCGACAACCAGCAGCTGCTCGCCATCGCCCAGGCGCTGAATCTGCCGTTTCGCACGGTTCAGCTGCAGTTCAATGCCGCTGCCACGCTGGCACCGGTGCTGCTGGGCGCCAGACACCTGAGCTGGCGCAGCGATGAACCTCTCGAGGCGCCTTGGCCTCAGCTGGTGCTGGCTGCCGGCCGCAAGAGCGTGCCGGCCGCACGTTGGATCCGGCGTCAGTCGCGCGGGGGCACGCGGCTGGTCCACGTCAACCGCCCGTGGGCGCCGCTGTCGTGGTTCGATCTGATCGTCAGCACGCCGCAATACGCCTTGCCCGAGCGGCCCAACGTGGTGGTCAACCTGATGCCGTTCTTGCCGCCGGTGGCTGCCGAACCCGCGCCGCTGTCGTGGCCGGACCGCGCCACCGCATTGCCGCGCCCCTGGACGGTGGTGCTGGTCGGTGGCAACAGCCGGCCCCATGTGCTCAGCGACGCCGCAGCGGCCTCGCTGGCGAGCACGGTGAATGCCCGGGTGCGCGACGTCGGTGGCAGCGCCTGGGTGCTCGACAGCCCGCGCACCCCGCCAGCGGCGATGGCGATCATCGAAAAGTCGCTCGAGGTGAGCGCCTGTGTTTCGCGCTGGCGCGACGGCGAAAAACTCTACCGCCCGCTGCTGAGCCAGGCCGATGGCTTCATCGTCACGGCCGACAGCGCGTCGATGCTGACTGAAGCCGTGCTCACCGGCCGGCCGGTGACACCTTTCGAGCTGCCAATGCGACCCGATTGGCGTTGGCGTGTGGCGTCGGCCTGGCGACGCGCTGCCGAGCGGGCCCCGGCATCGCTGATTGCGCGCAGTTTCGAGGCGGCGGTCGATCTGGGGCTGCTGTCCTCGGTGCGTGATCTTGGGCTCTTGCATCGGGCACTGGAACAGGCGGGCGTCTTGAACTCATCCGGCCACCCAATGGAGTTGGCTGCGCGTGAACGACAGGCGACGATGGCACGTGTTCACGGCCTGCTTGGCAGCGACCGTTTCGCGGTATGAACTTGAAAACGGGCTCAGACAAAGCGCCGCTGGTCGCAGTGACCGGCGCCTCAGGCTTCATCGGACGCCATCTAGTGGTGGCGTTGGCTCGAGCCGGTTGGCGCACCCGCTTGCTGCTGCGCCGCGAACCCGATGTGCCGCAGTGGCGAAACCTCAGGCCCGAGGTCGTGGCCGGTTCGCTCGGCGACGGTGCCGCGCTGTCGCGCCTGGTCGAAGGCGCCGATGCCGTGATTCACATGGGCGGGCTCATCAAGGCGGCACGGCAGGCTGACTTCTTCAGCGTCAACCGGGATGCGGCGGCGGCGCTGGCGCAGGCCGCCCGGCAGTGTGCTCCAGACGCGCATTTCATCTCGGTGTCCAGCCTGGCGGCTCGCGAACCGCTGCTTTCCGACTATGCGGGCAGCAAGCGCGCCGGCGAGATCGCGGTGCTCGACGAGTTGGGATCTCGCGCGACAGTGCTGCGTCCTCCAGCGGTCTACGGGCCCGGCGATCGCGAAACCCTGCTTTTCTTTCAGTTGGCGCGCATGCGACGCGTGCCGCTGCTGGGCGGGTCGAACGCGCGCATTGCGATGATCCATGTGAACGATCTGGTGCGTCTGATCGTCGCGCTGGCGGCGGCGCGTCCGAGCGGCGGGATCGTGTCGGCTGCTGACGCTCATCCCGAGGGCTACCGGTGGGACGAACTGCTCGGCGCTGCGGCACGCGCCGTCGGCAACCCGGCGCCACGTTTCATGCAGGCACCGCAGGGCCTGCTGAGCTGTGTTGCGCTGCTCGGCGATGCCGCTCGCCTGATGGGCTCGGCGAGCATGCTCAGCTCCCAAAAATTGCGTGAACTGCGCCATCTGGACTGGTCGGTGCCGATGACCGAACTGGTGTGGCCCACGGGGTGGGCTCCCGAATTTGATCTGGAGGCAGGCTTTGCGGATGCGGTCACGTGGTACCGCACCGCCGGATGGCTGCCACGCTGAGCGCATGAAAGGCCTGACCCTGAGGGACGTCCCATGCGCAAGGCAATGCCCAGCATCTGCGCCGTCGTCGGGTTCGACAATCCTTAAGATACGCCCCCGGCGTTGACCTGCACCGAAGCGCAGCCGCTGCCCCCCCCCCCGCAAGATCCATGGAGACATTCAATATGCCTGAGCAGGCCGTTGGCACCCCACCCGCCACACCGATTGAGCTGGACAGCCGCGGGTTCACGGCCCGGATCGATCAGGCGGCACTCCAGACTCAGCCCTTCGACCACGTGTGCCTGAGCGGTCTGTTTCCACCGGAGTACTACCGGCAGCTGCTGGCGAGCATCCCGGCCGATGAGCACTTCCATGAGTTGCGCCACCGGGATGCCCTGCGCGCGGACGGCAGCAGCACGCGGATGCGACGCTATCTCTACCCTGAACAGATCTGGCTGCTACCCGCCGCCGTGCGCGCACGCTGGCTGCCACTGGCACGACTGCTGGTGTCGCAAGATCTGCAAGACGCGTTCAAGCGGAAGTTTCGCCGTGCGCTGGAAGCACGGTTCGGCTGCTCGATTGATCGACTCGGTTTTTATCCGGTGCCGATCATCGTGCGAGATCTACCAGGCTACCGCATCGGCATCCACACCGATGTGCTGAAAAAAGCCATCACCGTGCAGTTCTATCTGCCCGACGATGACTCGCAAATGAACATCGGTACGATCTTTCACGAGGGCGATTCGGGTGAAGCCGCGCTGCGCACACGGCAGATGCCGTTCATGCCAGCCAGCGGCTACGCCTTCCCCGTGCAGGCGCACGAAAGCTGGCACAGCGCCGAGAGAACGTCCGAGGCCGACGGTGTGAGGCGATCCATCATGCTCACCTATTACGTTCAAGACACTGCAAAAACTTGGCTGCTGAGACGCCTTGACCGTCTGCGTAGTTTCTTTGGGCTGCATCCAAATCCGAAAATCTGATGCCCGCCGAGTTGGAGCGCGTGGTCGTCGACTCCACCGTGCAATCCAAGGCCATCCTCGGCTGCTGGAGACCGCACGGCACAAGGTGGTGAGCGCCGCCAAGTGCGCGGGCTCCAGTTTGAAGCAGACCTCGGCCTAGAAAGGCAAAACTCTGCGCCGCAAGGCGGGTGGCTGCGCACACTCCAAGCAGTTCAAGCGGCTGGCCGGGACCATCCGGCGCCAGCGCGCTATCCCTGGGGTGGTGATGCGCGAAGTGCGAGGCAAGCTCGACGCCAGCCACCGGGCAATGGCTGCCGGTAGCGCCAGGCCAACGAGCCCGGCAACCCCAGGGTGCTGGCCGAGTTGGCGATGTGGCTGGAACGCGCCGAGCGCATCCGAACCCATCGGCGTAACAGCCAGGACAAGCGCTATGCCCTGCACACCCCCGAGGTGGGGTGCATCGCCAAGGGAGAGGCGCGCCACTGGAACCGACCACAAACTTGCTGCAGGACACCGGTGGGTCAGGTGTTGCACTTCAGACTTGAATCCGCCGACTTAAAAATCCGTTACGCCTTCTTTACAGAAATATATTTTTCACCGCGATCTTTATAGATAACTCTTCCCTCAGAGAATTCCATGAAGGCTTCCGTGCAGCCCTCGGTAATTCTATCGTGAAGTTCCACTGCAATAACTGGAATCCCCTTCAGGCTGACTGCGTCATTTTTGAATAAATCATATTCACTGCCTTCAATATCCAATTTTAAAATCCCAATTTCGGAGAGATCTATACCCAGGCTACTTAAATTGAATGCGGGGGTTGTGTGCAGAAATTCCGCGCCACTGCAGTCGAGTGGATTTTCTACAGCTGTAAATCCACATTCGCCAGTGCCGCGATTTTTTAGGCTAACAAACTTTACATCTCCTCCGACGAGTGCACCATAAACGACCTTAATGTTCTCGTGGCCGGCCACATTCAATCTAAGGATTTCTATATTTTCCCTAGATGGCTCGATCGTGATCACCTGTGCAAAAGGGTAGAGCCTGTGCAAAGCCAGTGCGGCCGCCCCGATATAACCGCCCGCATCAATAATTAACCCAGAAAAATTCTTGTCTAAATGCTTTACCAGGGGCTTGAATTCCTCCTTGATCAGGCAGCTGATGGCGATATGAAGGTCGGGGGTTCCTTTTCTTACAGAGATATCTATTTTATTTAGTCTTAGGGTGACCAAAGATCCGTTTTTCGAAGAAACGTATCTAAAATAATTAACCGCCCCCATCCTGTAGACTCTTTTAATCTTCCGAAATATCAACCTAAAAACGTTTAAAGATTTTTTTTTAGTTGATATCATATATTTATTTATTATTTAAATTTACTCAAGGGGTCGGCGCCGAAAAGACCAGAAGCCCGAATGAATTCTCGGCCTACAGGTGCAGAATCGAATCCACGATAAATCGGAATTCTGGAACATTGTTCCCAGTGACTCTCGACTTCAATACTCATACCGCAAAGTGATTCGTAATGCGGCTTGCAGAGGTTTTTCAGGGCCGGCTGATCAGCCTTTCCTTAAATTAAGTAGGCTGCTCCTGTAAACATCGAACAGCACTTCAAGGTGCTCATCCACGGCGCGGTCTGCAGAAAACTCGGCTGCGCGTTCTCGTAATCGCTCCTGATGACGCGGGGCATCCAACTGAGTTTGAATCGCTTTCGCCATCACTTCATCGTCACCCACCGGGACCAGAAGACCATGGGTGCCGTTTTGCAAAATTTCCATGGGTCCGCTGGGGCAATCGGTGCTGACGACCGGACAACCACAGGCCATCGCCTGTACCAGGACACCCGGTAGCCCCTCATAAAGAGACGAAAGCGCGAAAACCGCCGAGCGCGCCATGTAGGCGAACGGGTTTTCCTCAAATCCAGGCAACGAAAGGTCCTGGCGCACCCCGAGTGAATCTGCCAGCTCCTCCAGTTCTCTTCGATTTTTCCCCTCCCCAAGGATCATCAACCGGACTGGCCGACAAGCATGGACTCTGGCAAAGGCCCGAATCAAGGTGGAAAAATCCTTTTGGGCGGCCAGTCTGCCGACCCCCAAGATCACCGGCGGTGCTCCAGGCGCGAACCATGGGTGGTCGAGCGGCGCGAGGGCCCGCGCCGGCAGGTCAGGCGTAACGACCGGGTTGTAAATCGTGCGGATGGCCTGACGCGGCAGCGCTGCCACGACGGCCAGGTCGTCTGCCACTCCATTTGAAACCGCCACGATGGCATCGGCTTGCGGAAAAAACCGGCGCACCATCCAACCCAGAAACGGCCGGCGACCGGTCAGGAATTTCGTGTTGAGGATCGCAGTGGAGAGATGCGTGCACTGCCGGATCACCAACGGGGTGCCAGTACCCGCAAGCCGACGGCCCCAAATCGCAGCCAGGTTGACGTAGTGCGAGGCCGCCAGCAGGACATCGGGACGGTTACCTCGCAAATATCGGGCGACGGCTGGAGCACTGGTCAGGCTTCGCGTGCGCTTCGACGGCCCCATAAACGGAAGGCGCATCCACCATGGCTCGAGATCAATCAAGCGAACCAGCGGTGACACGGAGTCCCTGAAGAACCCTTGCCCCTTGGTGACCAAGAGGTCAACGCGATGGCCGCGCAGGGCCAATTCATGGGCCAGCGACAGCATCGTGCGCTCCACGCCCCCCACCGCGAGGCCTGAGATGAACAGCGCCAGGTGGAGCTTGTCCTGATTCGTCCGTGGGTTGTTCAAAAACTGCGTGGGGCTCACTGACTCAATCGATTGAATATCTGGCGGCATGGTTTCCAACTGAAGAGTTTCGGACTGGCGATGAGAGGCCCTGACAAGGATCTTCAAGGTAAAGGTCGACTGCGGGCTCCCAACCTCGTGACCCACAACTCAACAACCTGCCGCTGCCTTGAGCCAACCGAGTGTACGAGTCGGCGATTGATGGCAATGTCCCGGCTCTCGGCCCCATCGGGCCTTCATCGTGACAGCCGCGCCTTGTTGAACGGTTCCAAATCTTCGCTTGGAGCCTGGGGCTGCCGACACAACCTCATCGCAAAAGATTCAGCTTGCGCAGGCGAAGGTACAAGCCGGGCGCAGCCAGAAGCGGATGGCGCCGTTGCCAGTCCGTGATGTCGGGGCGAACGCCTGAATGTCGCTCCACTTTCCAGACCACGTAGTCCATCGCGCGGTCAAAGGTAAAGGCGGCCTTGATCAAGCGAAGCCCATTCAGAAGCTTGCCCAGCCGCTGCCGCAATCGCCAGCGACGTGTGGCGCTGTGACGTGATGAAGGGTGAAGCGCCGGCACCAGACAACCGTCGACAGTGCGATCAAAGGCGATCCCTGCAGCGTGCCAGGCATGTTCAAGCAAGCCCGAGTACCGCTCGGCATCGCGCGCCACGATGTCATTGGGGCGCGAGCCTTTCTCGACGCGAAGCTCCGCGCCGTAGGTTCTGGCAAACAGCGCGCGCCAAAAGGACAAGGCATCGCCGCTGTCGGGGCCGAGTTGTGCGGCCCAACGCGCTGCGGTGATGACGGCCTGACAGACCGCATCGGTGACGGCTTGTCGGTCCGCGTCGCTGCGCGCCCAGACCATGCAGCAAGGCTGTGAAAAACGCGCCCACAGCGTGGTGTCGAGTGATCCGAACGACACCCCGCGGCTGAACTGCGGAAGGCTGATCAGCGCGAATTTCGCGCGCAACGTCGTTTCGTCAACCTGCCCTTCAAGGTACCCGACGTTGGGTGGCAGCACCAAATTGGCGAGCGCTGCCAAGCGAGACCCGGGCCAGGCGCCGACACGATCGAGCAAAACGTAGAAATCCAGCACGCCGTCCAGTCGGGCATCGCGCAGGTTCGAGCCGTAGAACAACACCGCAACAGCCTCACCCCCCGCACGATCGGCGAGCTGCTTGGCGAGCGATGTCACGGCAAGCGGCACCTCACGGCACAGCTCGGCGCCGATCAGGGACTTCAGCTCATCGCTCACGTGGGAGTGGCGAGCCACGAGCGCAGCGGGCCGTGCCGTCGCGCGAGCCCGGCCTGCGCGATGCGCAGCGCATGGAGCACCAGACACACGGCCGTCCACAGCGCGACCAGGCCGATGCCCAGATCGGGTCGGCCGAAGAGCAGCGACGCGTTGAGGATCAGCAGGTTCGGGTTGCGCCGCGCGGTGATGAGGCGCAAGCGGCTGTCGAAGCGCTCCCACACGTGCATGTCCATCTTGAAGCAGGCCATGAAGATGCCTTCTTCGATGCGCTGCAGCACATAGCCGGCCACGATCACCGTCAGCGCCAACGCCGAATACTCGTAGGCGAAGCCGGCCGCCGGCAGGCCGACGATCCAGGCCCACCACCAGAACGGCGGGTGGATCAGGTCGATCGAGTGATCAAAGAAGTTGCCGAACGGCGACGAACGCAGCGTCACGCGTGCCAGCTTGCCGTCGACCGTGTCCAAAAACGTCATGACCCAGGCTGCGGCCATGCCCCAGCCGTAGTGGCCGGTCCAGAACAGCCCCATCGCCACGAACACCAGCAGCAGGCTCGCCGAGGTGACCTGGTTCGGCGTGATGCCGTTGTTGGCGCACACACGGGTGACCCAGCGCGCCGGACTCGGCCACACATACAGCGTGACCAGATCGGTCACACCCTTGTACGAGCCGGCAAAGATGCGTTTTTCGATGGCGGGCAGATCGGCGGCCACCAGCGGCATCAGGTACGGCGGCTCGCGCTTGCGCAGCGCATCGTTGTAGCCATCGGCCAGCTGCGCCGGCGTGACCTGGCGGGCACAGGCGGGCGCGCGGTGCTCGGCGAGCAGCGCTGCCGCATCGGCGACGGTCGCCGCCACGGCGAGCGCGACCACGGTGCCGTCAGGTGCCACGAGCGCCACGTCGTCAGCCGCATCGACCAGGCCGCGCACCAGCGCGTCGTCATAGACCCAGTCGGCGCGCAGCAGCACCCGCCGCTGTGCCGCCGACGCATCGTCCACCACCCGAAAGCGCGCCAGTTGCCGCTGCAGCCGCAGCTCAGACGTCAGGCCCCACACCCGCAGAGCCGACTGGCCGACGATGACGCCCGCCGTGAGGCGAGCGGGAGATTCAGCGGCGCTCACCGAGCCCGCCCAGGGCCCGACGGCGAAAGTTTTTTTGGCATCATCCGGGGGTGGATACCCAAGTCGTGAAAGACGAAACAGCAGCCGGGCATTATCGATGAGCGACTTGACGTTCGCGCACATCTCCGATTTGCACCTGCCCTTCGAACCCCGTTTGTCCCTGCTTCAGCACCTGTCCAAGCGCCAGCTCAGCGTGTGGTCGTGGTACCGGCGCCGCGCGCTGCACCGAAGCGACATCCTCGATTCGCTCCAGCACGATGTGCGCGACCACGCCGTCGACCACGTCGTGCTGACGGGCGACATCACCAACTTCTCGCTGCCGGGCGAGTTCCGGCAGGCCGCCGATTGGCTTGCCGGGCTCGGCCCGGCCGAGCGCGTGAGCCTGGTACCTGGTAACCACGACGCGTTGATGCACGTGCCGCCGGCCGAGGGCCTGGATCGGTGGGCGCCCTGGACGCGCTTGAGCGATGGCTGGCCCTACGTGCACCGCGTGGGCCAGGCGTCGGTCATCGGTCTGAATTCCGCGCTGCCCACCGCGCCGCTGCTCGCGCGCGGCCGGCTGGGCGCACAGCAACTCGCCCGGCTCGAGCAGGTCCTGAGCGCCGAAGGCCGGGCTGGGCGCGCGCGCATCGTCCTCCTCCACCACCCTGCCGCTGCGGGCGCCATCGGCTGGCGCAAGGCGCTGGCCGATGGCGCGGCGCTGCGCGCGGTGCTCCAGCGCGCGGGTGCCGAGCTGGTGCTGCACGGGCACGCCCGCGACGCACGCCTGGACGCCATTGCCGGGCCGCGCGAGCCGATTCCCTGCCTGTGCGTGCCGTCGTCGTCGGCGCTGCCCAACCCCCAGGATCAAGGCGCGCGCTGGCATCGGCTGCGCCTGATGGGCATCGGCGGCGATCTGCGCGCCGAGGTCACGGTGCGGCGCTGGTCGGTCGACTCGAACGCCTTCATGACCGACGCCGTCTACGAGCTGTGTTTGCCGCGCAGCGTGCCCAGCACCGCGGCCGATAATCGAGCGCTGTGATTTCCCAGATGAACCCGAGCATGGCCAACGCAACTGAGACCAAGTTCGGCGACCCGGCCACCCGCCTGGCGCAAACCGACTGCTGGACCGTGCTGCTGCGAGCGCGCCAACCCGCGCTGGGCTCGCTGGTGTTGATCTGCCGCGAGCCGGTGACATCGTTTGCCGAGGTCAGCGCGCAGGGCTATGCCGAGTTGCGCGAGCTGGTGGGCCGCATCGAATCCACGCTTCGGGAGGTGATCGCCTGCGAGCGCATCAACTACCTGATGCTGATGATGGTCGACCGGGACGTGCACTTTCACGTCATCCCGCGTTACGAGGGCTCGCGCCGGTTCGGCGACGTCGAGTTCCGCGACGCCGGCTGGCCCGGCCCGCCGGCGCTCGATGCGGCCGTGGCGCTGGACCCTGCGATGAGCGATGCGCTGCTCGCGCCACTGCGGCAGGCGTGGCTGCGCTGCGCCGGCTAGGACCCGTCACCTTGTTTCCCTGGTTCCCTCTGGACCGAATCGATCGCTACGTCTTGCGTCTGATCGCTGGGCCGCTGGCGCTGTCGCTGGTGGCGCTGCTGCTGGCGCAGCTGCTCGAGCGGCTGCTGCGCCTGTTCGATCTGGCCGCCTCGGCGGGAGCGCCGCCGTCGAGCGTGCTGGTGATGGCGTCCACGCTGGTGCCGCACTACCTGGGCCTGGCGCTGCCGATGGCGTTCACCGCGGCGATCTTCATGGCCGTGGCCCGCATGTGCGACGACAACGAGCTCGACATGATGCTGGTGGCCGGTCGCTCGATCGGCCGCATCGCGGCGCCCTACTTCATGCTCGCGCTGATGCTCAGCTTGTTCAGCGTCTACCTGTACGGGCAGCTGCAGCCGCTGGCGCGCTACGGCTACCACGTGGCGGTGAATCAGGTGCTGCAAACCGGCTGGGACGCGCGCGTCGAGGAAAACCACTTCCTCGACATCGGGCAAGGCGTCACCTTCACCGCCGACGTGATCGAGCCGGACGGCCGCGGCCTGCGCGGCGTGTTCATGGAACGCCGCGGCGCGAACAGCGAACAGATCCTGACGGCCGCACGGGGGCGCATCGTGCCCACCCCCGAGGGGCTGCAACTGAAGCTCGAAGACGGGCTGGTCGTGAACGAGAACGACCACAAGGCGTCGCTGTCGATCTCGCGCTTCGAGACGGGGTTTTCAGCCAATGACTTCACGCCCAAACCGGAGCCCATGGAAGCTCGAGGGGCGAGCGTGCGCGAACGAACCCTGGCCGAGCTGTGGCGGGACATGCACCTCGAAGGCGGCGAGACCAAGCCGGCGGCCGAGTTCCACAGCCGGCTGGCGCGCGCGCTGATCTTTCCCTTCTTGCCCCTGCTGGCGTTGCCGCTGGGCATGGCCGCCAAGCGGGGCCGTCGCGCGCCCGGCGTCATCTTCGGCGTGCTCGCGCTGCTGGCCATCGACCACGCATTGCAGCTCGGCAAAAGCCTGGCTGACACCGGCCGTTTGCCGGCTGCGGCCGCCGTGTGGGTCCCCTACGCCGTGTTCGTGGGCTTGAGCCTGTGGATCTTTCGGGGCAGCCTGGCCTGGCCCGGCGACAACCCGGTGTTGCGAGCCGTGGTTGCGGTCGAGGGCCTGATCGATCGCGCCCGGCCCCGGGCCCGCCAAAGCACGCCATGACCGGGCAGCTGTCGGCCTACCTGCGCCGCCGCGTCGGGTTGCAGATCCTCGCGCTGCTGGCGGTGCTCACGGCCATGATGCAGTTGCTCGAACTGCTCGATGTGACCACTGAAATTCTCGAGCGTGGTCAAGGCGTGGGCGGTCTGCTTTATTACGCCTTGCTGCGATTGCCGGCCGAGCTGGGGCTGGCGCTGCCGCTGGCGGTGCTGCTGGGCACCATGGGCGTGTTGAATTCCATGGCGCGCACGCTCGAGATCACGGCCATGCGCGCCAGCGGCGTGAGCCTGATGCGCATGCTGGGCTACCTGATGCCAGTGTTGATCGTGTTTGCCACCGTGCAGGTGGGTCTGCTGCAGGTGGTTTTGCCGCGGGTCGAGCTCGAACTGAAGCAGTGGTGGAACGCCAGTGCCCCTCCCGATGAGGAAGTCAAGACGCTGTGGGCACACACCCGCGGCGGCCCGGTATCGATCGAGGCTGTCAGCCCCGACGGGCTCCAGCTGCGCGGCGTGCGCACGTATTCGCGAGAAGCGGGATTGCTCACAGGGAGGCTGCGTGCGGCGAGCGCACAGTGGGACGGCCAAGCCTGGCAGCTCAAGGACGTCACCGAGCTTCAAATCGAATCCCAAGGGATGCAGCGGCGGCAGCTCGAGTCGCTCGAGTGGCAGACCAATTTGTCTCCCGACGAGGTGCTGCGACTGAGCGTGGCCCGCCCTTACCTCTCCACTATGATGCTCGCCGAAGTGATCGCCGGGTCTCGCGCCGGATCACAGCCGCGCAGCTACTACGAGACCGCTTTGTACCGTTCGTTCACGACGCCACTGGGCGTGTTCATCATGCTGCTGCTGGCCATGCCGACGGCCTCGACCCTCACCCGCGGTGGTGGTGGCGGGGCTCAGATGCTGTTGGCGCTGGTGCTCGGTCTGGCCTTCCTTCTTTCCGATGGCATCCTGGCCGCTCTGGGCTCCAGCGGCCAGTTGCATCCGCTGGTCACCGCGCTGGGGGCTCCGTTGCTGTTCGCCTTGATCGGTTTCGTGCGCTTGCGCTCGTGCGAGCGACCATGAGGCTGTGGGTCGACACGGCCGCCTGCCCGCGCACCGAGATCCTGTTCGGCGTGGCGGCGATCGAGCGTTTGCGCCGCAGCGCCGGCCCGCTCGGCGGCGACACCTCGGTGGTGTTGTCCGGGCCCTCGGCTGAGTCTCAGAACTGGCCCGGCGCGGCGCTCCACGCGGATGCCGGCAAGCTCGGCGGCCGTTTGCGCCAAGCCCTGGCCGATGGCCCGCTGGTCGCACTGGACGGCGCCAACGTCATCGACCCGAGGCTGATCAAGTTCTTGTTGCGTGCATCGGGTTCGTGCCTGGCCGCTCGCGGCGAAGGCACACAGCGCGCCGTGGCCTTGCGGCTGACGCCTGACCTGCGCGAGGCCATTCCGGCGGATGCCGACACCCTGCTGGAGGTGGCCGATGCCCTGAGCGCCGCAGGGCTCATCGCACCGCTCGACGAGCGCGAGTTTCCTGCCTTCATCGACAAGCTGCGCCGCTCGCTGCCGTACTGGATCTATGCCGTCAATGACGCGGCCACGCGGCGCCGCCTCGAACGGCAAATGTTCTGGGACAACTACAAGGGCTCGACCGACCTGCTCACGCGCTACGTCTATCCGCCACTGGTGTGGCCGCTGGTGCGTGTGTGCACACGGTGGGGCATTCATCCCAACGCGGTGACGGTGCTGTCGATCTTGCTGACCTTCGCCGCGGTGCCGCTGTTCGCGCGCGGCGATTTTCTGGCGGGCTTTGTCTGCGCCTACGCCATGAGCGTGCTCGACAGCGTCGATGGCAAGGTGGCGCGGCTGACCCTGACCGATTCGAAGATCGGCAACGTGCTCGACCACGGCCTCGACATCGTGCATCCGCCGTTCTGGTATTTCGCCTTCGCCTGGGGACTGGGCGCGCGCGGTGGCGACAACCCTCTGTATCAAGCGGCCGTGTGGCTGATCGTTTTCTATGTGGCCGACCGCATCGTGCTGGGCATTGCCAAGCATCGGCTGGGCTTCGGGCTGCACGCCGCCACGCGAATCGACGGCCTGGTGCGCAGCTTCATCGCGCGTCGCAACATCACGATGACCATCATGGCCTTGAGCGTGCTGTGCGGTATCGGCCCGGCGGGGCTGTACCTCATCACCGCGTGGCAGGGGCTGACCCTCGCCTGGCACAGCGTGCGCACCGTGTGGGTGGGATTTCTGTCGCCCGAGCGGGCGCGCCCGGTGGCCTGATGGACAAGATCGACATCATCGCGGTGGCCTCGCCGGCCGAGCTGGACCGCTTCATCAAGCTGCCAGCGCTGCTGTACGCCAACGATCCCGCCTTCGTGCCGCCGCTGGTGCTTGAGCGGCGCGAGGCGCTGTCGCCTGCCAAGAACCCGTACTTCCAGCACGCCGAGACGCAGTTCTGGCTGGCCCGCCGCGACGGTCGCGATGTCGGGCGCATCAGCGCGCAGATCGACCGGCTGGTGGCCGACCCGGACGTCGGTCACTTCGGGATGATCGCCGCCGAGGACGACGCCGAGGTCTTTGCCGCCTTGTTTGGCGCGGCCGAAGCCTGGCTGCGCGAGCGCGGCAAGACGCGCATCCTCGGGCCGTTCAACCTGTCGATCAACGAAGAAACCGGCCTGCTCGTCGACGGCTTCGACACGCCGCCGGTGCTGATGATGGGCCACGACCCGCGCTACAGCGCGCCGCACATCGAGGCGCTCGGCTACGCCAAGACCAAGGACCTGATCGCGTACCTGTACGACATCGACCACGAACTGCCCGCCGCGGCGCGCCGCAAGATCGACAAGCGCAAGCCCGAGGCGCTGACCGTGCGCACGCTCGACAAGCAGCGCTATCAGGAAGAGTTCGACATGGTCACGTCGATCTTCAACGACGCCTGGTCGCTCAACTGGGGCTTCATCGCTTTCACGCAGGCCGAAATCGCGCACATGGCCAAGAGCCTCAAGCCGCTGATCGATCCCAACTGCGTGGCCATCGTCGAGATGAACGGCGAGGCGGTGGGCTTCGGCATCGCGCTGCCCAACCTCAACGAACTGGTGGCCGACTTTGGCGGGCGCTTGCTGCCCTTCAACTGGATCAAGCTGCTGTACCGGCTGTGGCGCGGTGCGCGCACGGCGCGGGTGCCGCTGATGGGCATCCGGCGCAGCTTCAGCGGCAGCCTGGCCGGGGGGCTGGCGCCGTTCCTCATCATTGACGCGCTGCGCAACGGCTTGCGCAACAAGGGCGTGCGCCAGGTCGAGTTGTCGTGGATCCTCGAGGACAACCGGGCCATGCGTCACGTCATCGAGTCGCTGGGCGCGCACGCCTACAAGACCTACCGCGTGTACGAAAAGACCTTGGGTCTGTGAAGCTCTACCCGGCCACGCACCCAAGGCGCCTGACATGAAGCAACTCACCGCGCTGGTGCTGGCCGGCACGCGCACCAGCGGCGACCCGCTGGCCGCTTACGGCGGCGTGAGCCACAAGGCGCTGATCGAGGTCGGTGGCCGCACGATGATCGAGCGGGTGGTGAGCGCGCTGGCCGCGGTGCCTGAAGTCGCGCGCATCGTGGTGGCGATCGAGCGGCCGGAGCTGCTGACCGATCTGCCCGAACTGCAGCCCCAGGTGTGCGGCAAACCGCTGACGACCATGGCGCCGGCATCCGGCCCGAGCGCCACCGTGGCGGCCGCGCTGGCCAGCGAAGGCTCGCCGCTGCTGGTCACCACCGCCGACCACGCCTTGCTGCAAACGAGCTGGCTGAGCGAATTTTTGGCCGCTTGCCCGCAGGATGCGGACGTGTGCGTCGCGCTGGGGCGCCGAGACGTCGTGCAGGCGGCCGCACCGCACACCCAACGCACCTGGCTGCGCTTTGCCGATGGGCATTTTTCGGGCTGCAACCTGTTCCTGATGTCGCGCCCGGCGGCCGCCGGCGCGGCCGAGCTGTGGTGCGAGCTGGAGCGCCACCGCAAGGACCCGCTGCAGCTGATGCGCCGACTCGGCTGGAGCGTGGCGCTGCGCTACCAAATGGGCCAGTTGACGCTGGCGGCGGCCCTCGGTCGGCTCGGTGAACTGGCCGGCGGCGCGCGGCTGGCGGTCGTGGAGATGAGCGACGGGCGCGCGGCGATCGACGTCGACAAGCCCGAAGACCTCGATCTCGTGCGGCAGCTGGTGGGACGCTAGCGTCCCGGGAGGCGGCTCGGAAGCACGCGAGGTGCTTGCCGCGCCGCGATGCAGCCGATCAGGCCGTGGCGCAAGCGCCGCCCTTCGCTGCGCGCTCCCGTTCGACCCAGCTCGCGGCCAGAGCGCGAACTTGCACCAGATCGGCCGGGTAGTCGAGCTCACCCCACTCCAGGCCTTCGATCGAAGCCACCCGGATGTCAGCCCCGGCCGAGGCCAGACGGTTGATCGCCGACAGGTACCAAAGCGCCGGACCTTGCGGGGTGCGCATCGTGCGCTCGAGTTCTTCGACGAACAGCGCCGCGCCGTCGGCTTCGAAGCGCAGGAAGCCGATCGACTCGCCGTTGACACGCTCAGCCTCGAGCGTCTTGCCAATGGCGCGCAGCCGATCGCCGTCGGTCTCGACTTTCATGTCGTCGGCGTCGTAGTCGCCCTTGCGGTCAATGGTGACCGTGATGGGCGCAGCCGGAGCGGCGAACAAGCGCTGGGCGATCGCCGGCTCGAACAGGGTGTCGCCGTTGAGGATCAAGCACGATCCCTGCAGTTCGGCGCGGGCCATCCAGCAGCTCGCCAGGTTGTCGGCCAGCTTGTAAAAGGGGTTGTAGAGCGTGCGAACCCGCATCCCGCTCGGTGCGACGCGGCGCAGTTCGGCCTCGACCAGCTCCGGATGAAAGCCCGTCACCACCACCACCTCGGGCACGCCGTTGTCGGCCAGACCCCGCAGCTGCCATTCGAGCATGCTGCGCCCGCACAGATCCAGCAGGCACTTGGGCATCTTCTCGGTCAGCGGCAGCAAGCGGCTGCCTTGGCCGGCGCCAAGGATGAGCGCGCGTTGGGGTGTGGACATGTTGCAGACTTTCAAGTCAAGGGATTCGGGCGGGCGAGCTTACAAGACTGCGCAGATCTTCACGGCAAACAGGGCGCTGCGGTGGGCGCGCCGCCACGCTCAAGCGCTTGCCGACTCACGCGGCGCAAGGTCACTTCGCCAGTCCCATCGGCCAGCGCCAGGTGAGCCACGTGGCCGCGACCGACCGGAACCGGCAGGGTGCGCCACAGCCCTCCGTCGAGTTCGCAAAGGCCTGTGGCCGGCGACGTATCGACACGGGCCACGTCGCGCAGCCCGCCGCTTCCAGCCGCCTTCGCCACCGCCTCCTTGCGCGTCCACACGGCATAAAAACGCCGCGCGCTGCGGCCGGCCCAGACCCGTTCGGCGGCGTTGAGGTACAGGTGAAAGTCCTGTGCCATCAGAGCGCCCAGGGCTTCGACATCGACACCGACCGGCCCGCACGTCGACAGCGCGCACACGATGCGTCCATCGCAATGCGAGACGCTGAAGTCGACCGGCAGGTCGAGTGTCGGGCGGGACTGTGGCGGGTGACGCAGCGTGGCCAGCACCTCCGCCGGGCAGCCCAGCCGATGCAGTCCCAGCGCCAGCAAGCGGCTGCCGAGCAACGAGCGCTGCCGGTCTCGCGGGTCGGACCAACGGCTGATTTCGGCGCGCCGTGACGGCGGTAGATCGGCCATCCACCGGGCCTCGAGGGAGGGGGTGACGGCGAACTCCGATGAGATCAAGACCGAGACAGACATGGGCGCAACGCACTGCCAGCGCGTGAGACACTCTTTGGCTCTCAAGAGAAGATTCATTATGGTTCAGCAAGCGCCGGCCCCCGGCCCGCAACAACGCTACGACCTGGACGCCAACGACGAAAGTCTGCCCCTGCTGCAAGACCTGATGCAGCGTCATGGCGACACCTGCCGCGTGACATCCATCAGCGGTGGTCATGACAGTGTGGTGATCCACGGCACCGACGACATCCGCCATGTGCTGCTGGGCAACCGCGGCAACTACGTCAAGGGCTTGGCGCTGGACCGTGTGCGCGTGCTGCTCGGCAACGGACTGATGGCCAGCGAAGGCGAGTTTTGGGCCAGGCAGCGACGCATGGTGCAACCGGCCTTTCAGACCCAGGTGATCCGTGGTTTTTCACCGCTGATGCAGCAGGCCAATGCCGACCTCATCGACCGCTGGACGGCCCAAGCCGAGCGCGGCGAGCCGATCAACCTCACGCACGATCTCAGTGAACTGGCGCTCAACATCGTGCTGCGCGCCTTGTTCAGCACCGACTTCGAGCGCTTGATCGATGCCGATGGGGCGAGCCCATTCGACCTGCTGACGCGGGAAACCCGGCGTGATCTGGCGTTCGCTGCGAAGTTCCGCTCGCTGACGCATGTGGTGCGCGCGATGATCGAGTCGCGCCGCACCGAGCAGCGCGTCGAGATGGACTTGCTGTCCACGCTGATGGGAGCGCGCGACAAGGACAGCGGCGAGGCCATGCCCGAGCGCGCCTTGGTCGACGAGATCATGACCTTGATCGTTGCCGGTCACGAAACCACGGCCAGCACGCTCAACTGGACTTGGTATTTGCTGTCGCAAAACCCCGATGTCGAAGCGCGCCTGCACGCGGCCATCGCCGAGGCGAGGCCCGCCCAGGCGAACGAGCCGCCCGCGGAATGCGCCTACGTCGAGCAGGTGTTGCAGGAATCCATGCGCCTGTACCCCGCAGGCTGGCTGCTCAGCCGGCGCGCCCTGGGCGACGACCAGTTGGGCGGCTTCCATGTGGCGGCCGGCACCGAGGTCTTCATCTGCCCTTACCTGCTGCACCGGCACGAGGCGCACTGGGATCGGCCCGAGGCCTTCGATCCCGAGCGTTTCGCACCGGCGGCGGTGGAAGCTCGGGACCGGTTTGCCTACTTGCCGTTTTCGGCGGGCCCCCGGTTTTGCATCGGTACCACCTTCTCGATGGCCGAGATGACGATGCACCTGAGCATGGTGGCGCAACGCTTCCAGCTGCGATATGCGGGCAGCGCGCCGCCGCAAGCCGAGTTCCAGATCAACCTGCGCACCCGACAGGACGTTCACATGCGCCTTGTGGCGCGCTGAAAAATGACACCCATGCCCCGATTCGAGACCCTCAACGCGATGCTGGCCGCCGACGCACGCGACGATCGCCACATCACCTTCATCGACGGCGAGCGGGACCAGCGCACGCTGAGCTTCAAGCGGCTGCGACAGCGCGCCCTCGGCGCGCTCGGCGCCTTGCAGCGCCGCGGGATCTCCCGTGGCGACGCCTTGATCCTGTACCTCGGCGACAACGAGCGCTTCCTCGAGATGTTCTGGGCCTGCCTGCTCGGCGGCATCGTGCCGGTGCCACTGGCGCCGGGCAGCAACGACGAGCATTGGCGCAAGCTGCTGCGCGTGTTTGCCCAACTCGACCGGGCGTCGGTGTGCATCGACGCGCCGGCGCTCGAGCGTTTCGATGCCTTTGTGGCCGCGCAAGGGATGGGCGCCGAGGGCGCTGTGCTGCGCTCACGCTGCGTGGCGGTGGGCGGCCTCGACATTGCCGGCGAGCCGGGCGAGCCGGTTCAGCCTGACCCGCATGACATCGCGTTCATCCAGTATTCGTCGGGCTCGACCGGCGAGCCCAAGGGCGTGCTGCTCACGCACCGCAACCTCACCATCAACACCGCGCAACTCGCCGCGGGTGCGGGCTACACGGACCTTGATTCGGTCCTCAGCTGGATGCCCTTGTCGCACGACATGGGCCTGATCGGTTTCCACCTGACCTTGCTGTCGGCCGGCGCGAGCCACGCGATCATGCGCACCGAACTGTTCGCGCGACGGCCCTTGCTGTGGCTGGAGCTGGCCAGCCAGCGGCGCTCGACGGTGCTGTGCTCGCCGAACTTCGGCTTTCAGCACTACCTCAGGCAGTACGCCATCAAGTCACCGCAGGGTCTCGATCTGTCGTCCATCCGGATGATCATGAACGGTGCCGAACCCATCTCGGCCGATGTGTGCCGCCGTTTCGTCAGCACCATGGCTCCGCACGGTCTGAAGCCGCACACCATGTTCACCGTCTACGGCCTGGCCGAAGCGACCCTCGCGGTGAGCGTGCCTCGCCTCGAACTGCCGATTGAAACGGTCCGGCTCGACCCCGCGAGCCTGCGCGCGGGTGAGCGGGTGCGCGAAGTCGTGGCGCACAGCGGCCGGTCCGTCGAATTCGTCAAGCTCGGTCAGCCGGTGGCCGGCGTTGAGCTCCGCATCGTGGACGGCTCCGGCGCGGTGTTGGATGAACGCACGCTGGGCCATGTGCACATCCGCGGCGACAACGTGACGCAGGGCTATTACAAGGATGCCAAACGCACCGCCGAACTGCGCTCGGCCGAGGGCTGGTTCGAGACCGGTGACCTCGGTTTGCTGTGGGACGGGCAACTCATCATCACCGGGCGGGCCAAGGACCTCATCATCGTCAATGGCCAGAACCACTACCCGCACGACCTGGAGCGCATCGCCCAGCAGACCGTGGGCATCGAGGCCAATCGCGTGGTCGCGGCCGGCGTGCGCAGTCCGACCGACGACACCGAAGCGCTGGCCATGTTCGTGCTGCACCGCGGCGCGCTCGCGGAATTCGTGCCGCTGGTGCTGGAACTGCGCCGCGTCATCGCTGCGCAAACCGGACTGGAAGCGTCGCACATCGTGCCGGTGCGCAACATCCCGAAGACCAGCAGCGGCAAGCTGCAGCGCTATGCGCTGGCCGAATCGTTCGAGCAGGGTGAATTCGACGGCCCCCTGGCCGAGCTCGCCGGGTTGCTTTCAGCTGACGCCGCTGAGCCGTCCGACGGGCCAACCGGAACGCCGACCGCCCGCCGGCTGCAAGCCATCTGCGCGGCCTTCGTGTCTGGTCACCCGTTGTCGCCGCAGACCAACTTGCTGGAGATCAACCTCAATTCGCTGAATCTGGCGCGCATTCACGAGGCGATCGACCGCGATTTTCCGCAGCGCATCGAGGTGACGGACCTGTTCGACTATCCAACGTTGGAGCAGCTTGCCGACTTTCTGGACTCCACGAGCGCCTGAGTCCGTGTCGGTCCAGAAATTTGGTGCCTGTGCGAGGCGCGTTTCCCGCTCTACCCCGGTATATTTTCCGTAAAATGACGTTTTTATGGCAATGCCGCGTCGCCCGATCTACAGTCCCGGCCAGTCGACATTTTGAGAAGTAAAGGGTGAGGGTTGAAAGCTTATTTGCGAGGCCGAACCGGCCGACTGGGGCGCGTCGAGTGAACTTGACGGCACCTTCCCTGACCAGCCCGACCCCCACTGCGAGCGGCATTGCACTGCTCAGTGCGGATTTCCCGACCCTGGCTGACGCGCTGGATTACGCCGCGACCGGCGACTCGGGCTTCAATTACTACGACGGGCGGGGCGCGCTGATCGCGACCCTGCCGTACCGCGAGTTGCGTGAACGCGCGATCGAGATGGCGCGCCGCCTGGCACCCTTGGGCCGTGGCGAGCGGCTGGCGCTGGTGGCTCACACCCATCCCGACTTCGCGGTCATGTTCTACGCCTGCCAGTACGCCGGGCTGGTACCGGTGCCGCTGCCTGCTGCCGTGCATCTGGGCGGGCGTGAGGCCTACAGCCGGCATTTGCGCCAGTTGATGAGCGACTGCCGGGCCGTGGCGGCGTTTGCACCGCCCGAGTTCGTTGGCTTCCTGCGCGAGGCCAGCGCCGGGCTGCCGCTGACGCTGGCCGGCACGCTGGAAGAGTTTTCCGCCTTGCCGCCCGCGGATGCCATGCCGCCGAGGCCGTTGCCCAACGAGCTCGCGTACCTGCAGTACACGTCAGGCAGCACGCGCTTTCCTCGCGGCACCATGATCACGCAGTCGGCGGTCATGGCCAACCTCAAGGCCATCTTCAACCACGGCTTTTGCCTGACGCCGGCCGACCGTTTCTGTTCGTGGCTGCCGTACTACCACGACATGGGCCTGGTCGGGATCGTGCTCGGCTGCGTGGCCACCCAGCGCTCGGTCGACTACCTGCCCACGCGCGACTTCGCGATGCGCCCGCGCCTGTGGCTCAAGCTGATGTCGATGAACCGCAGCACGATCTCGTTCAGCCCGCCTTTTGGCTACACCCTGTGCGCGCGTCGCCTGCGAGCTTCGGACACCCAGGAACTCGACTTGTCGGCCTGGCGCGTGGCCGGCATCGGCGCCGAAATGATCCACCCCGAATCGCTGCAGGAATTCGCCGCTGCGGTGGCCTCGGCCGGGTTCGATGACCGTGCCTTCCTGCCGTGCTACGGCATGGCTGAATGCTCGCTCGCGGTCAGCTTTGCGCCGCTCGAACGTGGCGCGCGCAGTGACGTCGTCGACATGGACCGCCTGGCACGCGATGGCGAGGCCATCGCCGTACCGCAGGGCGACACGACGATCAAGGGCAAGGCATTCATCGACTGTGGTCAGCCCCTGCCCGGCTACCAACTGGAAATCCGCGGTGATCAGGGCGAATTGATGCCCGAGCGTCGCTGCGGGCGCATTCACCTGCATGGGCCGAGCGTCATGTCGGGCTACTTCGGCAACGCCGAGGCGTCGCTCGAGGTGCTCTCGGCCGACGGCTGGCTCGACACCGGCGACATCGGCTATCTGGCCGACGGTTCGCTGCACATCACCGGCCGCGCCAAGGACCTGATGATCATCAAGGGCCGCAACATGTGGCCGCAGGATCTCGAGTACCTGGCCGAGCAGCAACCCGAGGTCCGTCCCACCGACGCTTCCGCGTTCTCGATCCCTGACGAGGATGAAGACGAGGTCGCCGTGCTCGTGGTGCAGTGCCGAGAACCCGATCCCCTCAAGCTCGTCAAGCTGACCGAACGGCTGCAGCAGGCGATTCATGCCGAGTTCGGCATCCATTGCCTGATCGAGCTGGTGCCACCGCACACCCTGCCCCGAACCTCCTCGGGCAAGCTGTCGCGCAGCACCGCGCGCAAGGAATTCCTCGAGCGTCGCAGCAGCGCCTTGGCCGAGGAACCGCACGGACGGCTGCCTGACGGCGGCTCGTGCGCCCCGGCTGAAGTCGAGCGCGCGGCATCGTGAGTTCACTCCCCGCCACGAACATGGAGCACGACCACATGAGCAACCTGGCCGATTCGATCGAATCGACAGTCCGAGAAGCCCTCGGCGTCATCCGCCCCGGGGCTGCCAGCCTGGGCGGCGATGAAGATCTGGCCCAGGCCGCCGACCTCGATTCAGCCGAGGTCATGGACCTCATCATGGAAATCGAGGACCGACTCGACCTGTCCATTCCCGTCGAGACGACGGCGCAGGCGCGAACCATCAATGAGCTGTGCGCCGGCATCTTGCAGTTGAAGAGCGGCCTTTCGTGAGCCTGCTCGACAAGTTCGCCACGCAGCGAACCCTCCACACGCGCCTGGCTGAAAACAGCCGGGTGGCGCCCATCGCCACGCCAATGGATGCGATCCATTCGGCCACGTCGGCCACCATCGACGGCCGGCGGGTGATCCTCGCTGGCACCAACAACTACCTGGGCCTGACCTACGACGCCGAGTGTCGGGCCGCCGCCATCGCGGCGATCGAGACGCTGGGCACCGGCACCACCGGCTCGCGCATGGCCAGCGGCAACTACGCCGGCCACCGCGCGCTGGAGCAAGAGCTCGCCAAGGCTTTCGGATGGCCTGCGTGCATCGTGTTCTCAACCGGTTACCAAGCCAACCTCGGGGCCGTCTCGGCACTGGCGGGCGAAGGCGATTACCTGCTCATCGACGCCGACAGCCACGCCTGCATCCACGATGGCTGCCGGCTGAGCAACGCGACGACGATCCGCTTCCGTCACAACGACCCGGAAAACCTCGACCGCCGTCTTTCGCGGCTGGGCGAAGACGCGAGCCGCGCGCTGATCGTGGTCGAAAGCCTCTACAGCACGCTCGGTGACCGCGCGCCGCTGCGCGAGATCGTCGACATCAAGCGGCGTCACGGGGCCTGGCTGCTGGTCGACGAGGCGCACTCGTTCGGCGTGTTCGGCGAGCAAGGGCTGGGGCTTTGCGAGTCCCTGGGGCTGCTCGACGAGGTGGATTTCATCGTGGGCACGTTCTCGAAGAGCCTGGGCGGTGTCGGCGGCTTTTGTCTCGGGCGCCACGCCGAGATGGAAATGATGCGCATGGTCAGCCGCCCGTACATCTTCACCGCGTCGCCCGCGCCTTCGGTGATCGCGGCGACGCACCAGGCGCTGCGCCGGGTGCTGCAAGGACAGGATTTGCGCACGCGTCTGTGGCGCCATGCCGAGCGGTTGTACGCAGAAGTCACCCGCTTGGGTTACCGGTTGGGAACGGACGTCCCCGGCCCGGTGGCTGCACTCGTGTTCGAAACCCGCGAAGAGGCACAGGCGTTGTGGCAAAGCCTGCTCGACGCTGGCATCTACACCAACTTGATGATCCCCCCCGCGACGCCGGCCGGCGTGAGTCTGGTTCGCATCAGCCTGAGTGCGGCGCACAGCGACGACGACATCCACCAGATCGTGTCGGCCTTGGCCGCGCACATGCGTCTGGCCCGCCCGTCGGTGGCGGCGGCCTGACCCGGCGCATCAGCCGCCGCGCGGCCGGCGGGGTCTGAACCCCCGCGGGTTCAGACGCCCGATCGCAGCATCAAAACTGCAGTTGCAGCGTCACCGCAAACTTGTCCAGATCCGAGCGGCTGGCCAGTGCGCCCGTGACCTTGGTGTTGGTGAAGGTCGCACTCAGCTGGGTGTTGTACCCATCGATGACGTAGTTCACGCCCAAGTCGTACTGTCGGGTATTGACGTCGCTGTCGGCCTCGAATTTCTGCCAATGGGTGAACGGCTGCAATCGGCCCCAGCCCAGCTTGTGCTCGAAGATGTACGACAGGCCGGTCGAGTACGCCCTGCCCTGCTCTGACCTGATGACGTTGTCGGTGTCGTAGTCGTACCAGGCGGCTTCAAATGCCACCGTGCCCGAACCCTTGATGCGTTTTTCGAGCAGGAAATCGAAGTTGTAGCCGGTGTAGTCGCCGGTGCCGCTGGTCGTGAGCACGCCCTGGTCCTGGTACCGGAAAGCCGCTCCGACCGACAAGATGTCCTTGGCACCCAGCCAGTTGGCGATGTTGTAGTAGCCCGGTGCCTTGTCCCAGAAGTCGTATTGCAGCCGGCCCGCGTACATCAGCGAATCCGACGCCTTGACCCCCTGCTTTTTCGCTTCGTCCTTGGTCAGCGAGCCCACCCCGAAGGTGCGGCCCTCGAAGCCACCGATCGAGTAACCCAGACGGCCATCGGCCACGGTGCCCCACACCGAGACGCCGTCGTCGCGCGCCACAAACTTGCCGCCCGACCAGCCGTAGCGCGAGGCCACGCCGGGCCAGTAGCCGCCACCCATCGAGTAGTAAGGCCCGGCCATGTTGGCGCGGTCGCTTGGCGACACCAGTCGCCCGGCCCAGATGTTGAATTCGGGCATGAACTCGAACTGCCCGAACGCATCCAGGAAATGGTTGCGCCCGCCCACGCGCTCGGTGCTCAGCGTGGCCTTGATCGTCTTGCCAAACGAGGCGCCCAGCATGAATCGACCGCTGTCGAGATGGAAGTCGGTGGAATGGCCACCATTGGCGCTCCAGTCCTCCCGGTTGGTGTAGCTGTAGCGCATTGCATAGCCGGGGGTCAGCGAAACGTCCTCGCCCAGCTGGAACGTGGTCGAGGCCTGCGCGCCCATCGAACCCACGGCCACGGCAGCCGCTGTCAGCAGTTTCTTGCTTGCGTTCTTGACGAGCATCTCGATGCCTTTGAAGGTTGTGACACGGTCGGAATTCCTCTGGCCCGCCGCACCAAACAAGGGCGGGTGCGCGACTGTACCGACGAAGGTGCGTTGGATGCCCGATCTTGGAGCAAACGACGGTCGACCGCAGCGTGAACGCAACACGCATGAATTCGCCGGGCTTTTGTCGAGCACCGGGTTGGCGACGCCCCCCGGCGCAGGGCGCTGGGGGCGGTGAGGCTTCGTGTGCCCTCAGAATCCGCGACGAACCGGCGCCGAACGCCGGACACTGGAACGGATCCACACCATGACTTTTCTGCACAGCGCCTTGGGCGTGCTGGCCATGCTGGCCGTGGCGTGGCTGGCCTCAGAGCGCCGGCGCTCGGTGAACTGGCGGCCGGTGTGGTCCGGCATCGTGCTGGCGCTGGCGCTGACTGCGGCGATCCGCTGGGTGCCCGGGGTGGGCTCGGCGATCGCCGCGACCAACGGCGTGCTCGATGCCCTGATGGATGCCACGCGCGCGGGCACCGCGATGGTCTTCGGTCACCTGGGTGGTGGTGCGCTGCCCTACGAGCCCACGCATCCCGAGGCCACCTTCGTGCTGGCCACACAGGCCTTGCCGCTGGTGCTGGCGGTCTCGGCGCTGTCGGCCCTGCTATTTCACTGGGGCATCCTGACGCGCCTGGTGCAGGCCTTTGCCTGGGTGCTGCAACGCACGATGGGCATCGGCGGCGCGGTGGGCGTGTCGGCCGCCGCCAATGCTTTCGTCGGCATGGTCGAAGGGCCGTTGGTGGTGCGGCCGTGGCTGGCCAAGATGAGTCGAGGCGAGCTGTTCATGACGATGAACTGCGGCATGGCCACCATCGCCGGCACGGTGCTGGTGCTGTATGCCGTGATCCTCAAGCCGGTGATGCCCGATGCGATGGCGCATCTGCTGGCCGCGTCGGTGATCGCCATCCCGGTCGCGCTTGCCGTGGCCGCGATCATGGTGCCCACCGACGCAGGCCAGCCCGTGTCGATCCGCTTCGAGCGTGAGGACGACAGCGCCATGGCCGCATTGGCCCGCGGCACCACCGACGGCTTGCAACTGCTGCTGGGCATCGTCGCGATGCTGATCGTGGTGGTGGCCCTGGTCACGTTGGTCGACAACGGGTTGAAGCTGCTGCCCGAGGTGGGCGGTGCGCCGCTGTCGGCCGAACGCCTGCTCGGGGTGCTGTTCGCACCGCTGGCCTGGGCGGTCGGCGTGCCGTGGTCCGAGGCCGGCATCGCCGGGCAGTTGCTTGGCGAGAAAACCGTGCTCAACGAGTTCGTCGCCTACTTGCACATGGCCGCCCTGCCCGACGAGGCGCTCTCGCCGCGCAGCCGGCTGCTGATGACCTACGCGCTGGCCGGGTTCGCCAACTTCGGCAGCGTGGGGATCATGCTGGGCGGGTTGTCGACGCTGCTGCCGGCCGATCGCCGTGCCGACCTTGGCTACCTGGCGCTGAAGTCGGTGGCTGCGGGGCTGCTGTCGACGTGCATCACGGCTGCGCTGGTCGGGCTCATCTACTGAGCGGGCCCGGCCCCACCCAGCTCGCCCGCGGGTCGATCGTCGGCCGCGCTCATGCCGGCGTCATGACACCGCTCACCCGTTCCAGCAGTTGCACCATGGCGCGCGGCTTGCCGCGCTCCTCGCGCGACTGCCCTGACCGCAGATCGACGTGGATGTCACCTGCGATCAGGCCTTGCGAGATCAGCCACGCCTGCACGCGGGACTTGGCACCTTGCCGCTCCTGGCCCGGCAGCGCCGAGGCCGGCGCCAGCGACAGCAGCAAGTTGCAGGCGGCCAGGTTGTCGTTGGTCTTGTTGATCTCGCGCACCACCTGCGACAGCGGAATCGAGAACGCGCTGACCCACCGCGGCAGTGCGCCCACCGTGGTGTGAGCGCACCGCGGCCAGCACCTCGGCGGGCATCGCTGGCGCGGCCACGGCAAGCGCGCTGAACACGCTCGCCGCAAGGCAAGACAGCGCAGCGAGGCGCCGGGGGTTCATGGTCCGAGGTTAAGGCCTTGCGACGGCGCCGCGCCCGGTGACATACCGCCGTTCAGACCACGGTGAGAAACGACACCCCGTGCGCCCCGACGAAGCTGTCGGCCCGGCGCTCACCCGCTGCGGGCGCGCCGTAGTGGTCGGCGTCCACGCGCCGCACGCGGTGGCGGTGCCACGCACGCAGCAGCTCGGGCAAGGGCATCAGGTGGGTCAGCGTGTCGGCGAACAGCTCGCGGTGCAGCGCGGGCAGCCGGTACCAGGGCACGGCCGCGCGTTCATGGTGGGCGTTGTGATAGCCGAAGTTCAGCGTCAGCCAATTGAGCACTGGCCAGCGAGCCGAAATCACGTTCGAGTAGGTGTTGGCCTGCTCGTAGGTGCGGTCACGCCCTTCCATCGGCACGCTCTGGCTGGCCTCGACGAAGTACTGCTCGAAGGTGTGGTGAAACGCATCGAAGAAGTTGAGCACGTGCAGCAGCACCCCGTAGGCCACCCCGTAAAGCAGCAGCGCCTTGAGCGACCACGCGCCCAGTGCCCCCAGCAGCGCCACGCGCAAGACCAGCATGCCCACCACACGGGGCAAATGCTGACGCTGCGAAGCCACGAAGAACGGCCGGGCGATGACCTGGCCGTGCATCAGGATTTCGGTGGCGGGGACGTAGCACCACTCCAGCGCGCGCAAGACGTGCTTGAGCCAGGGCCGCCGCAGCAGCAGACCCTTGAAGTCGAAGCAGGTCACGTCGGCGCGATCGCGGTGATGCCGGATGTGCATGTGCCGAATCCGCTCGAACGAGGCGTAGCCGGCACCGGCGATGAAGCTCACCCACTCGCCCACCCGTCGGTTCGCCGCGGGCGTGGCGAACAGCGTGTAGTGAGCCGCCTCGTGAATCAGGTAAGCCGCCAGCACCATGGCTTGCACGCACAGCAAGACGCCCGCGATGTTCAGCCACACGGCATCGGCGCCCATCAGCACGAACGACACCGCCCACCCCACGCTCACCCCCAACAGCACCAGCGTGTTCGGCCACGCGCCTTCGGGTTCTCGAAACAGCGATGTGGCTTGCGGGGACGTGGCGTTCATGGCGGGCTCCTCGGTGTGGCGAATGCACGCATTCGACTCAGCAAGATGCGAACCAGAGCGCCCCGGCCTCGGGGCCCGTCCTCGGTTACTCGGTTCGTCGGGGGCCCAGCGGCTTGCCACGGACCCACGTCATCGACGCGCCACACGCACCGCAGCGAGACTGCCGCAGCGTGAGTGATGCACCGCAATAGGGGCAGGGCGTGCGTCCTTTCGGACCCAGCACGATGATCACCCAGCCGATCGGCCCGAGCAGCACGCCCCACACCGCGCCGGCGACAGGCCTGTCCTTGAAGCGTCCGAGCAGCCAACCTGTCGCCCCGAAGGCGGCGAGCGATAAGAAGACGGAAATCCAGTTCATGTGTGCGCGGCCGCAGCCAGAAAAAAAGGCCGTGAATGGCCGGGGTGGAGGCGTCGAAGTATCGAGGAAATCGCTAGGCTCGCAAGTTCCGGACTTATCACCTGACTGACCTGCCATGAACCCGTCGCACCACTACACCCTGAGCTTTTCCTGCCCCGACCGCGTGGGCATCGTGGCGCGGGTGACCGGCTTCTTTGCCGAGCACGGCGGGTGGATCCTGAGTTCGAGCCAGCACGCCGATGCCGACTCCGACCGCTACTTCATGCGCCTGGAGGTGCGCGCCGACTCCCTGCCCTTCGACCACGCCGAACTGCAGCGCCGCTTCGCCGTGGTGGCCGCCGAGTTCGGCATGGACTGGCGGCTGAGCGACAGCGCGGTGCGCCGCCGCGTGCTGCTGCTGGTGTCGACGCAGGAGCACTGCCTGTACGACCTGCTGGCGCGCTGGAAGAGCAAGGAGCTCGACGTCGACATCGTCGGCGTGGCCTCCAACCACGAGGTGTTTCGCGGTCTGGTCGAGTGGCACGGGCTGGCGTTTCACCACATCCCGGTGCCCAGGGACGACAAGGCCGAGGCGTTTGCGGCGCTCGAGCGGCTGTTCGAGTCGTGCGGCGCCGACACCATGGTGCTCGCGCGCTACATGCAGATCCTGCCGCCGTCGCTGTGCCGCAAGTACCCGGGGCGGATCATCAACATCCACCACAGCTTCCTGCCGAGCTTTGCCGGTGCCAAGCCGTACCACCAGGCCTGGGAGCGCGGCGTCAAGCTGATCGGTGCGACCTGCCACTACGTGACCGAAGACCTCGACGAGGGCCCGATCATTGAACAAGACGTCATGCGCATCGACCACAGCGATTCGGTGGCCGATCTGGTGCGCTGCGGCAAGGACGTCGAAAAAGGCGTGCTCGCGCGCGGGCTGCGCAACCATCTGGAAGACCGCATCCTGATCAACGGCCACCGCACGGTGGTGTTTGGGTGAACCGCGTGCTCAGCGAGCGCTGAGCCTCATCCACAGCGTGCGGCGGGTCAGGTTGTCCTTGGACCACAGCATGAACACGGCCAGCAGCAAGGCCACGCCGTGAATCAGCAGCAGCGCGGTGCCCATGCGCAAGGTGCCGCTGGCCACCCAGGCCTGCGACAGGTTGATCAGGTTGTAGTAGACGACAAAGGTCAGCAGCGCGAACAACAGGTTCCAGTTGCCGGCACGGCGCAGGTTGCTGGCGGCCAACCCGATGCCCAGCATCACCATGTTGGCCGCAGCCAGCGGCAAGCCGAGCCGCCAGGTCAACTCGCCCAGCGACACCCGGTCGGCGTCCGTGATGAGGTCGATCGACGCGCGCGCCTTGGCCGAGGGCTTGTCGGTGCCCGAGGCCAGGCGCTCGCCCACCGCCGTCTCGTAGCGCTCGAAGCGAGCCAGCGTGGATTCGTTCTTGCGCGTGTCGATCTCGTTGCGCTGGCCGTCCTCGAGGCGCAGGTAACGGTTGTCGTCACGCACCTCGATGCGCCCGGCATGCGCCGTGGTGACGGCCTCGCTGTCCTTGAGCTGGCTGTAGATGAAGACCTCGCTCGCGTTGGTCTTGTCCTTCGAATGGCGTTCGATGAAAAACACCCGCTTGCCGTCGCTCGAAGTCTGAAACTGGCCGGGCGACACGCGCGACAGGTCCGAGCGACGTTCGAACTGGTCGCGCAGTATGCCGCTGCGTTCGTTGACCCAGGGGTAGACGAGCAGAGCCATCACCGCCACCACGAGCAGCACCGGCCACGACAGTCGCAACACCGGCCGCACGAAGCGTGACAGGCTCACGCCGCTGCTCAGCCACACGGTCATTTCGCTGTCGCGGTACATGCGCCCGAGCGTGCCCACCACCGCCGCGAACAGGGCCACCGCGATCACCGTGGGCATGTGCGCCAGTGCGGTGTAGCCCAGCATGAGCACCACGTCTTGCGGCGCGAGCTTGGCGTTGGCGGCCAGTCCCAAAGTGCGGATGAGCATCAGCGTGAGCACGATGGTCAGCAGCACCACCAGCGTGGCCACGAAGCTGCGCCCGAGATCGCGCCGAAGGGTCGCATCGAACAGCATCGTCAATTCACCCGCTCAGGCGGGCGCGCCAGCGCAGATGAGCTCACCACTGCGCCCGCTCACGCTGCCCCAGGTGAACGGCACGACGGGCAGCTGGCCGTGTGCGGTGTGGGCGTGCAGCTCGGCCAGCGAGACCAGCCGGTGGCCCTGCGCCGCCCAGCCGGCGAGCAAGCGGTCGAAGGCCGGCGCGAGCAAGCCGCCTTCGAGTTCGGCGTGCAGCGTGAAGACGTGATCGCGGTCCGATTCGGTCAAGCGCAGCAAGGTCTCGGGCACGTTGTCCTCGTCGATGCCGGGGTTGCCGATCAACTCGTCGAGCGTGGGCAAGGTGGTCGGGTACTGCACGTGGCGCAGCGGGCGGCCGTCCATGCGGATGCGGTGCGGCGCGCTGCCGCGGCCGTCCGAGGCGTACGCCATGCCCCAATCGTCGATCTGCCGAAAGGCCTCGGCGTTCATCTGCCAGCCGGCGGCGCCGTGGGTGGCGGGCGCCTCGCCGAAGAGGTCGGTGTAGCGATCGAAGGCCAGGCGCATCTGCTCGCGCGTCCAGGCGGCATCTCGGTGGCGCACGTTGTCGTGCCAGCGCACGTGGTCCCAGGTGTGGATGCCGCATTCATGGCCGGCCTGGCGGGCGGCGACCATGGACGCGGCGGCCCGGCGGCCGATGTCGGGTGCGGGCAGCAGCACGCCGTACATCAGCGTGCGCAGCCCGTAGTGCTTGACCACCGAGGTGCGCGACACCTTGGTCAGGAAGCCCGGCCGAAACACCCGGCGCAGCGCCCAGCCGGTGTGGTCAGGCCCGAGGCTGAACAAGAAGGTGGCTAGCGCCTGGTGGCGGCTCAGCAATTGCAGCAAGCGCGGCACGCCCTCGCGGGTGCCGCGCAGGGTGTCCACGTCGACCTTCAGCGCGATCAGCGCCACGAGCGGCCCCTCAGCGCTCCGATTCGACCAGCGAGCGCGCCTCGACCACTTTCGAGCGGTACGAATCAAAGATGCGACGCAGCGAGGTCTGCATGTCGACGGTGGGCTTCCAGCCCAGTTCGTCGACGGTGCCGGTGATCTTGGGCAGGCGGTTTTGCACGTCCTGGTAGCCCTTGCCGTAGAACTCGCCGGACGACACCTCAACGATGCGGCTGAGCGCGGCACCGTCGGCGTACTCCGGATATTCGGCGGCCATGGCCAACATCATTTCGGCCAGCTCGCGCACCGAGTGGTGGTTGGCCGGATTGCCCACGTTGTAGATGCGGCCCGACGCCACGCCGTTGACGTTGGCGATGATGCGCATGAGCGCATCGACACCGTCGGTGATGTCGGCGAAGGCGCGGCGCTGCTCGCCGCCATCGACCAGCTGGATGGGCTCGCCACGCACGATCTGGCCGAGGAACTGCGTGACGACGCGGGATGAGCCTTCCTTCGATTCGAAGATCGAATCGAGCCCCGAGCCGATCCAGTTGAACGGACGGAACAGCGTGTAGTTCAGGCCTTGCTCCATGCCGTAGGCCGCG
>CAIVGK010000025.1 GCA_903905475.1 uncultured Burkholderiales bacterium | reverse complement strand
GCGAGTTCGCGCTGGTGCGCAAGGCGCTGGCCGAGCGCGAACGGCTGCTGCGCAGCGCGCCGCACATCCTGTGGCCGCTGCGCTTCGTGATGCCGCACGACCCCGCCAGCGCGGCAGCGCGCCCGGCGTGGCTGATCCGCGTCGGGCTGTTCCTGTACGACCACCTGGCGCGGCGCGAGTGGCTGGCCGCTTCGCGCGGCATCGACTTGCGCCGCCACCCGGCCGGCGTGCCGCTCAAACCGTGCTTTCGGCAGGCCTTCGAATACGCCGACGGTTGGGCCGACGACGCGCGGCTGGTGGTGCTGGTGGCGGTGGATGCGGCCGAGCGTGGCGCCACCATCCTCACGCGCTGGCGCTGCGTGGATGCGCAGCGCGGCGCCGATCGCTGGCAGGTGCAACTGCAAAGCGCGGCTGGTGCCACACGCCACTTGAGCGCACGCGCGCTGGTCAACGCCACCGGCCCGTGGGCGGCACAGTTTCTGGGTGAGCAGGCGCATGCGCCCCGGGTGAGGGCACTGCGGCGGGTCAAGGGCAGCCACATCGTGGTGCCCAAGTTGTTCGACCACGACTGCGCTTACCTGCTGCAAATGCCCGACAAGCGCGTGGTGTTCGCCATTCCCTACGAGCGCGACTTCACGCTGATCGGCACCACCGAGGTCGAGCACCACGGCGCGCTCGGCGCGCCGCACATCGAGGCCGACGAGATCGCCTACCTGTGCGAGCAGGTCAGCCGCTACTTTCAAAAGCCGGTGGTGCCTGCCGATGTGGTCTGGAGCTACGCCGGCGTGCGCCCGCTGCTCGACGACGGCTCGGGCGATGCGGCCTCGGTCACGCGCGACTACGCGCTCGAGCTCGATGTGGCCGGCGCGCCGGTGCTGTCGGTGTGGGGCGGCAAGCTGACCACGTTTCGCAAGCTGGCCGAAGAAGTGGCCGATCGGCTGGCCGCGCCGCTGCACCTCGAGCGCGGCGCGTGGACGGCACAGGCGGTGCTGCCGGGTGGCGACTTCAGCGATTTCATCGGCGCGCCGGTGCAGCCCGACACCGACTTCGCGCGCTTTGCCACTGAGCTGGCGCGGCGCCATCCCGAGCTGGGCGCGGCGCTGGTGCAGCGCTGGGCGCGCGCCTATGGCTCACGCGCCGAGCGGGTGCTCGGGGCCGACGGGCTGGGCGCCGAGGTGGCGCCGGGGTTGTTCGAGGCCGAGCTGCGCCACCTGCACCGCTGCGAGTGGGCGCGCTCGGCCGACGACGTGCTGTGGCGGCGCAGCAAGCTCGGGCTGCACTTCACACCCACCGAGCGCTCCGCGGTGGCGCGCTGGTGTGATGCTCAGTGGGGCGCGGTGGACGGCGCGGTGGCCGCGGTGCCCGGCAGCGCCTGAGCATCGCCCAGCGTCATCTCGCCGCCCAGCGCGTCGATCAGGTCGGGAATCAGCTTCACCAGCTCGCCGGTGGCGATGGCGGCATCGGCGTCGAAGCTGTCATCGCGGCTGTCGGCGCGGTGGTTTTCGAACACCACGTCGAGGAAATCGATCTTCTTGATCTGGCCGGTTTCCGACAGCACGAACGACACCCGAGCCTGCCAGGTGAGTGCCAGCCGCGTGGGTTGCTTGCCGCTGGCGATGTGCTGGCGCACCTCGTCGATGTCGAGCGGGTGGCGGGCGTAGCGCACCACCGATTTCATCTCGTCGGCCGACTTCAGCTCGCATTCGCGGTCGACCGTGAACGCCGCCGGCGGCTCGCCGCTGAGCAGCCACTGCGACATCGCCACGGCGGCCGACTCGGTCGTTTGCAGCATCGTGAGCGTGAGGCCGGGCAGCGATTGGATCAGCTGCGTGACCACCTCGCCGGCGCGCGTGGTGCTGCTCGCGTCGACCATCAGCAGCCGTGCGCGCTCGTCGATCCACACCTTGAGCGTGGCGCGCTTGGTGAAGGCCATGGGCAGCAGCTCGAGCGTGGCCTGCTCCTTGAGCTCCTTGGTTTCCTTCTTGCCGGGCTTGCGTCCGCTGCTGTGTTCGGCTTGCTGCACCAGCTCGTCGGTGCGCCGCTTGACCACCGCCGAGGGCAGCGCCTTGCGCTCGATCATCAGCGACATCAGCCACTGGCCACCCACCGACTCGACCAGCGGCGCGTGCCCGGAGCCGCGCGGTGCGACCCAGCCGGCCGACTGCACCTGCGTGGCGCCGCACTCGGCAAAACGCGCGGCCGCCAGGCCGTCTTCGATCTGTTCCAGCGTGGTCGACCACTCGGGCCCCACGCGATACACCGTCAGGTTCTTGAACAAGCGAGGCTACTTTCGAGGTGAAGGGGGTGTCGGCGCGGCTCGAGCGAGCGGCCCGGGAGGCGGGATTGTCCATGGCCGCAAGGCGACTGGGATGTCCTAGAGTCGATCCGCTTTCGCGCGACCGGGCCGCGCCTCGACGATGACCACACAACGCCCGCAAAACATCAGGAGACTTTCATGCACGAACAGTTCAAGCAGGCCGCCGACACGGTGCTCGCCAACACCGTGGGCTCGGCCGGCGGCGCGCCGGGCGTGGTCGCGATGGTGACCGACCGCCAGCGCAACATTTACGAAGGGGCTGCCGGCACACGCGCGCTCGGCGGCGATGCGCCGATGACCACCGACTCGGTGATGGCGATCTTTTCGACCACCAAGGCGCTGACCGGTGTGACGCTGCTGCAGCTCGTCGAAGAAGGCCGCGTGCGCCTGAGCGACCCAGTCAAGCAGTACGTGCCCGAGATCGCCGAGATCCAGGTGCTCGAGGGCTTCGATGCCGACGGCCAACCGCGGCTGCGCGCTCCGAAGCGCGACATCACGCTCGACGACCTGATGCTGCACACGGCGGGCTTCAGCTACGAGTTCTTCAGCCCCGACGACCTGAAGTTCCGCAATGCCACCGGCGTGCCGACGGTGGTGTCGAGCACCTTCGCCTCGGTGCGCACGGTGCTGCTGTTCGATCCGGGCGAGCGCTGGGGCTACGGCGTGAACATCGACTGGGTCGGCAAGGTGGTCGAAGCGGTGCGCGGCCAGCGCCTCGGCGAGGTCATGCAAGCGCGGCTGCTCGCGCCGCTGGGCATGGGCGACACCGGCTTCGTGATGACGCCGTCCATGCAGTCGCGCCGCGTGACGATCCACGACCGCGCCGCCGACGGCCGGCTCACGCCGCTGCCCGATCTGGTGCTGCCGCAGCCGCCCGAGATGGACATGGGCGGCCACGGGCTGTATTCCACGGTGGCCGACTACATGAAGTTCATCCGCATGGTGCTCAACGACGGCGCCGGCGAGCACGGCCGGGTGTTGAAGGCCGAAACCGTGGCGCAGATGTGCCGCAACGGCTTGGGTTCGCTCAAGTCGGGCGGCTGGGCGACGTCGATCCCGTCGCTGTCG
Source organism: uncultured Burkholderiales bacterium (assembly GCA_903905475.1). Taxonomy (GTDB): domain Bacteria; phylum Pseudomonadota; class Gammaproteobacteria; order Burkholderiales; family Burkholderiaceae_C; genus PBB1. The sequence continues at coordinate 19,193 of CAIVGK010000025.1, read as the reverse complement.
AACGCCGGCGAGTTTTCCCCCGGGTTGCCCAAGTCGTGGGCGTACACCTTCCAGGTCAACGAGCAGGACACGCCGTCAGGCCGCCCGGCGGGCTCGCTGATGTGGGCGGGGCTGGCCAACCTGTTTTACTGGATCGACCGAAAGAACGGCATCGGCGGCTACTGGGGCTCGCAGATCCTGCCGTTCCACGATGTGTCGTCGTACCCCGGCTTCGTGGATTTCGAGACCGCCGCCTACCGGCACCTGGTGCGCTGAGCCGGCCGCCGCGCTGGCCGCTGGGCGATCTCAGCCGAGCAGCCAGCGCATCAGCGGCGGCACCAGCCACGGCAGCAGCACCGACGCCAGCACCACTTGCAGGAGCAGCGCCAGCACCGCGTAGGCGCCGCAGTCGGGGTCGACCTGCAGCGCACGCGCCGAGCCCAGGCCGTGCGCGGCCGTGCCCATCGCAAAGCCGCGCACCGGCATCGCGGCCACGCCCAGCGCGTCGAACAGCGGCTTGGCGGTGAGCGCGCCGATCAGGCCGGTCAGCAAGGTGAACAGCGTGGTCAGGTTGGCGATGCCGCCGATCTGTTCCGAGATGCTGATGGCCGCCGCCGCGGTCACCGACTTGGGCGCCAGCGAGCGCAGCACCTCGGGCGGCAGGCCGAGCGCCCAGCCGATGAGCACCGCGCTGAGCGCGCCTGCCAGGCCACCGGCCAGCGCGGAGCCGGTGATCGCCCAGGCCCGCTGGCGCAGCTCGTGCAGCCGCTCCCACAGCGGCCAGGCCAGCGCCACCACCGCCGGCCCGAGCAGAAAGTGGATGGGCTGCGCGCCGGCGAAATACAGCGGGTACGGCGTGCCGCTGAGCAGAAAGGCGCCGGCCAGCGCGGCCACCGACCACAGCACCGGGTTGGCCATCGAGGCCCGGCCGCAGCGCTCGTAGACCCGGTTGGCCAGCAGGTAGGCGACCACCGTGACCGGCACCGCGAACGCGGGGCTGGCCGCCAGCGCGGGCCCGTGCTCGATCCAGGACGCCATCGCCACGGCTCAGTCGCCCGGCCGGCGTGACGACGACAGCACCGAGGGCGCCGGGCGCACCAGCAAGCGGCGCATCACCACGGCGGTGACCGCCATGCCGATCCAGGTCGACAGCGCCAGCACGATCAGCAGGCGCCCGCCGTACTGCGACAGCAGGCCCACGTGCAACATGATCCCGACGCTCACCGGGATGAAAAACAATGACAGGTGCGCGAGCAGCAGGTTGGCCGCCGTGCCCACCGGGGCGCGCAACGGCACCCACGCCAGCGACAACAGCAACAGCAGCATGCCGATCACCGTGCCGGGCAGGCCGATCGGCGCGATGCGCGCCAGCCAAACGCCCGCGTACTGGCAGGCCAGCAGCCAGATGAAACCCAGGGCGGCTTGGGCCCAGGTTCGGGCGCGGGAGCCCGCCACGGGCGCGCCCGTGGTCATCGCGAAGCGGTGGGGTTCGACGTGCCGGCCGTGAACACCGTGAGCACGCCGGTGTAGCCGTACAGGTGGCGGTGGGCGATCTCGCCACTGGCGAAAAACCCCACCAGGGGCACGTCACCCAGCGCGTGCCGCACCAGCGCGAGCTCGGCCGACGGCGAGCCGAAGTGCGGGCCACCCCGGCCGGCACAGCTCACGTAGAGGGCCCCGGCGATCTGCCGCGCCGGGTGCGGGGCGCTGTCGATGTCGTCGCCGCGCAGCTCCAGCGCGGTTTGCAGCGCCAGCGCTTCGGGCTCGAGTTCCTCGCGGATCTCGGTGCAAATGCGCACCAGATCGCGCCGTGCCGCTTCGGTGTTGCGCTGGCAAAACGCCAGCTGCATGCCGGGTTCGACCAGCTCGGCCACCGCCACGCCGCGCCGGTTGGGGTCGACGCCGACCACGTTGCGCACCCGCGTCTCGCTGCCAAAGCTGCCGCCGCGCACGGGCGCATCGCCCGCATCGCTCAGGCCGACCAGAACGCCGCGCAGCCGCTGCAGCGCTTCGCGCGGCTCGAGCGCATCGGCCGACATGTCGCGCAGCAGGCAGTCGAGGGCGGGTTCGCCATCGAGTGTCAGCACCAGATTGCGCTCGGTGTCGGTGATGCGGCGCACCTTGCCGACCGGCTGGCAGCCCTGCGTCACGCGCGAAATCATCGGCACGCTGGCATCGAACGCCACGCCCGACAGGCCACCTTGCAGCACGTCATGGGCGATGTGCAGGCGGCGGTTGCGCGCCGAAGCCAGACCGCCAAACAGGTACAGCGGACCCGAGCGCGTCTGGCTGGCCAGCTCGCCGATCAGCTCGGCCGCGTCGTGGGCGGCCGGGTCGGCGTGCACCTGCGCGGTCACCGCGGCAAACAACGGCGGCGCCGACAGCGGCTGCGCGCCCGAGAACACGCGGAAATGCGCCGGCGCGATGTCGCCCAGCATCAGCGACAGCGCCGGCTCGTCGAAGTACTCGACGCCATTGGCGGCAATGCCCACGCCCACCGAACCGACCCAGGCCACGCCGGGCCACTGCGCGCGCAGCTCGTCGAGCAGGCGTTCGGCGTGCGCGGCGTAGTGGTCGCTCAGGTAGACCCAGCCCAGCGTGGGCGTGTCGATGTGGTCATCGCGCCCGAGCTGGGCCTGCAGCTGCGCGGTCGCCAGCGCCAGCGCCATGCGCCAGTCCGGGTGGGTGGCGTGCGCGTTGAGGAACAACTTCATGTCGGATCAGCGGCCGGGCGGCTTGCGTGCGGCCGCCGCCTTGGTGCTGCGAGCGGCCGGCTTCTTGCGCGCGGCCGCCGCTTTGGTGGCGGGCGCTGTCTTGGCCTTGACGGCGGCTCCGGCGGTGGCCTGTGCGGCAGCGCGGGCGGTGGCCGGTGCGCTCGGAATGTCCTTGACGGCGCTGGCAGCGAGTTCGCCGAATTGCTGCGTGAGCGCGTTCCACCACTGCATCGGGTCGACCGCGGCGGGAGGCTCTCCGGTTGGCGCCGCGGCAGCGGGGGCTGGTGCGGGGGCCGGTGCGGCCTCGGCCGGTGGCGCCGCCGCTTCAGGCGCGCGCGGCGTGAGCGCATCGCGCAGGTCGCCCATCTGCACGTTCATCGTGCGCAGCGTCGACAGCGTCATCTTCTGCACCTCAAGCGCCTGGATGGTGGCGCCGAGCATGCGGGCGTTTTGTTCCAGCCAGAACTGCACGGTGCGCAGCTCCTGGATGCGCTTGTCGAGCTCTTGCGGGTCGAGCGTGGGCGCGACCCACTGGCCGATCCCCGGCATCGCGGCCCCGGCGTTTTGCACCAGACCCTGAAGGAAGTCGAAGCCCGGCGCGAAGGGCTGGAAGGCAGAGGTATGGGCCATGGGAAGTCTCCTGGAGAAGCGGCCGTTCGATTGTGCCCCTGCGGTTTGCGGGGCCCATCGCATAATGAATTCCACCCGGGATCGAGCCTTCGCCGAGGGCCTGCCGGCGCCCGCACATGCCCCCTTCCTTGCCCCCCGATTCACCGCGTGGCCGACCACCCGCTGGCGTGCTGCTGTTGCTGTGCGCCGTCGCCCTGACGTTGCACGGTTGCCTGCTCGACGGCGTGCCGCTCGACGCGCCCGAGTTGCCTCTGGCGCACACACCGGTCGCCACCGTCGTGCAGGTGCGCTCGGTGCCGGCGGCAGGCGACACGGCCGAGGTGTCAGCGCCCTTGGAGGTGGCAACACCACTGGAGCCGCAGCGAGTTGCTCGGCCTGCAACGGCCGTCGAGCCGGGCGCCGACCCAGCGGCCAGCGGGCGCTTCGCGCTTGAGGCGGCGGGCGCGGCACCGCCGGTCGCCACAGGCGTCGATGGCGTCGAGGGCGAGATGGCGCGGCCTGCGGCCGAGGGCGTACCGGCCGCCGCCGCACCCGATCAGCAAGCGCTGGCTCCGGTCAGGCCCGAGCCGGCCCCGCCCGCCTTGCGCCAGGTCGAGCGCGCCGTGCCGGTCTACCGCACCCGCATCCCCCCGCCCACGCTGCTGAGCTACGAGATTCGCCGGGGCATGTTCACCGGCGCGGGCGAGTTGAGCTGGCGTCCCGCGGCAGGTCGCTATGAAGCCCGGTTGCAGCTGGGTGTGGCCGGCTTCAACGTGTTGACTCAGGCCAGCCAGGGCGGCTTCGACGCGGCCGGGCTGGCGCCGCTGCGCTTCACCGACCAGCGCGGTCACCGCGCGGCGCGCGCAGCCAACTTCCAGCGCGATGCCCGCAAGATCACCTATTCGAGCAAGCGCGACGAATACGCCTTGCCCGAGGGCGCACAAGACCGGCTGAGCTGGATGATCCAGCTGCCGGCGGTGGTGGCCGCCGAGCCCAGGCGCGCACTGCCCGGGGGCGAGGTGCTGATGGTGGTGTCGGGCGCACGCGCTGATGTGGCGGTATGGACGTTTGTCTTCGTGGGAGCCGAAACCATCGAGACCGCCAAGGGCCCGGTGCGCACGCTGCGCTTCACCCGCACCCCGCAAGGCCCGAAGGATCTGCTCGCCGACGTGTGGCTGGATCCGGCGCGCCATCATCTGCCGCTGCGCGTGCAGTTGTCCCAGGGCGAAGACGGCGACGTGCTGGAGATGCTGCTGCGCGAGCAGCGCAGCCCCGCCGCACCTTGAAACGGGCCACACCAGACGCATTTGTGTCCGGTGCGGGAAGTCTTCCTGCTTGAGGTGTCAAGGAACTTGCGGAGTTCCGTCAAGGAGTCATCAGATGCACATGCTCTACAACTCGGACAGTTACGTGGTGGTGCGGTTCGATGCGCCCGCCGACGCGAGCCCGCCGGAGGCCGCCGAGGCCGCCAGGCACGGCGGCTATGAACTCGTCGACAAGTTCGCCCGGCGCGAGATCTTCATCCAGGGTGCGATGGCCGAGCGCTTCAAGGCCGGTGTTGAAGCGCTGATCGAGACGCGGCCTGCCGGGCCCTCCGAAGAGGAGATGGACGCCTACATCGAGCGCTACACCGCCTTGATGCAGCAGCCAGTCGTGTTGCACTGACGTTCGGGATGCCGTCGCGTCCGCCCGCCTCAACTTCCGGCGTCGGGCGCCGATATTTCTCGCATGCCTGCTGCTTCGACGCCGCCCCTCTTTTTTCCTGACGCCCGTGGCGCATCGCCACACGGTTGGGGGTGCGCCTGATGTCGCCCATGCTGCTGGCCGATGGGCTGCTGGTTTTTCTCGCGGCCTGTGTGGCGCTCGATCTGGCCAAGCGTCTCGAGATGAAACTGAGCACAGACACCCTGGGTTGGCTGGTCGGCTCGGCACTGGCGTTGGCCTGCGGCCTGTGGGGTGCCCAGGTGCTGGGCTTGTCCCATTTGAAGTTGCCTTACGCGGTGGGCTATCCCGCGGCGCTGACGTTCCTCGTGTGGCTGGCTGCCGTGGCGTTCATGGCGGCGGGCATGGCCCTGGCAGGTCGTCCCCGTCGGCCCCTCGACACGTTGACGGGTTCGGCCGTGCTCGCTGCTGGCGTGGTGCTCACCGAGCTGGGCTTCGTGCAGGCGCTCAGCCCCAGCCCGGGCATCGTCTGGGCCTGGTGGGGCCCCGGCTTGGCTTTTCCTTCCGCATGGGCGGGCAGCGCGCTGGCGCTGTGGCTGTTCACGGGGGGCCAGCGGCGGGTCAGCTCGGCCGCGCCAGCGTGGCGGGCGTTGTCCGCGCTCGTTCTTGCCGTGTCTGTCGTGGGACCGCAGTCGCTGGTTCTGGCGTCGGCAGGGCTCGCGCGCCAGACGGGCATGCCACTGGACGGCCGGATCGCCTCGGGCACCATCGAGGCGCTGGCCAGCGTGGGCTCGCTGCTGCTGCTGGTGATGCTGCTGGTGGTGTCCTATCTGGACTCCCGCATGAAGGCGTCGCTGCAAAGCGCCCGTGCCGAATTGCAGTCGCAGTCGCTGCGCGATCCGCTCACCGAGTTGCCCAACCGGCAGATCTTCGAGGGCATGCTGGCGCAGGCGTTCCAGCGCGCTGACGCGACCCAAGCCAAGCTCGGGTTGCTGCTGATCAACCTCGATGGATTCAAGGGCATCAATGAAACGCTGGGCCATCGCATTGGTGACCGCTTGCTGCGCGAGGTCGCCTCGCGGCTGCGCGCCTTGGCGCAACCGCACATGGTGGCGCGCCAGGGTGCCGATGAATTCCTGGTGCTGATCCCGAATGACGCCGATCCCCGGGTCGCGGCCGAGTTGGCCTCGAGCATCCTGGTGTCGCTGGGCAAGCCTTGCCTGCTCGATGGGCGCGAGGCGTCAGTGACCTGCTCGATCGGCATTGCCCTGTACCCCGACGATGGGGGCGCGTCTGCCCTGATCGCTCATGCCGACGCTGCGATGCGGTTCGCCAAATCGTCCGGCGGCGCGGCCTACTGCTTCTTCGAGAGCCGCATGGTGGATGGTTTCCGTGACCAGGCCGAGGTGCTGCGCGATCTGCGCCGGGCGCTGGCCCTGGGCGAGCTGGAGCTTTTCTATCAGCCGAAGATCCACGCGCCCACTGGCGAGATCACCGGCGCCGAGGCGCTGATGCGCTGGCAGCACCCGCGCCGCGGGATGATCAGCCCGGTCGAATTCATTCCGCTGGCCGAACGGTTCGGTCTGATCAGCCAGCTGGGCAACTGGCTGATCGACGAGGTCTGCCGACAAATCCGCGCTTGGCGCGACACGGGTTTGCGCATGCGCGTGGCGATCAACCTGTCGGTGCACCAGCTGCGCCAGCCCGATCTGGTCGAGCGCATCGCGAAGGCGCTGCACGCCAACGAGATCAACCCCAGCTTGCTGACCTGCGAGATCACCGAGACGGTGGCGATGGAAGACACCGAGACGACGATCCGCGTGTTCCACCAGCTCGCCAAGCTGGGCGTGAGCATCTCGATCGACGACTTCGGCACCGGCCACTCGAGCCTGTCGTACTTGCGCAAGCTGCCGGCCAGCGAGCTGAAGATCGACCGCAGCTTCGTGCTCGACCTCGAAACCAGCGAGGACGCGCGCAAGGTGGCCTCGGCCGTCATCAACCTGGCCAAGTCGCTGGACCTGAAGGTGGTTGCCGAAGGCGTCGAGACCGAAGGCCAGAACCGCATCCTGCGCGAGTTCGGCTGCGATCAGCTGCAGGGCTACCTGTTCGCCAAGCCCATGTCGGCCAGAGCGCTGGCGCTGTGGGCGATGGACGATGTGGGACCGCGCACGATGAATTTCCGCGACTCGCTGTTCAAGGCCACCCGGCCCGCCGAGCCTTGACTTCCCCCCGGGCGCACCCGGGGCTGCGGCCGGTTCCTAGAATCGGGTGATGAACATCCGGCCCTACACCCGCGGCGCGCGCCTGCCCGAGCTGCTTCGTCAGCGCATCGTCATCCTCGACGGTGCCATGGGCACCATGATCCAGCGCTACAAGCTCGGCGAGGCCGACTACCGCGGTGAGCGCTTCAAGGACCATCCCAAGGACCTCAAGGGCAACAACGAACTGCTGCAGTTCACCCGCCCCGACGTGATCCGCGAGATCCACGAGCAGTACCTGGCGGCCGGCGCCGACATCATCGAAACCAACACCTTCGGCGCCACCAGCGTCGCCCAGGACGACTACGGCCTGGCTTCGGTGGCGCGCGAAATGAACGTGGTTGGCGCCCGCCTGGCGCGTGAGGCCTGCGATCGTTTCAGCAGCGCCGACAAGCCGCGATTTGCCGCCGGCGCGCTCGGCCCCACGCCGCGCACCGCGAGCATCAGCCCCGATGTCAATGACCCGGCGGCGCGCAACGTGAGCTTCGACGAACTGAAGGCCGCCTACCTCGAGCAGGCCGCAGGGCTGCTCGAAGGCGGCTGCGACTTGTTCCTGGTGGAGACCATCTTCGACACGCTCAACGCCAAGGCGGCCATCTTCGCGCTCGATGAGCTGATGGAAGCCACCGGCGAGCGGCTGCCGGTGATCATCTCGGGCACCGTGACCGACGCCTCGGGACGCATCCTGTCAGGGCAGACGGTGACGGCGTTCTGGCACAGCGTGCGCCACGCCCGGCCGCTGGCGGTGGGGCTGAACTGCGCGCTGGGCGCCACGTTGATGCGACCGTACATCGAGGAGCTGGCCAAGGTGGCCGGTGACACCTTCATCAGCTGCTACCCCAACGCCGGTTTGCCCAACCCGATGAGCGACACCGGTTTTGACGAGACGCCCGACATCACCGGCAGCCTGGTGGAAGAGTTCGCCCGCAGCGGGTTCCTGAACATCGCGGGCGGCTGCTGCGGCACCACGCCGGCGCACATCGAGCAGATCGCCAAGCGCGTCGGCGCCTGGCGGCCGCGCACCCTTCACGACCGGCCGTTCAGCTCCCTGGTGGAGGCGTCAGCCGTCTGATCAGGACAGCGTGAGCAAGTCAGCGATGCTCAAGCGCACCTTCACGTCGTGGGGTGCGGCGGTGCCTGAGACCTCGTGGGTCTTGTGGCGGGTGTCGCGCGTCATCGGCTTGGACAACTGCATGCCACTGCTGCCGACCACGCTGGCCACCAAAGGCGCATTGGCGCGCACACCCCGCTTGAGCACGACGGCGATTTCGCCGGTGGCGAGCTTCACGAAGCAGCCCGGCGGGTAGATGCCGGTGGCCTTGATGATGGCCGTGCCCGCCTCATCGGTTTGCTGGTTTTCGTCGAGATAGGCCGCCCGGGCCGCCGCCGTGGCGGTCATCGCGTGGCGCGACTTGCGCGGGCTGAGTCGTGCGGAGAACATGTCGGCGCGCCGGATCAGCCGTGCGAGCTGTGCCGCAGGTGTCATCGGTGCCAACGGCCCTGGAGGACTGGTGTGGTGGAGTTCGACCGCCTTCAACCAGAGTTCGTCCGTCACGCCCAGGTCGCCCAGTGCGATCGCGCTTTGCTTGGCGTGCTTGGCGATCTGCTCGCGCTGGTAAGGCGAGGTGACCGACTCCTGCAGGGTCAGTTGGTCTTGCAAGGTGGTCATCGACAGATTCATCGTGATGGCCGCCTTGCGCAAAGGCCCGCGCCATTCGGGTGGCCAGGCCTGGAACTGACGAGCGGCCAGCTCGACGATCACGGCCACCAGCAGGGCGTGGCGGGCGCTGTATTTCTGGGTTTCCGTCGAGGCGCTGTAAATCAGTGACAGCAGCGCCGCGTCGGCCCCGGTCGCCAGCAGCCCGAGCAGATCGTTATCGATGTCGCTGATGCGTTCGAGGAAGTCGTTCTTGGCGGGCTCGCGCAGCGCCGTGGCCATCTTCACCGCCAAGCCGTCCCAGGTGGCCTGCGTGTCCGCACGGCGCGCACGCGGCGTGGCCATGTTCCGCTCCACAGCCGCTGCATCGACCTCGTCCTCGGCCTTGGCGATGAGGCCGAGCCGGGTGTTGTCGCGCACCATCGAATCCATCTTCCCCACCACGGCCTTCTTGAAGGCGTCGGCATCGGCGTTGTCGATGAAGACCCCGCGCTCGATCAGTTGCTGGCGCCTATCTTCGGTGCCGATGGCGCCGCCGCGCGCGACCAGCACCAGGCCTGTCGAGTCTCGCAAGGCGAAGGGAACCGGCTGGTTGATGCGGACCGAATCGATGGAGATGGGGACAACGGCCATTGATTTGCCGGGATTTCGAGTCTGCAATGGGGTGGGCGAGGATAACTTTGATTGCTTATCGGTCGACCACGGGCAAACATGACGCTGGATTGACGCGTTGCACAATCTGCGGCCATGAATGACGCTCTCTTTTCAGCACCGCCCATCGGCCCCATGAAACTGTCCGGGCTGGAGCCCGTGCTCATCGGCGAGGGCTCGCTGTTCGTCAACATCGGCGAGCGCACCAACGTCACCGGCTCGAAGGCGTTCGCCCGGATGATCCTGAACAACGAGTTCGAGCAGGCGCTGGCGGTGGCGCGCCAGCAGGTCGAAAACGGCGCCCAGATCATCGACATCAACATGGACGAGGCGATGCTCGACAGCCAGGCGGCGATGGTGCGCTTCTTGAACCTGATCGCCAGCGAGCCCGAGATCGCCCGCGTGCCGATCATGATCGACAGCTCGAAATGGAGCGTGATCGAGGCCGGCCTGAAGTGCATCCAGGGCAAGGGCATCGTCAATTCGATCTCGCTCAAGGAAGGCGAGGCCATCTTCAAGCACCAGGCCACGCTGGTGCGCCGCTATGGCGCGGCCGCCGTGGTCATGGCCTTTGACGAAAAGGGCCAGGCCGACACCTGCCAGCGCAAGATCGACATCTGCCAGCGCGCCTACCGCATCCTGGTCGACGAGGTGGGTTTCCCGCCCGAAGACATCATCTTCGACCCCAACATCTTCGCCATTGCCACGGGCATCGAGGAACACGACAACTACGCCGTCGACTTCATCAACGCCACGCGCTGGATCAAGCACAACCTGCCCGGCGCCAAAGTGAGCGGCGGCGTCAGCAACGTGAGCTTCAGCTTCCGTGGCAACGAGCCGGTGCGCGAAGCGATCCACACGGTGTTTCTGTATCACGCCATCCAGGCGGGCATGGACATGGGCATCGTCAACGCCGGCATGGTGGGCGTGTACGACGACCTCGAGCCGGTGCTGCGCGAGCGCGTCGAAGACGTGGTGCTCAACCGCCGCCCCGACGCCGGCGAGCGGCTGATCGAGGTGGCCGAATCGGCCAAGGGCGCGGCCAAGGACGACTCCGCCCGGCTCGCGTGGCGCGGCACGCCCGAGCAGCCACGCACGGTCGACGAGCGGCTCATCCACGCGCTGGTCCACGGCATCAACGATTTCATCGCCATCGACACCGAAGAGGTCTACCAGCGCATCAAGGCCACGGGCGGGCGCCCGCTGCACGTGATCGAAGGCCCGCTGATGGACGGCATGAACGTGGTCGGCGACCTGTTCGGCCAGGGCAAGATGTTTTTGCCGCAGGTGGTCAAGAGCGCGCGCGTGATGAAGCAGGCGGTCGCGCACCTGCTGCCCTACATCGAGGCCGAAAAGGAAGCGCTGATCGAAGCCGGCGGCGAGGCACGCGCCAAGGGCAAGATCGTCATCGCGACCGTGAAGGGCGACGTGCACGACATCGGCAAGAACATCGTGACCGTGGTGCTTCAGTGCAACAACTTCGAGGTCGTCAACATGGGCGTGATGGTGCCCTGCCACGACATCCTGGCGCGCGCCAAGGCCGAAGGCGCCGACATCATTGGCTTGTCCGGCCTGATCACGCCCAGCCTCGAGGAAATGCAGTACGTGGCGGCCGAAATGCAGCGCGACGAGTACTTCCGCACCCGCCGCACGCCGTTGCTCATTGGCGGCGCCACCTGTTCGCGGGTGCACACCGCGGTGAAGATCTCGCCGCACTACGAAGGCCCGGTGGTCTACGTGCCCGATGCCAGCCGCAGCGTGAGCGTGTGCAGCGACCTGCTCAGCGACGAGCGGGCCGCGGCCTACATCGCCGAGCTCAAGTCTGATTACGACAAGGTGCGCGAGCAGCACGCCAACAAGAAGGCCACGCCGCTGGTCACGCTGGCCGCCGCGCGCGCCAACAAGACGCCCATCGATTGGGCCGGCTACGCCGCCCCGCAGCCCAAGTTCATCGGCCGCCGGGTGTTGCGCAACCAGGACCTGGCCGAACTCGCCGCGTGCATCGACTGGGCGCCGTTCTTCCAGACCTGGGATCTGGCCGGCGCCTTTCCGGCCATCCTCACCGACGAGATCGTGGGCGAATCAGCGCGCCGCGTGCTGAGCGATGGCCAGCGCATGCTCAAGCGGCTGATCGACGGCCGCTGGCTCACCGCCAACGGTGTGATCGGCCTGTACCCGGCCAACAGCGTGGGCGATGACGACATCGAGGTCTACGCCGACGAGTCGCGCTCCGAGGTGCTGTTCACCTGGCGCGGCCTGCGCATGCAGACCGTGCGCCCGGTGGTCGATGGCGTGATGCGCCCGAACCGCTGCCTGGCCGACTACATCGCGCCCAAGGGATCGGGCGTGGCCGACCACATCGGAGTGTTCGCGGTGACCGCCGGCATTGGCACCGAGAAGAAGGAAAAGCAGTTCATCGACGACCACGACGACTACAGCGCGATCATGCTCAAGTCGCTGGCCGACCGGCTGGCCGAGGCGTTCGCCGAGCGCATGCACCAGCGCGTGCGCACCGATTTCTGGGGCTATGCCGCCGACGAGAAGCTGAGCCCCGCCGAGCTGATCGCCGAGAAGTACCGAGGCATCCGCCCGGCGCCTGGCTACCCGGCGTGCCCCGACCACACCGTCAAGGCGGCCATGTTCGAGGCCCTGAGCTGCGCCGACATCGGCATGGGCCTGACCGAAAGCTGGGCGATGACGCCGGCGGCCAGCGTGAGCGGCTTCTACATCGCCCACCCTGAGGCCAGCTACTTCAACGTTGGCAAGATCGGTGACGACCAGCTGGCCGACTGGGCGCGGCGCAACGCGCTGTCGCGCGCCGAGGCGCAGCGGGCCCTGGCCCCGCTGCTTTAAGCGGGGCCCTCACAAGCCGCCCCGCTGCTTTGAGCGGGGCCCTCACAAGCCGCACCGCTGCTTTGAGCGGCGCCCCCACAAGCCGTCCCGCTGCTTTGAGCCGGAGCTTCTCGGGACAGATCGCTGCTCTGGACGGCTCAGCCACGGCCCGCCGCTGCCCCGAGCGACGGGGTCAATCGACCGCCAACGCGCGCCGGTACTGAATCGCTTCGGCCACGTGGGCCACGGCCACCGCGTCGGCACCGGCCAGGTCGGCGATGGTGCGCGCCACACGCAGCACCCGGTGCTGGCTGCGCGCCGACCAGCCCAGCCGGGCTGCAGCCGCCTGCAAGAAGCGCGCGGCCGCGTCATCGGGGATGGCGTGGCGGTCGATCGCTGCGCTGTCGAGCAGCGCGTTGCTGCAGCCTTGGCGGGCGATCTGGCGTTGCCGAGCGAGCGCGGCGCGTGCGGCCACGGTCGAACTGGCGTCGCCATCGGGTGCCGCGGCCAGCACCTGGGGCGTCACGGCGGGCACCTCGATCTGCAAATCGATGCGGTCAAGCAGCGGCCCGCTGAGTCGGCCTTGATAGCGTGCGATCACATCCGGGCTGCAGCGACACGCGCGCAGCGGCGAGCCGGCATGGCCGCAGGGGCACGGGTTCATCGCCGCGATGAGGGCAAATCGCGCCGGAAAGTCAGCCTGCCGCGCCGCGCGCGAGATGGTGATGCGCCCGGTTTCGAGCGGCTCGCGCAGGGCTTCGAGCGCTGCGCGGGGAAATTCAGGCAGTTCGTCGAGAAACAGCACGCCGTGGTGGGCGAGCGAAATCTCGCCCGGCCGCGGTGGTGATCCGCCGCCGACCAGCGCCACCGGTGAGGCGGTGTGGTGCGGCGAGCGCAGCACCCGCTCGCGCCAGCGGGCGGCATCGAAGCGGCCGATCAGGCTCAGCACCGCGGCCGATTCCAGCGCCTGCGCGTCGGTCAGTGGCGGCAGCAGCGCCGCAAAGCGTTGCGCCAGCATCGACTTGCCGGTGCCTGGCGGGCCGACCAGCAGCACGCTGTGGCCGCCAGCCGCCGCCACTTCGAGCGCGCGCTTGGCGGCTGACTGACCCTTGACGTCGCGCAGATCGGGCCCGGCGGCCGCCGGCACGGCGACCGGTGCCTCGGCCACCGGCAGCGGTTCGTGGCTTTCTCCGCTCACCAGCGATCGCACCACGTCGAGCAGGTGGCGCGCCGCGCGCGGGCACAGGCCGTCGATCAGCGCGGCCTCGCGGGCACTGGCTTCGGGCAGCACCAGCACTCGGTTGGCGCCCGAGCGGCGGGCGGCCAGCGCCATGGCCAGCGCGCCGCGCACCGCGCGCAGATCGCCACCCAGCGACAACTCGCCGGCGAATTCGCAGCCGGCCAGCCGTTGCCCATCGATCTGGCCGCTGGCCGCCAGGATGCCCAGCGCGATCGGCAAATCGAAGCGGCCCGACTCCTTGGGCAGATCCGCCGGCGCGAGGTTGACGGTGATGCGCTGGTTGTGCGGAAAGCTCAGGCCGCTGTTGAGCAGCGCGGCGCGCACCCGCTCGCGGGCTTCCTTCACCTCGGTGTCGGCCAGTCCGACCAGCGTGAAGCTGGGCAGGCCGTTGGCCAAGTGCACTTCGACGGTGACTTCGGGCGCGGTGAGCCCGTCAAGGGCGCGGCTGTGGACGAGGGCGAGCGGCATGGCGGGGATGGTGGCTCGGACCTTCCGCCCGGGAAATCCCCCCAATGGTGGCCCCCAGCGCACCATTTGGGTGCCCAAGGGTCAACCCTGTCACCCATTAGGGTGAACGCTTAAGGGTATGCTCTATATCGGTTTGATGACGGACGGGCATGTTGCGGGTGGCATGACTCGTGCTTGTCGAGCCGAGCTTTTTTCTCAAAACTACGGAGTGTTCATGAATAAAACCAAGTTGGCTCTTGCCTCACTGCTCGCCATCGCTTCGGCATCCGCTTTTTCGCAAGCTGCTGCCCCGGCCGCACCTGCACCGACGCCTGAGTGGACGATCACGGGCAATGCCGGCCTGTTCAGCGACTACCGCTTCCGCGGCATTTCGCAAACCGACAAGAAGCCAGCCTTCCAGGGCGGGTTTGACGTGGCCCACAGCTCGGGCCTGTACATCGGCAACTGGAACTCCAACGTCGACAGCGACTACTACACCGGCGCCAACATCGAAATGGACTTCTACGCTGGCTTCAAGGGCGCCGTGGCCGACACCGGCGTGGGCTATGACATCGGCGCCATCTATTACTACTACCCAGGCAGCGCGCGCAACAGCCAGCCCGGCATCGACAACAAGGAAATCTACGTGGGCGCCAGCTACGGCCCCGTCAGTGCCAAGGTGTATGTGCCGATTGGCGACTTCTTCAGCGCCCAGCGCAACTACGGCGGCAAATCGGCCAGCGGCTCGTTTTACATCGACCTGTCGGGCGCCTATGACCTGGCCAACGTCGGAGCCCCTGGCTTCGGTGTGGTGGCCCACCTCGGCTACCAGGACCTGAAGGGCGCAGCGAAGCTGACGCCTTACAACAAGACGAAGGCCGAGGACAGCTACCTGGACTGGAAGCTGGGTGCGACTTACACCTTCGGCAATGGTTTCGTCGCGGCGCTGAGCTACATCGACACCGACATCGATTTGAAAAACACGGCCGCCAGCACCCGGATCATCTCCGGCGCCACCGGCGTGTTCTCGGTGTCCAAGAGCTTCTGAGCTTTCGGCGCGTGAGCTTCACGCTGTTTTGAAGCAACCGACCCCCACGGGGGAGCCGGTTGACTTGAAGAGCCTAAAGCCGCCCCTCGGGGCGGCTTTTTTGTGCACGTGATCCGTCGTGATCGCTGGCTCAGTCCCGCGGTGTGGCCAAAGGCGGCACGGCTATTGCTTTGTGGAATGGCGTTCAGATGTCAACCCACCCCATCGAGGAGAACTCATGAAGAAGATCAACTTTGTTGTCGCCGGCCTCTTGGCAGTCTCGGCATCCCACCTGTTGGCCCAGACCGCGGCCCCTGAGGCGGCGCCAACCCCGGACTGGACCATCACCGGCAACATGGCGCTGTCTTCGGACTACCGCACCCGCGGAATTTCGCAAACCGACAAGATGCCTGCCCTGTCCGGCGGCTTCGATGTGGCCCACAGCTCGGGCTTCTACGTCGGCAACTGGAACTCCAACGTCGACAGCGATTACTACACCGGCGCCAGCCTCGAGCTGGACTTCTGGACCGGCTTTCGTGGCACCTTGGGCGATACCGGTCTGGGCTACGACATCGGCGCTTTCTACTACTACTACCCCGGCAGCGCCCGCAACGGCAACCCCGGCATCGACAACAAGGAAATCTACGTGGGCACCAGCTATGGCCCCGTCAGCGCCCGCGTCTACATCCCGATCGGTGACTTCTTCAGCGCACAACGCAACTTCGGCGGCAAGTCGGCCGACGGCTCGTTCTACGTGGACGTGTCGGGTGCCTATGACCTGGCCAACGTCGGCGCACCAGGTTTCGGCCTGATCGGCCACTTTGGCTATCAAAAGCTCAAGGGCGCGGCGAAGCTGTCTGACGAGTCCTCGGGCGGCAAGTACCAGTCCGACTACGTGGACTGGAAGCTGGGCGCCAACTACACGTTCAGCAACGGCTATGTGGTCACCCTGGCCTACATCGACACCGACATCAAGATCCGCGCCTACGAGGGTGGTCGGATGATCTCGGGCGCCACCGGCGTTTTGTCCCTGTCCAAGACTTTCTGAGCGCGAGCGCTCTAATCAAAGGAGACCGCCATGAAGATGGTGACTGCAGTGGTCAAGCCGTTCAAGCTTGACGAAGTGAGAGAAGCCCTGAGTGCCATCGGCGTTCAAGGCGTGACAGTGACCGAGGTCAAGGGCTTCGGTCGCCAAAAGGGCCACACCGAGCTGTACCGCGGTGCCGAGTACGTGGTTGACTTTCTGCCGAAGGTCAAGATCGAAGCCGCCGTCGACGATGCGATCGTCGACCAGGTGATCGAGGCCATCGAAAACGCAGCCCGCACCGGCAAGATCGGTGACGGCAAGATCTTCGTGTCCTCGCTGGAGCAGGTCGTTCGCATCCGCACCGGCGAGACCGGCACGGAAGCGCTCTGACGCTCCCACAAGAAAGGCCAACCAAATGAAAAAATTCATTGCCACTCTGGCCCTCGGACTCGCCGTCCTGGGCTTCTCAAGCGCGTCATTCGCCGAGGATGTTGCGGCTTCGGCGCCAGCCATCGTTGAAGCCGTGGTCGAGGCGGCTTCGGCCGTCTCTGAAGCGGTCGCCGCACCGGCCGCCGAGGCTGCGCCTGCCGCCGAAGCGCCGGCTGCTGCCGCACCGGTGCCCAACAAGGGCGACACCGGCTGGATGATGGTGTCGACGTTGCTGGTCATCATGATGGTGGTGCCCGGGCTCGCGCTGTTCTACGGCGGTCTGGTGCGCAGCAAGAACATGCTGTCGGTGCTGATGCAGGTGTTCGTCACCTTCTCGATGGTCGTCGTGCTGTGGTTCGTCTACGGCTACAGCCTGGCTTTCACCGAGGGCAACGCCTTCTTCGGGGGCATGGACCGGCTGATGATGAAGGGCGTGTGGGACAACGCGGCCGGCACCTTCGCCAACGCGGCGACCTTCAGCAAGGGCGTGTACATCCCCGAGATCGTGTTCGCGGCGTTCCAGGCCTCGTTTGCGGGCCTCACCTGTGCACTGATCGTGGGCGCCTTTGCCGAGCGCGTGAAGTTCTCTGCAGTGCTGCTGTTCATGGCGCTGTGGTTCACCTTCAGCTACGCACCGATCGCCCACATGGTGTGGTTCTGGATGGGCCCTGACGCCTACGCCAGCAAGGACGTGGTCGATGCGATGACGGCCAAGGCCGGCCACCTCTGGCAGTCGGGCGCGCTTGACTTCGCCGGCGGCACGGTCGTGCACATCAACGCCGCGGTCGCAGGCCTCGTGGGTGCCTACATGGTGGGCAAGCGCGTGGGCTACCGCAAGGAGGCCTTCACGCCTCACTCGCTGACGCTGACGATGGTGGGTGCCTCGCTGCTGTGGGTGGGCTGGTTCGGCTTCAATGCGGGCTCGGCACTGGAGGCCAATGGCTTCGCGGCGCTCGCCTTCATCAACACCTTGGGCGCCACGGCGGCGGCTGTGCTGGCTTGGTGCATCGGCGAGGCGCTCATGAAGGGCAAGGCCTCGATGCTGGGCG
The DNA here is from genome assembly GCA_903905475.1 of uncultured Burkholderiales bacterium. Classification (GTDB taxonomy): domain Bacteria; phylum Pseudomonadota; class Gammaproteobacteria; order Burkholderiales; family Burkholderiaceae_C; genus PBB1. The sequence goes on along the minus strand of CAIVGK010000025.1, from coordinate 1,612 downwards.
CGGCCTCGGGCGCGGTCGCCGGTCTGGTGGCGATCACGCCGGCTTGCGGCAACGTCGGCATCGGCGGCGCGCTGGTGATCGGTTTCGTGGGCGGCTTTGCCTGCCTGTGGGGTGTCACCGGTCTGAAGAAGCTGCTCGGCGCAGACGACTCGCTGGATGTGTTCGGCGTGCACGGCGTGGGCGGCATCGTCGGCGCGTTGCTGACGGGTGTGTTCAATTCGCCAGGTCTGGGCGGCCCGGGCTACGTGGCCGACTGGTCCACGGTGACGATGGTCACCGCAGCCGACTACTCGATCGCCTCTCAGGTGTGGATCCAGGCCAAGGCCGTGCTGACCACGGTGGTCTGGTCCGGTGTGGTCTCGGTGGTGGCGTTCAAGATCGTCGACCTGTTGATCGGCCTGCGGGTTCCTGAAGACGAAGAGCGCGAAGGCCTCGACATCTCGTCGCACGGCGAAACCGCGTACCACCAGTAAGAACCCGTTGATCGGTGTGGTGCCCTGTTGACCGGGCGCCACATCTTTCGGGAGACAAAGCCGCCGCAGGGCGGCTTTGTCATTTGCCGATGCCTAGAATGATTGGCTCTTTCAGGCAATCGGGTTTTCGCATGGTTCCCCACCTCATCACCGCGCTGACCGGCCCGATCAACGAGCTCGAGCAGCGCATCCTCGAGTCGCTGCCGGCCATCGAGCGCTGGTTTCGTCTCGAGTGGATGGAGCACACGCCGCCGTTCTACACCTCGGTGGACCTGCGCAACGCGGGCTTCAAGCTCGCGCCGGTCGACACCAACTTGTTCCCGGGCGGCTTCAACAACCTGACCCCCGAGATGCTGCCGCTGGCGGTGCAAGCGGCGATGGCGGCGATCGAGAAGATCTGCCCGGAGGCCAAGAACCTGCTCCTCATCCCCGAGAAGCACACGCGCAACGTCCACTACCTGGCCAATGTGGCGCGGCTGCTGCAGATCTTTCACCGCGCCGGCATGAACGTGCGGCTTGGAACCCTCGACGACGCGATCACCGCCCCCACGCCCATCGAGCTGGCCGACGGCACGACGATCACGCTCGAGCCGCTGGTGCGCCACCGCGGGCGCCTCGGGCTGAAGGACTTCGACCCCTGCACGATTTTGCTCAACAACGACTTGTCGGCCGGCATTCCGAAGGTGCTCGAGGGGCTGCACGAGCAGTACCTGCTGCCGCCGCTGCACGCTGGCTGGGCGGTGCGCCGCAAGACCCAGCACTTCGCGGCCTATGAAGAAGTGGCCAAGAAGTTCGCCAAGCTGCTGGGCATGGACCCGTGGCTCATCAACCCGATGTTTTCCGGTTGTGGCGAGGTCAATTTCAGCGACGGCACCGGCGCCGAATGCCTGATCAGCCAGGCCGACGCGCTGCTCACCAAGGTGCGGCGCAAGTACAAGGAATACGGCATCCCGGACAAGCCATTCCTGATCGTGAAGGCCGACGCCGGCACCTACGGCATGGGCATCATGACGGTGCGCGACCCGAAGGATCTGGGCGACCTGAACCGCCGCGCACGCAACAAGATGAGCGTGATCAAGGACGGCCAGGAGGTCACCGAGGTGATCTTGCAAGAGGGCGTGCCGACCTGCGAGCGCATC
>CAIVGK010000024.1 GCA_903905475.1 uncultured Burkholderiales bacterium | reverse complement strand
GGGGACGTGCGGTACGGGTCGTTGTGCAACAGGTGGCCCGACGGGTTGCGCCCTGACGGCTCCGCATGACACGGCAGGGCGGTCGATGTGGTTGGAGTGGGCACTAACTCTCATTTCTGGCGCCGGTGCGCCGTCAATTTTTTGCTGGCGGGATCTGTCAACTCATTGCTAGGGGTTCCCCCGGCATCGGGGGTTCAAGTTCCAGCGGCAAGGTCATTCAGCCCAGCAGGAGCTGACGAAAATACGCGATCGTCGGCGCCAGGCCGTCCTCGAGCGACACCTGCGGCTGCCAGCCGAGCTGCGCTTGCGCCATCGAGATGTCGGGGCGGCGCTGCTTGGGGTCGTCGCTGGGCAGCGGCTTGAACACCAGCTTGGAGCGGCTGCCGGTCAGCCGCAAGACGTTCTCGGCCAGTTGCAGCATCGAGTACTCGCCGGGGTTGCCGATGTTGATCGGGCCGGTCAGCTCAGCGTCGGTGGCCATCATGCGCACCATGGCTTCGATCAGGTCGTCCACGTAGCAAAAGCTGCGCGTTTGCTGGCCGTCGCCGAACATGGTGATGTCTTCGCCGCGCAGCGCCTGCACGATGAAGTTGGACACCACGCGGCCGTCGTTGGGGTGCATGCGCGGGCCGTAGGTGTTGAAGATGCGCACCACCTTGATCTGCAGCCGGTGCTGGCGGTGGTAATCAAAGAACAGCGTTTCGGCGCAGCGCTTGCCTTCGTCGTAGCACGAGCGGATGCCGATCGGGTTGACGTTGCCCCAGTAGTCCTCGGTCTGCGGGTGGACCGCCGGGTCGCCGTAGACCTCGCTGGTCGACGCCTGCAGGATGCGCGCGCCCAGGCGCTTGGCCAGCCCCAGCATGTTGATCGCGCCGTGCACGCTGGTCTTGGTGGTTTGCACCGGGTCGTGCTGGTAGTGCACCGGCGAGGCCGGGCACGCCAGGTTGTAGATCTGCCCCACCTCGACGTACAGCGGAAAGGTCACGTCGTGGCGCTGGAACTCGAAGTACTCCGAGCCCAGCAGGTGGCGGATGTTGTTGCGGCTGCCGGTGTACAGGTTGTCGATGCACAGCACATCGCGCTGGTCGCGCACCAGGCGGTCGCACAGGTGCGAGCCGAGGAAGCCGGCGCCGCCGGTCACCATCACGGAAGTGTTCATGGAGTGGTTGTCCTCAAGTGGATGCCGAAACCGGCCCGTTCATCGGCCACGGGCCTGTGGCTTTCGCGTGCCGAAGTCGGGCCGGGCGCTTCGGCCTTGCCACAGGACCCACGGCACCACACGTTCGATTTTCGTCAAGCACCCGCCCAGGGTTGATGAAGAGCCACCTTGGCCGCAGTCGTTAGATGGGTAAAAACCCCAGCCTTTTCACCGTCTCCTGCATTCCCTCGGCTGTCTGTAGCCACGCATGGCACTCGTCAGCCACATTGTCTTTTAAATTTTGAGGGGGCTCCACCTTGGCGAAAATGTAATGAAACAAATATTGGGATCGAAAGGCAACGGTCTTTTTTCTTGTTGAGGCGAATCGATATTGTTTTCTCTTCAAGCATGACAGGAAAATTCGATCGCAAATGGGGGACAAGGCCTTTGGAATTTTGAGCCAAATATACAAAGCCTCGAAGGCATTGCGATGCAATAAATAACAACTTGTGTCAATGTGGGCAAGAGATAACTCGTCGGCATCATGAGCCGGTAGCTCCGTGCCATTTAAGGCATGAATCGTTCTGAACGATGAGCAAACATCGGCATTGGTTTCTTTCCATAAATCCAGCAAGGATGATATGTGGCCTGGATGGAACCAATTGTCGGCATCCAGATAGCAAATGAAGTCATACCCCTCAACATCCGCAAGGATGCCGCCGATGCCTCTGGGGGTGTTTCCGTTGTCTGCATGTGCTTGCGGCAACGAAATATGTTTAATGTCCCATGTCATCAGTTCTTGGTTGGGGAATCCATCTGCCACAAAGAAGTGGTCTGCATCAACACCTTGATCAAGGACGCTTTGATGGCACTGATGCAAGACATCAGAATCTTCTTTGTAATATGGGGTTATGACGGCTATTTTCATTTATATGAATTATCTGTCAGATAAAGTTTTGGATCAAAGATCGCCAGATTTTTGGCGGTCTCAAATATGAAATGCAACACTCCACCGGGATTCCACTGCAACGGACCATGGGCCGAGCCCGTTCAGCGTGGCCTCCATGCCCGTCACGGTCACGCTGCCGCTGATGAACTTGTCAGCGGCCAGGCGATCACTGCGCCGCCGTGGGCGGAGGTGGTGAGCGGCCGCAACGGCCACCGTGTTCCATCTTCAATCACACGGCAATTTTTTGATAATCGAACAATTCAAAGTCCCTTTCGAAAAGGGCATTGATTTTTCGGATCGAGGACGGGCGCATTCTGTCGGCATATCGATAGCCCTTGGGGCCGTCCGTTGACTGGGCGTCCAGCTCGGTCACGTTGCTGTTTGTTTTTGGTAAATCCACAATCCCGACAAGGTCGCCAAATGTACCGATGTCTGATTCAAAAGTTTCCACCTTGCCGATGAAGTCGACGAATTGACTGCCAGCGATGTGAGTCCAGTAATGCGCGGGGTGCAGTGGCAGGTTGGTGTTTCTTCCCTGCTCGTAAACTTGATGCTCTTCAAGCAGATCAACCCAGTCATCAAAATCATGGTTTGCCTTTTTGAGCATTTCATGATTCTCATTCAACTGGGACATCACGAGATCTCTCACCCAAGGCTTGTGAAATTTCAAATTGGGCTGATGAGCGATGTCTCTCTTGAGTTGAATAAACCCAGAGTAAACCCTGTCGTAAGGGTTCCGAACGAACGAAGCCAAAAAATATCCATGCTGGGCTTCTGGCAAGCCCAGGAAGTCAGCGCAAGTGAGGTGCTGATGGATGACTCGGTTCAGATATGGGTTGAAGCTGAAAAATCTGTTGTATGTGCTTTCGTTGAATCCAGAAAGCCGCTCTGCCATGGTTTGGCTCGCCGTTTTCCACGGCAAAAACATGATGAATTTTTTTGAATGAGAAATGATCATTGGAAATGATTCAACCCCAGCGGGGGTATTTTTATGGCTATTTGGTCTTGTTGTTCTAAGCGGGGAAATACACCCAAAAAACGGGACATGAATGCCCCTGCATCGGGAACGCCAAGGAGCGCTGTAGCTTATCGACAGAGGAAATGGATTCTGAATGGAAGCAAGAACTTCTGTCGAAGTCCATCGCCGCGGTCCACGGCGCCGACAATTCCCCTTGGCCGCCCACCGTGCCCAAGGAGAACCCCGATGGCCCCCGACGACCTGGCGCGCACGCGTCGCGATGAGTATTTGCCCGCACAGTTGGCCGCGCTGGCGGTGACCGATCCGGAGCTGGCCGACACCTTCGAGCGGTTTGCCTGTGGCGAGGTGCTGGGGCATGGCGATCTGGACACGCCCACGCGGCTGATGGTGCAGCTCGCGGCATTGATCGCGTTGCCGGCGCTGCGCGAATACCGCGCGCTGCTGGGTGCGGCGCTGGAGGCCGGGGTCACGCCCGTGGAGGCCAAAGAGGTCGCGCATCAGGCGGTGCTGTACGTCGGGCTGCCGCGCGCGCTCGACTTCATCCACGCGACCAACGACGTGCTCACCGAACGCGGCGTGGCGCTGCCGCTGCCGAACCAGTCGACCACCACGCCGGCCAACCGTGCCGAAAAGGGCCTGGCGCTTGAGCAGCAGATCTTTGGCCGCGAGGCCGTCGACGACTTCTTTGCCTCGGCGCCTGACGATCAGTTGCACATCCAGCAGTACGTGGCCGCTCAGGCCTTTGGTGACCAACTTTCGCGCGGCGGCCTCGATGTGCGCACCCGCGAGCTGCTCAGCTTGAGCCTGCTGGTCACGCTGGGCGGCTGCGAGCCGCAGGTCAAGCTGCACGTGGCGGCCAACCTGCGCGTGGGCAACGACCGCGCGCGGCTGATCGATGTGCTCACGCAGCTGCTGCCGTACATCGGCTACCCGCGCACGCTCAACGCGCTGCGTGCGTTCAATGAGGCGCTCGCGTTGTGAGCGACATCGATCTGGCCGTCGCCCGCCTGCGGCAAGCCCGCGCAGGCCAGTCGGCCCCAAGTGCGCCCGAGTTGCCCGACGCGGCGGCCGCCTACGCCGCGCAAGAACAAGTGGCGCGCGAGCTGGGCTGGTTTGGCGACCACCCCCCACGCTTTTGGAAGTCGGGCGGGCCCTCGCGTGAAGCGGTGGCCTTGCATGCGGCGCTGCCGCCGGCCGGCGTGTGGAGCAGCCCGGCCGATGCCAGCGCCTGGCCTCTCACGCTGCGCGGCATCGAGGCCGAAATCGCGCTGCGTCTGGGCCAGCCGGTCGATGCGCAGCGCGCGGCCACGCTCGATCTGGAGGGCGCACGCGGGTTGGTCGATGCGATGTGCGTGTCGATCGAAATC
>CAIVGK010000023.1 GCA_903905475.1 uncultured Burkholderiales bacterium | reverse complement strand
GCCGATGCGGTGGTCAAGCGCGGCGAAGGCGAGCGCCAGAAGCAAGCCGCGGTGGGCGACTTCCGTCAGGCCATGGCCTGGTTGATCTTGCAAGCCGAAGGCGCCGTCGGCCGCCAGCGCTACAAGGGCCTGGGCGAAATGAACCCCAGCCAGCTCTGGGAAACCACCATGGACCCGACCGTGCGCCGCTTGCTGCGCGTGCAGATCGACGACGCCATCGAAGCCGACCGCGTGTTCACCATGCTGATGGGCGACGAGGTCGAACCCCGGCGCAACTTCATCGAGACGAACGCGTTGCGGGCGGCGAATATCGACGTGTGACGATGAGCCAGAACCAACGGCTTTTCGTGATGACCGAGTGATCTCGCCCCTCCACTCCCCCGCCGCCGACCGCAACAAGGCCCCGATCCTCGAGCCGTTGCGGCGGGTGTTGCCCGCGTCGGGCCTGGCGCTCGAAGTCGCCAGTGGCAGCGGGCAGCATGTGGCGCATTTCGCGGCGGCGTTGCCGGGGTGGACGTGGCAGCCGAGTGATGGCGATGCGCGCTCGTCGGCGTCGATCGATGCGTGGTGCTCGGGGTTGACGAACGTGCGCCCGGCGCTGCGGCTCGATGTGCTCGACGAGGCCAGCGTGGCGGCGCTGGCCGTCGCGTTGCGCGAACCGGTCGATGCGCTTTACTGCGCCAACATGCTGCACATCTCGCCGTGGGCCACGTGCGCCGCGCTGATGCAACTGGCCGCGCGGCACCTGGCGCCGCAGGGCCAGCTGGTGCTGTACGGGCCATACCTCGAAGCCGACGTGCCCACGTCGCCGGGCAATCTGGCCTTCGATGCCGATCTGCGCGCACGCGATGCGGCCTGGGGCATACGCCCATTGGCTGATGTGCTGGTGCAGGCGGCGCGTGTCGGCTTGCACTTGCGCGAGCGCGTGGCGATGCCGGCCAACAACTTGCTGCTGGTGCTCGCGCGCGATGCGTGCCCCCCGATGGCCGGGCCGCTCTCACCGTGACCATGAAGTACCTCGCGGGCTATGCGCCGGCGGTGCTGGCGCGGGTCAGCGAGTTGATCGCGCAAGGCCGCCTGGGCGAGTCGGTGCGCCAGCGCTACCCGGAACCGAACGACGTTCGCAACGACCCGGCGCTTTACGACTACGTGATGGCGCTCAAGACGCGCTACATGCGCAGCGCCCCGCCGATCGCCAAGGTGGCCTACGACAACCGGTTGCAGGTGCTGCACAACGCGCTGGGCACGCACGCCACGGTGTCGCGCGTGCAGGGCACGCGGCTCAAGTCCAAGCGCGAGATCCGCGTGGCCAGCTTGTTCAAGGAGGCACCTGGGGCGTTCCTGAAGATGATCGTGGTGCACGAACTCGCCCACCTCAAGGAGCGCGAGCACGACAAGCCGTTCTACGCGCTGTGCTGCCACATGGAGTCCGACTACCACCAGCTCGAGTTCGACCTGCGGCTGTGGCTCACCGCCCAGGAAATGGAGCCGCCCGACGCGCCAAACAGCAGCCCCCACGTGGCCTCGGCATGACACCTTGCCGCCGGGCGTGTTGATTTGGATCCGCGCCCGTCGAGTTGATCCGCATCAAAGGAGCGTGCGGCGGCGTTGGTCACACTCGGCATCGGCGGTGCGGCTGGCCGCGCCCTCGCCTTGATGAGCACCACCACCGAGCCCCGCCTCCTCGCCGCCGCACCCGGCGCGTCCCCTGACGCTTGCGTGCTCGACGACCCGCAGCACACCGCTCGCTTCACCAGCTGGTCGGTCGATGCCGCCGGCCGTCGCGTGGGCATGTCCGCGCTGCGCTTGTCGGGCATCACCTGCGCGGCGTGTGCCTTGCCCATCGAGCAGGCCTTGCGTCAGGTCGACGGCGTGATTGACGTGTCGGTGAATGCCGCCGCACAGCGCGCCGCGGTGCGCTGGGATGCCGCGCGCACCCGCCCTTCCGCGCTGATCGACGCGGTGCGCCGTGCCGGCTACGGCGCCGACCCCGACACGGCCGCCAGCGCGCGGATGCAGCGGCTGCGTGAATCGCGGCGCGCGCTGTGGCGCCTCTTCGTCGCTGCCTTCTGTGCGATGCAGGTGATGATGCTGGCCACGCCGGCCTACGTCAGCACACCGGGTGGCATCGAGCCCGATTTGCAGCAGTTGCTCAACTGGGGTGGCTGGATGATGAGCCTGCCGGTGCTGACGTTTTCAGCGGCACCGTTTTTCCAGGGCGCCTGGCGCGCGCTGCGGGTGCGCCACATCGGCATGGACGTGCCGGTGGCCATCGGCATCGCGGTGAGCTTCATCGCCAGCAGCGGCGCGGCCTTCGATCCGCACGGCGCGTTTGGCAGCGAGGTCTATTTCGACTCGCTGACGATGTTTGTGGCACTGCTGCTGGGCGGGCGATTCCTGGAGTTGGGCGCTCGCCATCGGGCTGCCGAGGGGCTGGAAAACGCGCTCGGTGTCCTGCCTGAGGCGGCCACCCGGCTGCTCGCCGACGGCGCCACCGAGCGGGTGAGCATCGCGCGGCTGCTGGCGGGCGATCGCGTGCGGGTGGCGGTCGGCGAGGCCTTCCCGGCCGACGGCCGCGTGCTCGAGGGCACCACCGCGGCGAACGAGGCGCTGCTCACCGGCGAATCGCGCGCGCAACCCAAGGTGTGCGGCTCCGACGTGGTGGCCGGCAGCGTGAACCTCGAAGCACCCGTCGTGATGCAGGTGCTGCGCGTGGGCGCCGACACCCGTCACGACGCCATCGTGGCGCTGATGCGCGAGGCGCAATCGCAGCGCCCGGCCAGCGCGCGCTGGGCGGATCGCTGGGCGGCGCCGTTCCTGTGGACGGTCTTGTTGCTGGCCGCGGCTGCGGCTGCCGTGTGGAGCGTCATCGACCCGAGCCGCGCGGTGTGGGTGGCGGTGTCGGTGCTGATCGTCACCTGCCCGTGCGCGCTGTCGCTGGCCACGCCGTCGGCGCTGCTGGCCGCCGCCGGTTCGCTGGCGCGCCGTGGGGTGCTGCTGCGCCGTCTCGAGGCGCTCGAAACCATGGCGGGTTGCACCCACTTGTTCATCGACAAGACGGGCACCCTGACCGAAGACCGGCCGCGCTACAGCCACTGCCAGCGGCTGCCCGTGGCCGCCGCCCTGAACGAGGCCGACTTGCTGGCGGGCGCTGCTTCGCTGGCGAGCTGGTCACGCCACCCGCTGGCGCTCGCGCTGTGCGAGTCGCAGCCCCAGGCGGTGCCAGCCGGTGTCTGGCAATCGGTTCGAGAAGAGCCGGGCGCCGGCATCGAAGCGCAAGATGCGCAGGGTCGCTGCTGGCGGCTGGGCAGCGCCGCCTGGGTGGGCGCTTGCGACGCGGGTGCGCCGGCCGACCTTGACGACCGGAGTGGCCCGGTCAGCTGGTTCGGCCCGGCGGGCGAGCCGCGGTTGCGGCTGTGTTTCGACGAGGCGGTTCGCGCCGACGTGCCGCAGGCGCTGGCCGCGCTGCAAGCCGAGGGGCTGCGCATCACCGTGCTGTCGGGCGACGCGCCGCAGCGTGTGGCTCGCATGGCAAACCTGCTCGGTCTGGCCGGGGCCATCGGCGGCGCCAGCCCCGAGGCCAAGCTGGCCGCGGTGCGCGCCGCGCAGGCCGCGGGCGAGACGGTCGCGATGCTCGGTGACGGCATCAACGACGCGCCGGTGCTCGCGCAAGCCGATGTGTCACTCGCCATGGGCGCCGGTGCGCTGCTCGCACGCGCCCAGGCCGATGCGGTGCTGCTGGCCGATCGGCTGGCCGACGTGGTCGAGTTGCGCCGCCTGTCGCGGCGTTGCGTGCGGGTGATCCGCCAGAACATCGCGTGGGCGGCCAGCTACAACGCGGTGTGTGTGCCGCTGGCCCTGGCCGGCTTGCTGCCGCCGTGGGCGGCCGGCCTGGGCATGGCGCTCAGCTCGCTGTTCGTGGTGTGCAACGCGCTGCGGCTGCGCCGCTGAAAGGGCCGTCGATGGACATCCTCTACCTGCTCGTGCCGCTGTCGGTGTTCGCCATGCTCGGCATCCTGGGCGTGTTTGCCTGGGCGCTGCAAGGCGGGCAGTTCGACGATCTCGAGGGCGTCGCTGCCGAAATCCTCGACGCCGGTGACCGCCCGTTTGATGCGCATCAAGTGGCGGGCCAGGTCGCCGCTCAAGAATCCCTCCCATCTGAAATCAACAAAAACAGGAGTGCCCCATGAGTGTTGGCCAATCGCCGGCCGTGCCGGTCTATGACGATGATCCGGTCCGCGGCTTCGCGCTGGCCGCGGTGCTGTGGGGCGTGGTGGGCATGCTGGTCGGGGTGATCATCGCCGCGCAGCTGACCTGGCCAGAGCTGAACTTCGGCATCTCGTGGTTGAGCTTCGGGCGCTTGCGCCCGCTGCACACCAACGCGGTCATCTTCGCCTTTGGCGGTTGCGCACTGATGGCGACCTCCTTCCACGTGGTGCAGCGCACCTGCCAGACGCCGCTGTTCGCGCCGCTGCTGGCGCGCTTCGTCTTCTGGGGCTGGCAGGCGGTGATCGTCGCTGCGGCGGTCTCGCTGCCGCTGGGCTACACCCAGGGCAAGGAATACGCCGAGCTCGAGTGGCCGATCGACATCCTGATCACGCTGGTGTGGGTGGCGTACGCGATCGTCTTCTTCGGCACGGTGGGGCGGCGCAAGGTGCGCCACATCTACGTGGCCAACTGGTTCTTCGGCGCGTTCATCCTGGCGGTGGCCTTGCTGCACGTGGTCAACAGCGCAGCGATTCCGGCCGGCTTCATGAAGAGCTACTCGGCTTATGCCGGCGTGCAAGACGCGATGGTCCAGTGGTGGTACGGCCACAACGCGGTGGGCTTCTTCCTGACCGCGGGCTTCCTCGGGATGATGTATTACTACATCCCCAAGCAGGCCGAGCGGCCGGTGTACAGCTACCGGCTGTCGATCGTGCACTTCTGGGCGTTGATCTTCACCTACATGTGGGCCGGTCCGCACCACCTGCACTACACCGCGCTGCCCGACTGGGCGCAGTCGATCGGCATGCTGTTCTCGCTGATCCTGCTCGCGCCCAGCTGGGGCGGCATGATCAACGGCGTCATGACGCTCAGCGGTGCCTGGCACAAGCTGCGTGACGATCCGATCCTGAAGTTCCTGATCGTGGCGCTGTCGTTCTACGGCATGAGCACCTTCGAGGGCCCGATGATGGCCATCAAGACGGTCAACGCGCTCAGCCACTACACCGACTGGACCGTCGGCCACGTGCACAGCGGTGCGCTCGGCTGGGTCGGCTTCGTGTCGATGGGTTCGCTGTACTACCTGATCCCGCGCATGTTCGGGCAGACCCAGATGCACAGCGTGCGGGCCATCGAGCTGCACTTCTGGATCGCCACCATCGGTGTCGTGCTGTACATCGCGGCGATGTGGATCGCCGGGGTGATGCAAGGCCTGATGTGGCGCGCGGTCAACCCGGACGGCACGCTGGTCTACAGCTTCGTCGAAAGCGTCAAGGCGACCTATCCGTTCTATGTCGTGCGGCTGGTCGGTGGGGTGCTCTACCTCGGCGGCATGCTGATCATGGCGTGGAACGTGGTGATGACCGTGTCGCGCGGCAAGGCCACTGCGGTGCCGGTCCCGGCCTCGCTGGCTGTTGCCTGAGCAAAGGACTTTCATGAACGCCAAAACACACAAGCACGCTCCGGCCTCCGGGCACGAGCGCATCGAAACCAACAACCTGCTGATGATCGTTTTGATCTTGCTGGTGGTGGCGGTGGGCGGCATCGTCGAGATCGTGCCGCTGTACTTCCAGCGCTCCACCACGCAGGCGGTCGAAGGCTTGAAGCCCTACACCGCGCTGCAGCTCGCCGGGCGCGACATCTACACCCGCGAGGGTTGCTACAACTGCCACTCGCAGATGATCCGACCGCTGTATGCCGAGACCTTGCGCTACGGCCACTTCTCGACGGCCGGCGAGTTCGTCTACGACCACCCGTTCCAGTGGGGCAGCAAGCGCACCGGGCCGGACCTGCACCGCGTGGGCGGCAAGTACAGCGACGAGTGGCACCGCGTGCACCTGACCAACCCGCGCGATCTGGTGCCCGAGTCGAACATGCCGGCTTACCCGTGGTTGGTGAGCACGCTGGTCGACGCCGAGTCGCTGCCCAAGCACCTGAGCGCGCTGCGCACGGTCGGGGTGCCCTACAGCGATGAAGAGATTGCGCAGTCGAGCGAAGCGGTCAAGGGCCGCACCGAACTCGATGCGCTGATCGCCTACCTGCAGGTGCTTGGCACCGCAGTCAAGTGAGGGCCATGTCATGGATGTGAACACTTTGCGCGCCGCGGTGACGGTGCTGTCTTTCCTCGCCTTCATCGGCATCGTGTGCTGGGCCTGGTCGCGCAGCAACCGCGCTGCCTTCGACGAGGCCGCCCGCCTGCCGTTCCTGGACGATGACCGGAGCATGAAATGAGTGACTTCTTCTCGAATGGCTGGTCGGTGTTTGTCGCCGTGGCGTCGGTCGTGTCGATGCTGGCGTGTCTGGTGCTGCTGGCCGTCGCGTCGCGCCGCAAGGTGATGTCGGGCGACAACACCACGGGGCACGTCTGGGACGGCGACCTGCGCGAACTCAACAACCCGCTGCCGAGCTGGTGGATGTGGCTGTTCATCCTGACGGTCGTGTTCAGCCTGGGCTATCTGGTGCTTTATCCGGGCGCGGGCAGCCGCGTGGGCGCCTTCGGCTGGTCGAGCACGGGCCAGCATCAGGCCGAGCAGGAAGCCGCTCGCGCCGCGATGGCACCGGTCTACGCCCGCTATGCGCAGGCCTCAGCCGAAACGCTGATGCAAGACCCGGCCGCCATGGGCATCGGCGAGCGTTTGTTCGTCAACAACTGCGCGGCCTGCCACGGCTCGGACGCGCACGGCAGCAAGGGCTTTCCCAACCTGACCGACAACGACTGGCTGCACGGCGGCGACCACGCGACGATCATCAAGACGATCACCGAAGGGCGCATCGGCATGATGCCGCCGATGGTGGCTGCGGTGGGTGACGCCACGGCCGTGCACCAGGTGGCGCAGTACGTGCTGAGCCTGTCCGGCAGCACCCACGATGCCGCTGCCGCTGCCGCGGGCAAGCCCAAGTTCGCGGTGTGTGCCGGTTGTCACGGCGCCGACGGCAAGGGCCTGCAGGCGATCGGTGCACCCAACCTGACCGACAAGATCTGGCTGCACGGCTTTGGCGAAGAGGCCATCGCGGCCATGGTCAACAACGGCAAGATCAACGCGATGCCCGCTCACGACCAGCGTCTGGCGTCTGAGCAGATCCATGTGCTCGCAGCCTATGTGATGAGCCTGTCGCGCAGTACCACCACGGCATCGGCCGCGCCCTGACACCGCGCATGCCGATGGATCCAGTGCGACCGCCGACTCCGCCGGTCATCCCTATCGTCCCCGTGCCGGCAGCGGCCGGCGCCGAGGGCGAGACCGTCTGGCTGTACGAGAAGCGTCAGCAGATCTACCCACGTTCGGTCAGCGGGCTGTTTGCCCGCTGGCGCTGGGCGATGGTGTGGATCACGCAGCTGGTGTTCTACGGCACGCCCTGGCTGGTGTGGAACGGCCGCCCCGCCGTGCTGTTCGATCTGGGCGCGCGCCGCTTCTACATCTTCGCTCTGGTGTTGCACCCGCAGGACTTCATCTACCTGACGGCGCTGCTGATCATCTGCGCGTACTCGCTGTTCCTGTTCACGGCGGTGGCGGGACGCCTGTGGTGCGGTTTTGCCTGCCCGCAAACCGTCTACACCGAGATCTTCCTGTGGGTCGAGCGCCACATCGAGGGCGATCGCGTGGC
>CAIVGK010000022.1 GCA_903905475.1 uncultured Burkholderiales bacterium | reverse complement strand
CGTGGTGGCCAGCGACCTGCCGGCCAATCGCGAGTGGCTGTCGGGCGCCGACGACCTGCTGGTGCCGGCCGGCGACGCCACTGCTCTGGCGCGTGCGCTGCAAACCTTGCTGCAAGACGATGCGCGTGCGCAGCAGCTCGGTGCGATCCACCTCGAGCGCATCGCGCGCGACGGCCAGCGCGCCGCGCAGATGGACGCGATGGATGCGCTGTACCGCGGCTTGCTGACCCCACGTGGCCGATCGGGGGCGACGTGATGGCAGCGGTGCGCACCGTCAGCGTCATCGTGCCGTGCCGCAACGAGCGCGATGTCATCGAGGCGTTTGGCGCCGACGCGCTGGGCCAGTCGCTGCCCGAGGGCTGGCAGCTGCAACTGATCGTGGCCGATGGCATCAGCGACGACGGCACGCGCGAGCGGCTGCAGGCCATGGCGCTCACCGAGCCGCGGCTCACGCTCGTCGACAACCCGCAGCGCATCGTCTCGGCCGGGCTCAACCGCGCGCTGGCGGTGGCGGCCGGTGCGGTGATCGTGCGCATGGACGTGCACACCCGCTACGCCGCCGACTACGTGGCGCAGTGCCTGCACGCGCTCGAGCGCAGCGGCGCCGACAACGTGGGCGGCCCGTGGCGCGCCGAGGGGCGTGACGGCTGGCCCGGCGCGATCGCCGCAGCCTTCCAGTCGCGCTGGGTGGCCGGTGGCGCGCGATCGCGCTCGCTGGTCTACGAGGGCGAGGTCGACACCGTCTATCTGGGCTGCTGGCCGCGCGCGACCTTCGAGCGCTTCGGCGGCTTCGACGAGACCCTGGTGCGCAACCAGGACGACGAGCACAACCTGCGCATCGTGCTGGGCGGGGGTCGCATCTGGCAAAGCCCGGCCATCCGCTCGGTGTACCGCCCGCGCGATTCGCTGGGTGCGCTGTGGCGGCAGTGGCTGCAGTACGGTTACTGGAAACCCTTCGTGATGAAAAAGCACGGCCAGGCCGCCGCCTGGCGGCACCGCGTGCCGGGGCTGTTCGTCGCCGCGCTCGCGCTGGCGGCGCTGCTCGCGCTGAGCGGTTCCGGCGTGACGCCGCTGCTCGCGCTGCTGGGTGCCTATGCGCTGGTGCTGGCGGGCCTGTCGGTGGCGGTGGCGAGCGCGTCGTCCTGGGCCTTGCTGTGGCGGCTGCCGCTGGTGGTGGCCGCGCAGCAGCTCGGCTACGGCGTGGGCACGCTGGCCGGCGTGTGGGACGCCTGGCGCCACGGCCACGGCCGCGAACGCTTCGCCAGGCTGACCCGATGAGCGCGGCGCTCGCAACACCGCCCCACGCGTGCGCCGACGCATCCGCCCCGTGCGACGCGCGCAACGCCCCTCAGCCGGCTGATACCCTCGCTTCCCATGCCTGAAACCGCCTTGCCCTTCATCCCCTTCGCGCTGCCCGACATCGGTGACGACGAGATCGCCGAGGTGGTCGACACGCTGCGATCCGGCTGGATCACCACCGGGCCGAAGACGCGGCGCTTCGAGGAGGACTTCACCGCTTACCTGGGCGATCCCGGCCTGCATTCGATGGCCGTCAACTCGGCCACCGCGGGGCTGCACCTGGCGCTCGAGGCGCTGGGCATCGGGCCGGGCGACGAGGTCATCACCACCACCCACACCTTCACCGCCACCGCCGAGGTGGTGCGCTATCTGGGCGCCGACGTGGTGCTGGTCGACATCGATCCGGCCACGCTGTGCATCGACGTGGCCGCGGTTGAAGCCGCCATCACGCCGCGCACCAGGGCGGTCATTCCGGTGCATTACGCGGGCCTCGCGGCCGACATGGCCACGCTGCTGCCGCTGGCGCGCCGCCATGCCCTGAAGGTGGTGGAAGACGCCGCGCACGCGCTGCCCACCACCTGTGGCGGCGAGCTCGTGGGCACGCTGGGCAGCGATGTCACGGTGTTCAGCTTCTACGCCAACAAGACCATGACCACCGGCGAGGGCGGCATGGTGGTCACGCGCGACGCCGCGATCGCCAAGCGCGTGCAGGTGATGCGGCTGCACGGCATCAACCGCGATGCGTTCGACCGCTTCACCGCCAAGGCGCCGAGCTGGTACTACGAGATCGTGGCGCCGGGCTTCAAATACAACCTGACCGACATCGCCTCGGCGATGGGCATCCACCAGCTGCGCCGCTCGCGCGGATTCCAGGCCACGCGCGCGGCCATTGCCGCACGCTATGACGCCGCCTTCGCCGACTTGCCGCTGATCACGCCGCCGCAGCCCGCGAGCGGCGACACGCACGCCTGGCACCTGTACGTGCTGCGGCTGGCCGATGGCGCCAAGCTCAGCCGCGACGGCCTCATCGACGGCCTGTACGCTGCGGGCATCGGCTGCAGCGTGCACTACATCCCGCTGCACCTGCAGCCGTACTGGCGCGAGCGCTACGACCTCACGCCCGAGCGTTTTCCGCACAGCCAGCACGCCTACGAGCGCATGCTCAGCCTGCCGCTGTACACGCGCATGGACGACTCGCAAATCGAGCGCGTCATCGCCGCCGTGCGCTCGCTGCTCGGCTGAGCGCGCGAGGCGCTTTTGCCCATGGCCAAGCGAGTGATCGACCTGTTGGGCTCGGGCCTCGGGCTGCTGCTGCTCGCGCCGGTGCTGCTGCTGGTGGCGCTGGCGATCAAGCTCGACTCGCCGGGGCCGGTGTTCTTCCGGCAAACGCGCGTCGGGCGCGGCGGCGTCGAGTTCCGCATCCACAAGCTGCGCACCATGCGGCAGGCTGCGGGCACGGACGAGGCGGGTGCGGCAGCGCAGATCACCGTGGGCGACGACCCGCGCATCACCCGCGTGGGCGCGCTGCTGCGTCGCACCAAGCTCGACGAGCTGGCGCAGCTGATCGACGTGTGGCGCGGCTGCATGAGCCTGGTCGGCCCGCGCCCCGAGGTGCCTCGCTACGTGGCGATGTACCCGCCGGCCTTGCGCGCCACGCTGCTCGGTGTGCGCCCCGGCATCACCGATCCGGCGTCGCTCGCGTTTCGCCATGAAGGCGAGCTGCTGGCCCGCGCCGCCGATCCGCAGCGCGAGTACCTCGAAGTGGTGATGCCCGCCAAGCTGGCGATCTCGGCGCGCTACATCGGCGAGGCCACGTGGCTGCGCGACCTGCGGTGCATCGCGGCCACCGTGGGCGCGCTGTGGACGCGCCGGCCCCCATCCTCTTCCGAGCCTCTCGCCTGACGCCCGCTCACCAGGAATCCCGACCCCCATGTTCTGGCACCGATTCGACCGCTTCCTCGCCCGCTGGCGACCGCACCGCCGGCCGCTCACGCTGCTGCTCGATGCCGGCACCATCGTGGTGTGCTGGAACTTCACCTACTTGTTCCGACTGGGCTTCGAGCGCTGGTGGAGCGAGCGCCCGAGCTATGACGGCTGGGTGCTGCTTGGCGTGGTGGCGGTCTACCTGACGGTGTTCGTGATCGCTCGCGTGCCCGAGGGGTTGTGGCGCTTTTCGGGGTTTGGCGAGGTGCAGCGGCTGACCGTGTCGTGCGGCGTGGCCGGGGCCCTCAGCGCGGTGGCCGTGCTGATGCTGCAGCTCTACGGGGTGCCGCGTGCGGTGCTGGCGCTGCACCCGATCGTCACGCTGATGGGGCTGTGCATGACGCGCATCGCCTATCGCATGCTCTACGAGCACACCCGCTTGCGCATCACCGGCGGCCATCACGAGGTGCGCCGCGCCATCGTGATGGGCGCCGGCGAGGCCGCGCGGCTGTTGGTGGCCGGTCTGCCTCAGCAGGGCTGGACGGTGATCGGGCTGCTCGATGACGACCCGGCCAAGCGCGGCACCCGCATCGCCAACGCGCCGGTGCTGGGCACCTTCGATGACGTGAGCACGCCCTCGGTGACCGCTGGCGCCACGCACCTCATCACCGCCTTGCCCAACGCAACGGCAGCGCAACGGCGCCGCGCCATCGAGCTGGCCGCGGCCACCGGGTTGCCGGTGCTCACCGTGCCGTCGATCAGCGAGCTGCAGTCGGGCGCGGCGCGCATCGAACGCATTCGTGCGGTCGAGCCCGAGGATCTGCTGGGGCGCGAGCCGGTGGTGCTCGACGAGGCGGGCATCGCCGAGCTGGTGTCAGGCCAGACGGTGCTGGTCACGGGGGCGGGCGGCTCCATCGGCAGCGAGCTGTGCCGCCAGCTGGCGCTGTACGGTCCGGCGCGGCTGGTGCTCTACGAGCTGAGCGAGTTTGCGCTGTACCAGATCGAGCAGCAGCTCGGCGAGTTGCACCCCGGTTTGCCGCTGGTGCGCCTGATGGGCGATGTGAAGAACCTGGCGCACCTGCGCGCGACCTTCGCTGCGCAGCGCCCGCAGCTGGTGTTTCACGCGGCGGCCTTCAAGCACGTGCCGCTGATGGAAGACGACAACGCCTGGGCGGCGCTGCACAACAACACGCTGGGCACGTACCACGCGGCGCTGGCGGCGGCCGAATGCGGCGTCGAGCGCTTCGTGATGATCAGCACCGACAAGGCGGTCAACCCCACGAACGTGATGGGTGCCAGCAAACGCGCCGCCGAGCGGGTGCTGTCGCACCTGGCCACGCAGCATGCGGGCACCGTGTTCTCGGCGGTGCGTTTTGGCAACGTGCTGGGCTCGAGCGGCAGCGTGATCCCGAAGTTCAAGGAGCAGATCGCGCGCGGCGGGCCGCTGACGGTCACGCACCCGGACATCACGCGCTACTTCATGACCATCCCCGAGGCGGTGCGGCTGGTGCTGCAGTCGGCGGTGCTGGCGCAAAGCGGGCAGGTCTATGTGCTCGACATGGGCGAGCCGGTGAAGATCGTCGAGCTGGCGCGCCACCTGATCCGCCTGAGCGGCCACCGCGACAACGAGATCGGCATCGTCTTTTGCGGATTGCGCCCGGGTGAAAAGCTCTACGAGGAACTGCTGGCCGACGCCGACACCACGCAGCCGTCCGCCCACCCGCGGCTGCGCATCGCGCGGCTCAACGACGAGGCCACCCCGCCGTGGCTGGCCGAGTTGCTGGGCTGGCTGCACACGCCGCAAGACGGTGCGTCACCGGCGGTGTGGCGCGAGCAACTGGGCCGGTTCGTGCCCGAGTACCAGCCCCGGTGACGCGCCCGGGGGCCGCAGCGGCCGATCAGTGCCGCGCGACCAGCCAGTGCGGCACCTTGAAGCGCACGATGCTCCAGTAGGCGACCATGTACGACACCATGAACAGGCCGATGAAGCACGCCAGCATGGCGGTGTCACGGAACCACAACACCGCGGGGATCACTGACTGGCTGCACAGCAACCACAGGTATGGCGAGGTCATCGAGTTGCGTTTGCGCAGGTTTTGTTCTGGCGACTCGTGAAGCAAGGGTCGGATCAGCCGGCGGTGCACCAGCGAGTGCAGGTGGATGCCATCGGGGTGCGACGGTGACGTGCCCTTGAGCTGGCGCCGGTAGATCGTGAAGATCGTCTCGAAAATCGGATAGGCACACAACAGCAGCGGAAACAGCGGCGACACGCCCGGGTTGCGCACGATCGTCAGCACGCCCAGTTCGGCCACCAAGAAGCCCAGCAAATAGGCGCCCCCATCGCCCAGAAAGATGAGTCCGGCCGGGAAGTTCCACACGAAAAACCCGAGCACGGCGCCGGCGGAAATCAGCGCCATCGTGACCACCAGCCGGTCGCCCAACTGAAGGCCGACGTAGGCCAGCGCCAGCAACATGATGAGCACGCACATGGAGGCCAGCCCGTTGAAGCCGTCGATGATGTTGATGGCGTTGGCCACACCGGCCACCACCAGGATCGTCAAGGCGATGGCCCCGAATGACAGCCCCACCAGTTGATCGACGCCGGGAATGTCGGTGCGGCGGATCACGGCATCCAGCCACCAGCCGGCCAGCGCGGCCGACACGGCTGTGGCGCACAGGCGCTTGGTGGGCGAAACGTTCTTGGTCAGGTCTTCCATCAGGCCGGCAGCAAACGCCGGCAGGGCGGCGGCCAGCAGCAGCCACAGCGATGGCGCGAGCGGGCTTTGCGTCAGTTGCGCCATCAGCGCCCCGGCCACCAAGGCCATGGACACGCCGACGCCCCCGATGCGCGGCACCGCGAGACTGTGGAATTTTTGTGGCCCGTCCAGATCGTGGTCTGCCGACAGGTGCTGGTGTCGCTCGCTGGACCGAATGACAAGCAGCGTAACGACCAGTGAAACGATGAGACTGACGAGAAAAAACGTCATGAACTGGCCAACAGTGAGAAGGTCATGAACTGGTCAAAAGTGAGCCGCAGATGCTACCGCCTCTCAGCAGTGCTGTCTGTTGCTTTTGAGCCCCCTCCGAAGGGGGGGCAGGGTGGGCTGCACCGCGTGGTGGCTTGGGCCGGGAACTGGGGGCTTTGCAGCGGGCTGTACCCGACTCTGGCTCGGCCCGATGGACGGGCGCCCTCAGCCGCGCAGCCGGGGCGCGGCGGCATCCTTGGCCGACAGCGCTGGCGTGAGGCCTTCCAGCGGCCAGGCGATCGCCAGGTCGGGGTCGTCCCAGCGCACGCTGCCCTCGGATTCGGGGCGGTAGTAGTCGGTGGTCTTGTAGAGGAAGTCAGCGCTGTCGCTGGTGACCAGAAAACCGTGGGCCAGGCCCGGCGGGATCCACAGTTGCCGGTGGTTGTGCGCGCTCAGTTCCACTCCCACCCAGCGGCCGAAGGTCGCGCTGTCGGGGCGGATGTCGACCGCCACGTCGAACACGCTGCCCTGCGTCACACGCACCAGCTTGCCCTGCGCGTGCGGCGCGCGCTGAAAGTGCAGCCCGCGCAGCACGCCCTTGGCCGAGCGCGAATGGTTGTCCTGCACGAAGTCGACCGCCTGGCCCACCGCCTCGTTGAAGGCCCGCTGATTGAAGCTCTCGAAAAAAAAGCCCCGCTCGTCGCCGAACACCTTGGGCTCGAGGATCAGCACGCCTTCGATGGCCGTGGTGGTGATCTTCATCAGAACACCTGCGACTTGACGATTTGCATCAGGTACTGGCCGTAGCCGTTCTTGAGCATCGGCTGCGCCAGCGCTTCGAGTTGGCTGGTGGTGATCCATCCCGAGCGGAAGGCGATTTCTTCGGGGCAGGCCACCTTGAGGCCTTGGCGCTTTTCGAGCGTGGCGATGAACTGACTGGCTTCGAGCAGGCTGTCGTGGGTGCCGGTGTCGAGCCAGGCGTAACCGCGTCCCATGATCTCGACGCTCAGCTGGCCTTGCTCGAGGTAGCGCGCGTTGACGTCGGTGATCTCGAGCTCGCCGCGCGGCGACGGGCGGATGTCGGCGGCGATGTCGCACACCTGCGAGTCGTAGAAATACAAGCCGGTGACCGCATAGTTGCTTTGCGGCACCTTGGGCTTTTCCTCGATGCTGAGCGCGCGCTTGTGGGCATCGAACGCGACCACGCCGTAGCGCTCGGGGTCGTTCACGTGATACGCGAACACCGAAGCACCACTGGCGCGCGCATTCGCCGCGTGCAGCAGCCCCTGCAGGTCGTGGCCGTAGTAGATGTTGTCGCCCAGCACGAGCGCGCTCGGAGCGCCCCCCACGAAATCCTTGCCGAGGATGAACGCCTGCGCCAGTCCCTCGGGCTGGGGCTGAACGCAGTAGCTGATGTTCACGCCCCAGCGGCTGCCGTCGCCCAGCAGTGCGGAAAAGCGCGGCGTGTCTTGCGGCGTGCTGATCAGCAGGATGTCGCGGATGCCCGCGAGCATCAGCGTGCTCAACGGGTAGTACACCATCGGCTTGTCGTAGACCGGCAGCAGCTGCTTGCTGATGGCCAGCGTGGCCGGATGCAGCCGGGTGCCGGAGCCGCCGGCCAGCACGATGCCTTTGCGTCGGGTGGTGTTCATCGGGTCTTTCGTTGTGGTCAGCCCAGCACTTCGGCCAGCATGCGGTCGACGCCGCGTTGCCAGTCCGGGAGCTGCAGGCCGAAGTTGCTGCGAAGTTTGTGGGTGTCGAGCCGCGAATTGGCGGGGCGGCGCGCCGGGGTCGGAAACGCGCTGGTCGGCACCGCGGCGATGGCCTCGCTCGCCACGCGGATGGGCAGGCCGCGTGAGCGCGCGTTGGCTATCACGTGCACCGCGTAGCCGTGCCAGCTGGTGTGGCCCGAGGCCACGGCGTGATACGTGCCGCCGAGCTGCGGTTGCAGCGCCACGCTGCGCATGGCGTGCGCGCTCAGATCGGCCAGCAGGTCGGCTCCGGTGGGCGCGCCGATCTGGTCGTCGATGACCTTCAGCGCGTCGCGTTCCTGGGCCAGCTTGAGCATGGTGCGCGCGAAATTGCCGCCGCGCGCCGCATAGACCCAGCTGGTGCGAAAGATCAGGTGCTGGCAGCCGCTCGCGCGGATGAGCGTCTCGCCTTCGAGCTTGGTCGCGCCGTACACGCCCAGCGGGCCGGTGGGCGCGTCTTCGGCCCGTGCGGCGCAGCCGCTGCCGTCGAACACGTAGTCGGTGCTGTAGTGCATCAGCCAGGCGCCGGTGGCGGCGGCTTCGCGCGCCAGCACGCCAGGCGCGCCGGCGTTGATGGCGCGCGCCAGTTCGGGCTCGCTCTCGGCCTTGTCGACCGCGGTGTGGGCGGCCGCATTGACGATCCACTGCGGCGCCACCGCGCGCACCGTGGCCGCGAGCGATTCGGGGTTGGAAAAATCAGCGCTGAGCTCGCGGCTGTCGGCGTCGAGCGCGATCACTTCGCCCAGCGGCGCCAGCGCGCGCTGCAGTTCCCAGCCGACCTGCCCGTTCTTGCCGAACAGCAAGATCTTCATGGGGCGGCGTACTGGGTGGCGACCCACTCGCGGTAGGCACCGCTTTGCACCCGGGCGACCCAGTCGGCGTGATCCAGGTACCAGCGCACGGTCTTGCGGATGCCGCTCTCAAAGGTTTCGGCCGGTTTCCAGCCGAGCTCGCGCTCGAGCTTGCGCGCGTCGATGGCGTAGCGCCGGTCGTGGCCGGGGCGGTCGGTCACGTGCGTGATCAGCCGGCGGTGGCTGCCGACGGGGTCGGGCCGCATCTCGTCGAGCAGCGCACACACCGTGTGCACGATGTCGAGGTTGGGCTTCTCGTTCCAGCCGCCGATGTTGTAGGTCTCGCCGACGCGCCCGCCGGCCAGCACCACCCGAATGGCTGCGCAGTGGTCCTTGACGAACAGCCAGTCACGCACCTGCTGACCGTCGCCATAGACCGGCAGCGGCTTGCCCGCCAGCGCGTTGACGATCATCAGCGGGATCAGCTTTTCGGGGAAGTGGAACGGGCCGTAGTTGTTGCTGCAGTTGGTGGTCAGCACCGGCAGTCCGTAGGTGTGGTGCCAGGCGCGCACCAGGTGATCGCTGGCCGCCTTGCTGGCCGAATACGGGCTGTTGGGCTCGTAGAGGTGGGTCTCGGTGAACGGCGCATCGCCGGCACCCAGCGAGCCGTAGACCTCGTCGGTGGACACATGGTGGAAGCGGAACTGCTCACGCTCGGACCCGGCCAGCGTGGACCAGAACGCGCGGGCGGCTTCCAGCAAGGTGAAGGTGCCCTGCACGTTGGTGTGGATGAACGCGCCCGGGCCGTGGATGCTGCGGTCGACATGGCTTTCGGCCGCGAAGTGGACCACCGCGCGCGGCTTGTGTGTGGCAAACAACTGGTCGAGCAGCGCGCGGTCGGTGATGTCGCCGTGCACGAAGACATGCCGACTGTCGCCCTGCAGCGAACTGAGGCTTTCCAGGTTGCCCGCGTAGGTCAGCGCGTCGAGGTTGAGCACCGGCTCGATGGACTCGGCCAGCCAGTCGAGAACGAAGTTGGCGCCGATGAAGCCGGCTCCGCCTGTGACGAGGATCATGGAGTGCTTGCGGTGAGTGGTGGGGCGCCGCCGACACCTCGGACGGCCCCAAATTCTAGGTGTTCGCCCTGTGCGTGGCCCAGCGACGATAATCAACGGATGACCGAATCCCCCCGCGAAGACCCTCCCATCAATCTGTCAGCCGAACCGCCTGAGGCGCCGGTCGAGGCGCCGGTGAGCTTCGACACGCTCGCCCTCGATGCGAAGTTGTTGCGCGCGGTCGCCGACTCCGGCTACACGAAGATGACGCCGATCCAGGCCAAGGCGATCCCCATCGTCCTCGACGGGCGCGATGTGATGGGTGCGGCGCAAACCGGCACCGGCAAGACGGCGGCGTTCACCTTGCCGCTGCTGCAAAAGATGCTCAAGCATGAGAACAGCAGCGCCTCGCCGGCACGCCACCCGGTGCGCGCGCTGGTGCTGGCGCCGACCCGTGAGTTGGCCGACCAGGTGGCCAACAACGTCAAGACCTACGCCAAGCACAGCAAGCTGCGCTCGATGGTGGTGTTTGGCGGCATCGACATGAAGCCGCAGACGGCCGAGTTGAAGACGGGTGTCGAGGTGCTGATCGCCACCCCCGGGCGGCTGCTCGACCACATCGAGGCCAAGAACTGCAACCTCGGCCAGGTGGAGTACGTGGTGCTCGACGAAGCCGACCGCATGCTCGACATCGGCTTTCTGCCCGACTTGCAGCGCATCCTGAGCTACCTGCCCAAGCAGCGCCAGACGCTGCTCTTTTCGGCCACGTTCTCGCCCGAGATCAAGCGGCTGGCCGAGAGCTACCTGCAAGACCCCATCCTCGTCGAGGTGGCGCGCCCGAATGCCACGGCCACCAACGTGGAGCAGCGCTTTTTCAGCGTGGACAACGACGACAAGCGTGCCGTGGTGCTCAAGCTCATCCGGGAGCGCGCGCTGACGCAAGCGCTGGTGTTCGTCAATTCCAAGCTGGGCTGCGCCCGGCTGGCCCGCTCGTTCGAGCGCGATGGTTTGCGCACCAACGCCCTGCACGGTGACAAGTCGCAAGACGAGCGCCTGAAGGCGCTGGAAGCCTTCAAGCGTGGCGAGGTCGATGTGCTGGTGTGCACCGACGTCGCCGCCCGCGGCCTCGATATCGCCGACCTGCCGGCGGTGTTCAACTTCGATGTGCCGTTCAACGCCGAAGACTACGTCCACCGCATCGGCCGCACGGGCCGCGCTGGCGCATCGGGACTCGCGGTCACGCTGGTCTCGCGCGATGACGCCCGGCTGGTCTCGGACATCGAAAAACTCATCAAGAAGAAGATCGAACTCGAGCCGATCGAGCTCGACGACGCCCGTCCTCGGCGCGAACCCCGCGCGGAACGGCCGAGGCGTGATCAAGACGAGGGCGACCGTGCTGTCCCGGTCCAGTCGGTGCTCAGTGAGCCGCCGCTCAGCGCCCCAGCACGGGCTCACGCTGGCAGCGCCCGCAAGGCGTCATCGGACCCGTTCTTTGACCAACCCTACGAGCCCAGCGCTGGCGCAGCTCCCGTGTGGGATGCGAAGGTGGCGGCAACCCCGTCGAGTCCGCGCAGCCCGTCGCCCAACATCAAGGCCAAGCGCCGCGTGGCCGCGCTGTTTGGCGAGCGCAAGGTCGTCGAGCAAGACGAGTGAGGCGCCAGCGCCCTTTGGCGCTGGGATGCGCCGTGTTCGGCTGAGAGCCCTTCGGCCCTCAGCCCTCAGCCCAGCAGGCCAAAAACCGCCGGCCGGTCGTTGGGCACGGCCATGGCGGCTGACTTCCATCCCGCCACCGTGTCGGTGCGGCTCCAGCCCTGCTCGAGCGTCAGGCCGCAGCTGATCGACAAGCGCGTGCCGCCGGCCAGTGTGCCGAGCAAGGCGCCCAGCAAGGCGGCGTTTCGGTAGGGCGTTTCGATCATCAGCTGCGTTTGGCGGGCGCGACGAGACAGCGCCTCCAGCTCGCGAATCCGGGTCTGCCGAGCCGCAGCATCGATGGGCAAATAGCCCACAAAGGCAAAACTCTGCCCGTTCAGGCCGCTGGCGGACAGTGCCATCAGCAGGGAGCTCGGGCCGGACAAGGCCTCGACCCGAAGGTGGAGCGCGTGCGCCACGGCCACCAGATCGGCACCCGGGTCGGCGATCGCGGGCAGACCGGCTTCCGAGATCAGTCCGACGTCCTGACCAGCCACCGCTGGCGCGAGCAAGGCCCTGAGGTTCGGCTCGGGCGCGCAAGCGCCGCCCTTGGGCGGGCGTGGCAACTCGACGATGGCGATCGATTGCAGTGGCTGCTCGAGTGGCACGATCTCGTTCACCCGCTTGAGAAACGCCCGCGTGGTTTTCGCGTTTTCGGCCACCCAGCAGGGCAGCCGGGCGGCGATGCGGATCACGCCCAGCGGCAGCACCTGCTGCAAATCGCCCAGACCCGCCTCGCTCACCCCGAAGTCGAGCGCGTTGGGCACCAGATACAAGGTGCCGGTCATCGGTGTTGCGCTCCCAGCGGATCGAGCCCGGCCTGTCGCAGCAGCGTGCAGGTGCGAATCAGCGGCAGCCCGATCAGCGCGG
>CAIVGK010000021.1 GCA_903905475.1 uncultured Burkholderiales bacterium | reverse complement strand
CTCAAGGCGTTCGGCGAGGCGTTCATGCCCAGCTCGGTGGGCAAGCTCGAGCTGTACCGCGGCGAGCGGCCGATCTTCGATCTGTTCAGCATCGACGAGGAGATCGCGCGGGCGCTGTCGCGGCGCGTCGACCTGAAGTCGGGCGGCTACCTGATCATCGACCAGACCGAAGCACTCACCACGGTGGACGTGAACACCGGCGGCTACGTGGGCGCGCGCAACTTCGACGACACGATCTTCAAGACCAACCTCGAGGCCACCCAGGCCATCGCCCGCCAGATGCGCTTGCGCAACCTGGGCGGCATCATCATCCTGGACTTCATCGACATGTCGCGCGAGGAGCACCAGGCCACGGTGCTTGCCGAGCTGAAACGCCAGCTGGCGCGCGACCGCACCAAGGTCACCATCAGCGGCTTCACCCAGCTCGGGCTGGTCGAGCTCACGCGCAAGCGCACCCGCGAGTCGCTGGCGCACATGCTGTGCGAGCCGTGCCCCACCTGCGAAGGCAAGGGCCAGGTCAAGACCGCGCGCAGCGTGTGCTACGACATCCTGCGCGAGATCCTTCGCGAGGCGCGCCAGTTCAACCCCAAGGAATTCCGCATCATCGCCACCGCGACGGTCGTCGAAATGCTGCTCGACGAGGAAAGCCAGCACCTGGCCGGCCTGAGCGACTTCATCGGCAAGCCGATCTCGCTGCGCGCCGAAGGCAACGGCTCGCCGGAGCAGTACGACATCGTGCTGATGTAGTTCCGTGCGGCGTTCGCACGGCGACAATCGATGCAGTGAAGGCTGCTGCGCAGGCCGCGAGCGGCTGGCTGATTCCAGGAATCGGAGTCTCGAATGAATCGCACCGAGGTGTTGGACCAACTCGCCCGCAGCAAACCCATGCTGAGTGCTCGCTACGGAGTCGAACGTCTGGCGCTGTTCGGCTCGACTGTGCGCGATTCGGCCCGGCCCGGCAGCGACATCGACATCCTCGTTTCCTTCGATGGCCCGGCCACCTCAGAGCGCTACTTCGGTGTGCAGTTCTTTCTGGAAGATCTGCTCGGGCGGCCGGTCGACCTGGTCACCGACAAGGCGCTGCGTCCAGAGCTGCGTGCGTTCATTGAGCGTGAGGCGGTGCATGTCTGAGCCTGCGGGTCGCGCGTGGCGCTTTTACATCGACGACATGATCCGCTTTGCCGAGAAGGTGAAGGTCTACACGGCCGGGATGGATCAGCCCTCGTTCGTTGCGAGCGGCCTGGTCTACGACGCGACCCTGCGCAATCTGGAGCTGATCGGCGAGGCTGCAACGCGCATCCCTGAGGCGGTTCGCGCGGCGCACCCTCAGGTGCCGTGGCGATTGGTGGTGGCCACGCGCAACCGGCTGATTCATGGCTACCTCGGAATCGACAACGACACCCTGTGGAGCATCGTCGTGTCGGACGTGCCCGCCTTGTTGTCCGAGCTGCGCGCGGTCAAGAGTGCTTCGGCGTGAGCTTCATCAGTCGGCCGGCTCCGGCGGCCCGTCGCTTGCGGCCGGGGCCCCC
The DNA here is from genome assembly GCA_903905475.1 of uncultured Burkholderiales bacterium. Lineage (GTDB taxonomy): Bacteria > Pseudomonadota > Gammaproteobacteria > Burkholderiales > Burkholderiaceae_C > PBB1. Next base: position 28,723 of record CAIVGK010000021.1, on the reverse strand, counting down.
CGATGCGACCTCATGCTGATGTGAGCCTGAGCGTCTGGCACGGCGCGCCGCTTGCCATCGTCGACACCAATGTGCTCATCGGCCAGTGGATGACCGAGCTGACCGGTGGCGGCCCGATGCACATCCTCGACGGCATGCGCGACGGTGACTTGCCGTTCGTGGTGTGCGAAGTGCTCGTGGCCGAGTACCGGCACGTGCTGCTGCGGCCCAAGGTGCAGCTGCGCCATCAGCAGACCGAGCCCGTGGTCGATGCATTCCTGGCGCGCTTGGCGCAACGCGCCACGGTGCTCGAGCCTGCCGCAGGGCACGCGTCACCCGACCCCGGCGATCAGATGCTGTGGGACTTGCTGTGCGCTCGCGATGACCTGCACCTGATCACCATCGACAAGCTGCTGCTCAAGGACCGCCGCATGCGCGGCCGCGTGGTCACGCCCGAGGCGTTTGGGGCGGCGTGGTGGCAGCCCGACCCGCGATAACATTCTGGTGTCAAAACACCAATGTGAGGATCGCATGAGTCGGCTGACCATCACCCTGACCGAGTCCCGCTACCGAGCGCTCAAGGCGGCATCCGCGCAGCGCGACAAGACCATCGGACAACTGATCGATGAAAGCCTTGACTTCTACGGCATCAAGTCGCGCGATGAAGCCCAGCAGTTGGTTCGGCGCGCCCGCGAGCACAGCCAGTTGAGCGAGGCGCAGGCGCTGGAGGTGGCGCAAAAAGAGCTCAGAGCCGCGCGCCGCCGCACGTGAGCCGCCCGCCCGTCATCGTCGATACCAACGTGGTCGTGGCTGGCTTGCTCACGGCACAGGCGGCGTCACCGGTTGCGCGCATCCTGGACGGCATGCTGACCGCAGCGTTCCCTTTCGTCGTGTCGCCCGCATTGCTGGCCGAGTACCACGCCGTGCTGGTGCGGCCTGCGCTGCGCAAGCTGCATGGGCTGAGCGTGAAGCAGATCGAAACCATCCTGACCGACCTGGCCCAGCACGCCATCGTGCTCGAACCCGTCGCCGGGCCACCTGCGCCTGATGCTGGCGACCAGTTGCTGTGGGACCTGCTCGCGGCGCGAGCCGAACTGCGTCTGGTGACCGGCGACAAGCTGCTGCTTCAAGGCTTCGGCATGCGAGGTCGAGTCCTGACACCCGCCGAATTTTTCAGCTGAGGGGCCCCTGGATGGCATTGCCTGACGGCCTGTTGACCTCCTCCTGACAGCAGGGCCGTTGTCTCGGCTGGATGCGGGCTGTGCTGAGGTTCAGCCGGTAGGGGGCGAACGAGTTGAGGCTCGGCTCCAGATCAACGCAATCCGGGGCGTTTAGACCCGACTGACATGACCTGCCTCGCCGGTGTCTTGAACACGTTCTTCGTGTTCCACGCCAGGAACTCAGCCGCGGGTCGCAAATCGCTGTGCTGCGGCGCGTGGATCGGGTTGCCGTGAAACTGCAGCTCGCCTTCCATGCCACGGCCACCGCTGATCGCGTGCTGACTGAAGATGATGCGATGTTCGGCGGGCTCTACTGTGAACACCCCGAGGTCAAACAGTTTGTGGTGCAAGGCGCACAGCGACAGGCCATTGGGCTCGATGTCCGGACCGCCCACGTGGTGCCATTGGATGTGCGCTGCCTCCAGGCCCGCCGGCATGTGCCCGATCCGCAGGTCGAAGCCGCAGACGCAGCACCGGTATTCGTAGGCCCGCAGCACGCGATCGCGGAAATCAGGGTCGCGTCTGCGTCGCTTTGAATTGCCGTAGCCCACCGTTGGTGAGACGGCCTCGCCCACCTCGGTCTCACGCTCGAGATCAAGGCCTGCGGCTGTCGCGATATCCCCTTGCAGGGTTGCTGGAAAGTAGGTTTCAAGAACCTGCGTGGCCACGGCTTGCACCAAGCCCGGAATGCTGCGCAGCGCTTCATCCACATCTGCCGGAAAGCCCGCCGCGATGTGGTGCTCACGCAGCTCGCCAAGGCTTGGTGTGGCACCCGCGCTCCTGCTGAGGATCTCGCGCGGGCCACTCAGGTTCCATATGCTGCCGTGCCCATCGGTGGCCAGGTGCCAGAACGGATAGTGACGGGACTTCGCTGAATTGCTGGGACCAAACTCCGCCAGCATCTGCTTCAGTGGGTCATCGACCGCGCTGAACTCGACCATTCGAGATTCGTTGCGTTGGACTCTGCCTAGCGCCAGCAAGATGAGCAGTGGCTTGTGTGGCGCATAGACGCCGGCGTGTTGCGCTCGGCGGATATTGCCGAAAGCCTCCAGCACCTCGACCGCGGTTTTCATGGCCGTGGCTCCGTTTCACGCGCTGACCAGTAGTCAGCCTTTTCGGGAATGACCCGTCGCACGCCACCACGCGGGTCGGGCTGGTCGCCTGCGTAGCGGGGTATCAGGTGGATGTGCAGGTGCCCGACGGTCTGGCCGGCAGCAGTTCCGTCATTGATGCCGATGTTGTATCCAGCGGGGCGGAACTCGGCAGCGAGCTGTTGCTTCGCATCGTCCAGAAACTTCAGCAAGGCTTCGCGCTCAGTTGCCGTGGTGTCGAAAAACGAACCCACATGCCGCACCGGAATCACGAGCGTGTGCCCAGGGCTGACGGGGAAGGCATCGCGCACGACCATGGCCCAGTCATTGCTCAGCACCACCCGCTCGGCTGGCAGCGTGCAGAAGGGGCAATCGACGGGATGACTCATAGCGCGAGGGTACAAGACCCTTGTGAGCCGAATTTCGGGTCAAGGTCCGGGCGAGGGCCGCCGGCTCAGTAATGCGGCGGCAACTCATCCCTCAAGCTGCGGAACGCTCCCGGCTGGGGCTCGGTGGGTTGCTGGCGCAGGCGTTCGATCTCGCGCTCCAGACGGTCGATCTGGTCTTGCTGGCGCACGATGACGGCGTTGAGCTGATCGAGCAGGTCTTCGGTGAAGCTGGCCTTGATCTCGAGATCGGTCAGCCGCCGCTCGGTGCGGTGTTCCAGGGGGTTCGGGTTTTCCATGCGCCGATTGGACGCGAAGTCGCAGCCGGGCGGATGTCGGGCGATGGCGGCTGGTGGCGCGTCGACAATCGGACATGACCGATTCCCACGCCAGCACGACCCCAGGCCCTGCCTTTGGCAGCCTTTCGCTTCCACCCGCAGTGCTCGAGAACCTGCAGCGCCTGGGCTACGAGCGCATGACGCCGATCCAGGCGGCCGCTTTGCCGCTGGCGCTGGCGGGCAAGGACCTGATCGCGCAGGCGAAGACCGGCAGCGGCAAGACGGCGGCGTTTGCGCTGCCGCTGCTGGCCAACCTGAACCCGCGGCGCTTCGCGGTGCAAGCGCTGGTGCTGTGCCCCACGCGCGAGCTGGCCGAGCAGGTCACGCAAGAGCTGCGCCGGCTGGCGCGCGCCGAAGACAACATCAAGATCCTCACGCTGTGCGGCGGCGCCACGATGCGCCCGCAGATCGCCAGCCTGGCGCATGGCGCACACATCGTGGTGGGCACGCCGGGGCGCATCCTCGATCACCTGTCGCGCGAGACGCTGCCGCTCGATGCGCTCAACACGCTGGTGCTCGACGAGGCCGATCGCATGCTCGACATGGGTTTCGCCGAAGACATCGCCACCGTGGTTCAGCACTGCCCGAAGAATCGCCAGACGCTGCTGTTCTCGGCCACCTACCCCGAGGGCGTGGTCAAGCTGGCCACGCGCTTCATGCGCGATCCGCAGCAGGTCAAGCTCACCGAGCGGCACGCCACCACCAAGATCCGCCAGCGCTTCTACGAGGTGAAGGAAAGCGAACGGCTGCACGCGGTGGGTCTGCTGCTCGACCACTACCGCCCGGTCAGCACGCTGGCGTTTTGCAACACCAAGCAGCAATGCCGCGATCTGGTGGCCGTGTTGCAGGGCCAGGGCGTGGTGGCGCTCGAGCTGCACGGTGACCTTGATCAGCGCGAGCGCGATCAGGTGCTGGTGCAGTTTGCCAACCGCAGCTGCAGCGTGCTGGTGGCCACCGATGTGGCTGCGCGCGGGCTCGACATCGCCCACCTCGAAGCGGTGATCAACGTCGACATCACGCCCGAGATCGAAGTCCACACCCACCGCGTCGGGCGCACCGGTCGTGCCGATGAAGCCGGCTGGGCGTTCAGCCTGGCCAGCCTGGACGAGATGGGCCGCGTCGGGCGCATCGACGAGATGCAAGGCAGCGCCAGCGAGTGGCATCCACTGAGCGAGCTCGCGCCCGCTGGCGCCGGGCCGCTGCGCCCGCCCATGGCCACGCTGCAGATCCTGGGCGGGCGCAAGGAAAAGATCCGCGCCGGCGACGTGCTGGGCGCGCTCACCAAGGATCTGGGCTTCGAGTCCGCGCAGATCGGCAAGATCAACGTCAACGAGTTCTCGACCTACGTCGCGGTGGATCTGGCCATCGCTGACGAGGCGGCGCGCCGCTTGAACGCGGGCAAGGTCAAGGGCAAGGCCGTCAAGGTGCGCCGCCTGTGAGCGCAGGCCGCAGCCGGTAAAAAGGATCAAGAATCCCGCCGTTGTGCCGACCTCACAGGTCAGGCCTCTCACGAGGCACACCCACTGACGGCGCGTGCGATTCGCCGGCCACCATCCGAACACCGACGCCCCGGATCCCGACATGCGCAACAACGGCCCCATCACCCAGCAGGAATACATCGTCCCTGAAGGCGCCACGCTGGTGTCGACCACCGACCTGAACAGCCGCATCACCTACTGCAACCCGTCGTTCATCGCGGTCAGCGGCTACCGGCGCGAAGAGCTCATCGGCCAGCCGCACAACATGATCCGCCACCCGGACATGCCGCAGGAGGCCTTTCGCGACATGTGGGCGACCATCGAAAGCGGCGAGCCGTGGTCGGCCCTGGTCAAGAACCGGCGCAAGAACGGCGACCACTACTGGGTCGTCGCCAATGTCACGCCGGTGCTCGAAGGCGGAGAAGTCGCCGGCTACATGTCCGTGCGCACGGGCGTCACCCGCGAGCAGGTGGCTGCGGCCGAGGCCCTGTACGCCGGCATGCGCGAAGAGGCCGAGGCGGGCCGTCTGGTCACGCTGCTGCATCGCGGCCGCTTGCGCAGCAGCACCTCGGTGGGCCGTTTGCGCTCGATGTTCGAATGGGGTCTGGCCGCGAAATTCCGGGCCCTCGCGCTGGCGCTGGCGCTGTGCAGCGTGGGCCTGGGCGCGGCGCTGCCCGCCGGCGTCGGTCTGGGTGCGGCCGTGCTGGGCGCGGTCGTGCTTGGTCTGGCAGCGGCCTGGTGGCTGCAACAAAACACCGTGGTGCAGCTCAACGAGGTGATCACCGCCGCCAACCGAATGGCCGCTGGCGACCTCCATCAGGTGCTGCCGGCCACGCGAGTCGATGAATGGGGCCGCGCCAACCGCGGCCTGACGCAGCTCAACGTGAACTTGCAGGCCATCGTCGGCGACGTGCGCCATCAGGTCGAAGGCATCGACAACGCCTCGCGCGAGATCTCCGCGGGCAGCGCCGATCTCAGCGCCCGCACCGAGACACAGGCGAGCAACCTCGAGCAAACGGCGGCCTCGCTCGAGCAGATCACCAGCACCATCTGCGCCAACGCCGACGCCGCGCGCAGGGCCAACCAGCTCGCCGAGCTGGCCAGCGAGGTGGCCGAGCGCGGCGCGCAGGCCGCCGGCTCGGCGATCGAGCGCATGGGCGAGATCCAGACGTCGTCGCAGCGCATCGGCGAAATCATCCAGGTCATCGAGGGCATCTCGTTCCAGACCAACTTGCTGGCTTTGAATGCAGCGGTGGAGGCGGCGAGGGCGGGCGAGCAAGGCCGCGGCTTCGCGGTGGTGGCCGGCGAGGTTCGTGCGCTGGCCGCGCGCACCAGCGGTGCCGCACGCGAGATCAAGGGCTTGATTGACGATTCCGTGGCGCGGGTGGCCGGGGGCCGGCGCCTGGTGGAAGACACCGGCCAGACTGTGCGCGAGACCATGACCTCGATCCGTCAGGTCGCCGTGCTGGTGGCCGAGATCAGCACGGCATCGTCCGAGCAGGCCACCGGCATCGCGCAGGTCAACGAGGCGGTGAACCAGCTCGACAGCCTGACGCAGCAAAACGCCGCGATGGTCGAGGAGTTGTCGGCCGCAGCCGCGTCGCTGAGCGCGCAGGCCGGTGTGGTGGCCGAGGCCGTGAAAATCTTCGGCAGCTGAAGCGAGTCATCGGCGGGTATGCCCGCGCCTCTATCATCGGCGTCGGGCCGTTCATGCCGCCTTGGCTCAACCCCAGGCCCGTCCCACCACCGCTCATGCTCCGTCCCTTTTCAGCCGCCCGGCTGCGTTTCGTCCAATCCGTGTGGGTTGCCTTGGTTTTCTGGGTGGCCAGCACGAGCGGCGCCCAAGCGCAATTTCGGGTCGAGATGTCAGGCGTGGGGGCCTCGCAGGTGCCCATCGCGATCGCGCACTTTCGTGACGAGGATCGCCACGGCCCGACGCTCTCGGCCATCGTGCGCGCCGATCTGGAGCGCAGCGGCTTGTTCCGCGGGCTGGCTGCGGCCGAGGTGCTCGACGAGCAGGCCTTCCCGGCCATGGCGCAGTGGCGCAGCCGAGCGGCCGATGCGCTGGTGGGTGGCTCGGTCACCCGGCTGGCCGATGGTCGGCTTGACGTGCGCTTCAAGCTGTGGGACGTGGTCAAGGGTGTCGAGCTGGGCTCGCAAAGCAGTCTGGTCGCGCCGGCCGATCTGCGGCTGGCCGCGCATCGCATCGCCGATTACGTGCACGAAAAACTCACCGGGCAAAAAGGCGTGTTCTCGACGCGCATCGCCTACGTCACCAAGGCCGGCAAGAACTTCTCGCTGCGCATCGCCGATGCCGATGGTGAAGGCGGGCAGGCTGCGCTCAACAGCATGGAACCCATCATCTCGCCAGCCTGGTCGCCCGATGGGCGTGAGCTGGCCTATGTGTCGTTCGAAAGCCAGAAGGCGGTCGTCTACGTGCAGGACACGTCCAGCGGCAAGCGCCGCGCGCTGGCCAATTTCCGGGGCTCCAACAGCGCGCCGGCCTGGTCGCCTGACGGGCAGACGCTGGCCGTCACCCTGTCGCGCGATGGCGGCTCGCAGCTCTACCTGATCGGACGCAACGGCGACAACGTGCGCCGCCTCACGCAAAGCATCGGCATCGACACCGAGCCGGCGTTTTCACCCGACGGCCGCTTCGTGTACTTCGTCAGCGACCGAGGCGGCAGCCCGCAGATCTATCGCACCTCCGTCACCGGTGGCGACGCCGAGCGCATCACCTTCGCCGGCAGCTACAACATCAGCCCCGCGATCAGCCCCGATGGCCGCTCGCTGGCCTACATCGCGCGCCTGGGCAACGTCTTCAGGTTGCACGTGCAAGATTTGTCCGGTGGCGCGCCGCAGCCGCTGGGCGACACCATCGACGATGAAAGCCCGAGTTTTGCGCCGAATGGCCGCTTGATCATCTACGCCTCGCGCGCTCAGGGCCGTGATGTGTTGATGACCACCACCTTGGATGGCAGGATTCGGGCGCGTCTTGTGTCCACCGCCACGGATGTTCGCGAGCCCGTGTGGGGCCCGTTCGGTCGCTGAAGTTCAGCGTCTCTTTTTCTCAGTCCCAACCAAAGGAAATTCCATGAACCTGATCCGTACTGCCCAGTCTGCCCCGCGTTTTCTGTTGTCGGCCCTGTGTGTGGCTGCTCTCGCGGGCTGCGGCTCGAACGTCAAGCTCGACGACAAGATGCCACCGGTCGAAGACCGCAGCGCGACCCCTGTGGACCCGAACGCCGCCAGCGCATCGACCTCGCAGTCGAAGGTCACCAGCGTGGACCTGACCAAGGGCGCCGGTGACACCAGCGCCGCCAACCGTGTCGTCTACTTCGACTTCGACAGCTACACCGTGCGCGATGACGCGCGTCCCGTGATCGAGCTCAACGGCAAGGCGCTCGCCGCCAACCGTGCCAAGCGCATGGCCGCCGAAGGCCACACCGACGAACGCGGTGGCCGCGAGTACAACCTGGCGCTTGGCCAGAAGCGCTCTGAAGCCGTGGTGCGTGCGCTGGTCGTGTCGGGTGCTGCCGACAACCAGCTCGAAGCCGTGAGCTTCGGCAAGGAGCGTCCTGCCGTGACCGGTTCCGACGAAGCGGCCTGGGCCAAGAACCGCCGCGTCGAGCTGATCAATCGCTGAAGGCTTGGGCATGACCTGGTCGATCGTTTCGGGGGGCCGCAGCTGGAAGGCTGCGGTGCTGGGGCTGGCGCTGTTGGCGGGCTCGGCTCAGGCGGCGCTGTTTGGCGATGACGAGGCGCGCAAGGCCATCCTGGACTTGCGCCAGAAGGTCGATCAAAGCGCCGAGCAGCAACGCCAGCAGCAAGCCGAGCAAAACGCACAGCTGCTCGATCAGATCGGCCAGCTGCGTCGCAGCTTGCTCGACACCAACAACCAGCTCGAGCTGGTGCGTGCCGAGAACGCCCGCTTGCGCGGGCAGCTCGAGCAACTGGCGCGCGACCTGAGCGAAGCGCAGCTCAAGATGCGTGATGTGGATGGGCGGCTGCGTCGGCTCGAGCCCCAGAAAGCGTCGATCGACGGCAAGGAGTTCACCGCCGAGGCCGACGAGATCCGCCAGTACGAGGCTGCCATGACGCAGGTGCGCAATGGCGAGTTCGCCGTGGCGGTCACGTCGCTGTCGGCGTTTGTCGGCCGCTGGCCGGCCAGCGGCTACGGCCCGTCGGCGCTGTTCTGGCTGGGCAACGCGCAATACGGCAAGCGTGACTACGCGGCGGCGATCGCCTCGTTTCGCAGCTTTGCCAGCAGCAACGCGGGCGATCCGCGCGCACCTGAAGCCTTGCTGGCGGTGGCCAACTGCCACTTCGAGCTGAAGGAAGCCAAGGCCGCGCGCAAGGCGCTTGACGAGTTGTTCAAGGCCTATCCCAAGTCCGAGGCTGCCCAGGCGGGCAAGGAGCGCCTGGGCGCGCTGAAGTGACTTGAAGGCGAACTCCCCATGACGGGCGAGCACGCCATCACCGCGCCGCCGCCGAGCGATCTCGATGCCGATCTGGAGCGTCGCTTTGGCGGCCTGCGTCGGCTGCATGGCGATGCGCACTACGAGCGGCTGCGTGCCGCCCGGGTGGCGGTGGTCGGCCTCGGGGGCGTGGGCTCCTGGGCCGCCGAGGCGCTGGCGCGCAGCGGCGTGGCCGCGCTCACGCTGATCGATCTCGATCACGTGTCGGAAGGCAACATCAATCGCCAGCTGCAAGCCACCGGCCGCACCGTCGGGCAGGCCAAGGCGCTGGCCCTGTGCGAGCGGCTGGCCGACATCCACCCCGGCTGCGCGCTGTACCCGGTCGAGGAATTCGTCGATGCCGACAACTGGCCCGCGCTGCTGCCGCAGCCCATCGACGCCCTGATCGACGCGTGCGACCAGGTGCGCGCCAAGGCCGCGATGGCCGCGTGGGCGCTGGCCAGTGGCACGCCGTTCGTGACCGTGGGTGCGGCGGGCGGCAAGCAGCGCCCGCAAGCGGTCGAGGTGGCCGATCTGGCCGAGGCCACGCATGACCCGCTGCTCGCCTCGCTGCGCCAGCGTCTGCGCCAGCACCACGCCGCCGCACGCCAGGCACCGATGCGCGTGATGGGGGTGTTCTCGCGCGAGCCGGTGCAGGTGCCAGCGCAGTCGTGCGACACCGAAAGCAACCTCAATTGCCACGGCTACGGCTCGAGCGTGACCGTGACCGCCACCTTCGGCATGGTGGCTGCCGCCGAGGCCATCCGCCAGGTGTTGCAGCGCTGAGCCGAAACCTTGCCGACAATGGGGCGAGCCGGTCTATAATTTTGGGCTGCCCGGGGGTTGTTAGCTCAGTTGGTAGAGCAGCGGACTTTTAATCCGTAGGTCGTGGGTTCGAGTCCCGCACAACCCACCATCGACCGGGTCAGAGGTGTTATCGAACAAGTGATGCATGTGGGGCTCTTAGCTCAGTTGGTAGAGCAGCGGACTCTTAATCCGTAGGTCGAGTGTTCGAGTCACTCAGGGCCCACCAAAATTAAGCAAACGGAATCAAGCACTTGGCGCGAAAGCCTAGGTGCTTTTTTCTTGCCTGCTTCGGGGGCGGTGCCGCGATGTAGCGGCGGATGTCAGCAGATTTCCCGAGTCGGCGGACAAGGAGCAGCGGTCGGCCGCTCGTCTGCCGCCCCCTTGCAGACAAGATCGGGCGCATCCCGCTCGACGCCACAAACAACCCTCAGCTTGGATCAGCGGCGCCCAACCCGGCAACGCCGCCAGGTGCCCGAACCGCCTCCATGAATCCTGGGGTGGTTCAGCGCCCTGATTGAAAGCGCCCCAGCGCACCAGCAGGGGCTGGTGGTTCGGGCGGCCCAGCAGCCCGCGTGGCCCTGGCCTCGAACGGCACGGCCGACTGCTCAAGTCACCGGCAGCGGCTCAATTCGCACGACCGCACGGGCGCCCACGGCTTGGGCGTAGCGTTGCACGGTGCGCAGCGACGGCGCACGCTTGCCCCCTTCCAGTCGGGCAATCGCGCTCTGGGTCGTGCCCATGAGCGCGGCCACGTCGCTTTGCGTCATTCCGGCGCGGGCGCGCGCGGCAATCAACTCGTGGGCCATGTCGAATTCGGCGGCCTGCTGCTCGTACTCGGCGCGGGTGGCAGGGTCTTCTAGCAGTTCGCGCTTGATGTCCTTGAGGCTTTTCATGATGCGATGTCTTCCAGTCGTTTGCGGGCCGTGGTCAATGCTCTGCGCGGCGCGGCCTGTGTCTTCTTGACGAAGACGTGCAACACCAGCAGGCGGCGGCCTTGAACAGCGGCGTACACGGCGCGTGCAATACCGTCGCGGCCCTGCATGCGCATCTCCCAGAGCTTGTCTTCCAAGGGGCGGATGTGCGGCAGGCCGACACGCTGTGGTCCAAAGTCTTCAAGCAACTCGGCGATGTGCAAGAAGCGAGCACGCATGTCGGCCGGGAGTGCTTGCAGTTCGGGCTCTGCCAGCGGGTGCAGGGTGACTGTCCAAGTGTTCAAAGTATAGCCATTGTGCTATTTTCAAGCCACCGACCGAAGGCCGGTATGGGCTGATGCTTGCGGGGCAAAGGGCACCTTGGCTTCTTTCACAATCCATGCCGCAATCTTTTCGTGGCGCACGCGGAGCAGGTCGAGTGGGCGCACGGTGCAGTGGCGTTCGGCGGTCGCGCTCGGCTTGTGGCCCATCAGTTGTGCCACGACGCCGGCCGGGATTTCCAGCCACTCGGTCAGGCTCTTGAATGAGCGGCGCAGGCCGTGCAGGGCCCAACCCTCCAGCCCGGCCACCGCGCAGGCACTCCCATGGTGGTTTCGCGGGATCGTCAGCGCACCACCCTTGGCGCTGGGCCGAACGAGCGGATGCCTTCGGCTGGGTACTCCGGAGCGCATGCAACCGCGGGATCTTCCACCCGCTTTATTTTTAAACTGGTGCAAATGATTTTGCTTTCGGCAAATTATCATTTGGGGACATTCATATTTGTTTACGTAACTTGTTCACAAAATAGGTTCTCGTGTGCCTGACAGGCCTTGCGGCAGCCTCAGCCGTGGCCTCACAGTCGGTCTTGTCTGAACGCCATCAGATGTCTCTGGAAGCATTTCGTGCCCTACATCGGAATCGTTGACGACAACCCCACCGCCTTGCTGCACATGCGCATCTTGCTGGAGCGCGCCGGTTTTCCGGATGTGCGCACCCACACCGACCCGCGCGCCTCGCTGGCGGCCTTCAAGCTCGAGCCGCCCAGCGTGCTGCTGGTCGACTACCTCATGCCGGGCCTCGATGGCATCGAGCTGCTGGGCCAGCTTCAAGAAGCTGGCGCCACGCTGCACACGCCCGTGGCCATGGTGTCGGGGGCCGAAGACCTGGAGTCGATGCGTCTTTGTGCCTACCGGGCCGGGGCGATCGAGGTGCTGGCCAAGCCGGTCAACCCACAGGAATTCACGCTGAAGGTGCGCAATCTGGCCCGTTTGTCGACGGTGCCGCTGCACGGCCGATTCCAGGCTGATTTCTCGCCGCTGGTCGTGCCGCGCAGCAGCCGGGCGCCGAGCGCGAAGACCGGCGCGCAGCGCGACGACGTGCCCATGCTGCGCATGCTTGAAAAAGTGGCCGCCTTTCGCGACGACCGCACCGGCAAGCACACCACGCGCATGGCGTTTTACGCGGCGGCCATTGCGCACTCCTACGGGTTGAGCATCGCGCAGCAAGACCAGTTGATGGAGGCCGCACCGCTGCACGACATCGGCAACATCGCGTGCACCGACGCCGTGTTGCTCAAGGGCGAGACGCTCGACGGCGAAAGCCGGCTGGCCATGGAGGGCCACACCACCACCGGCTACGAGCTGCTGCGCGATTCGCCTTCGGTGGCCATGCAACTGGCCGCCGAGATCGCGCTGACCCACCACGAGCGCTGGGACGGCAGCGGCTACCCGCTGGGTCTGGCCGGTGAGCACATCGCGTTGTCCGGGCGCATCGTGGCGGTGGCCGACGCGTTCGATGGCATGACGACCGTTCGCCCCTACGAACCTCAATGGCTGGCTGAGCGCGCGCGTCGCGTCATCAAGAGCCAAAGCGGCTCAGCGTTCGACCCGGCCGTGGTCGATGCCTTCGACGCGGCTTTCGACAGCCTGCTTCGCATCAAGCGTCACTTCGACGGCGGTGAAGTGTTCGCGGCGATTCCCTCGTCGACCCACTGAGGTTCGCATGGCCGATTCGATGGACCCCGGCGCCTCGGAACCGACACGACTGGACTGGCGGCTCGGCACGCAAGCGCACCAGTTTGGGGGCGTGACGTGGCTCCATGGCAGCTTGCTCCTGATGACGGTGTGCATCCTCATTTTTTTCTGGGTGAACTTTTCGCACCTGAGCGCGCTCGGCCGAGACGCCGCGCGTGGGCAGGCCCTGCTCGCGGCCGACCTCCTGGTGCACGACATCAGCGCTTTGCGCGAACGATCGGCTGGCGAGGACGAATTCGTGGCGCGTTTGCAGCAGCTGCAAGTCGACGCGCACGTCGTGTCGATCCGGGTCTGGCGCGAGGGCCACAGCGAGGCCATTTACCGACGCGGCGATCTGGCTCGCAGCGACGAGCCGGCGCTGTCGCGCCAGCAGACGGCAAGTGCGGGATCGCGCATGGACCCCGCGCAGCAACGGGTCATCCGGTGGGCGCCCATCGGCCTGCGCTCGGATGTCGCGGCGGTCGAGGTCGATGCCCGCGCATTCCTGGCGGCGGGCCGCGCGGCGCGTTTCCTCAAGGACGAGGCGTTGCTGGGCATTCCGCCGCTGCTGTTTCTGGCCCTCTTCCTTGCGATCTGGCGCTTGAACGTCAACGAGCTGCACCGTCTGAGCGAGGATCCGGCGGGCCGCGGGGCGCGAGCGCTGCCCTGGTGGGCCAGCAGTGAACTGATCCTGGCCCGTCGCGTTTCCCGGCATGCGCTGGAAATGCATCAAGGCAGGCTGCGTGCGAAAAAGCAAATGATCGCCCTCATGCAAGGCTTGCTCGATGAGGTCACCGAAGCGGTGATCGCCTGCGACGTCAACGGCTGCGTCCTGGTCAGCAACTTCGTCGCCAATGAACTTTGGTCACCCGACGGCCACTCGCTGGTCGGTCAGCCCATGCCGCCGGCCTTGGCGGCGTTCATCGAATCTGAATTGCAGCTCGGCCAAGGCGGCGGCTGGCTTGCCCACGCCCACCCGCTGCCGCGCCGCGTGCTTGAAACCGAAGTGGGCTCGGCCCGTGGCGTGCTCGTCCCCATGCGCCTGAGCGCTCATGTCGTCGCGGTCGAGGATGCGACCTGGCTGGTGATCCAGGGGCTGAACCGCAAGGCCGAGATCTACGCCGATCAGATGGCGAACGATGCGATGAGCAAGTTCGAGCAGGCCGATCAGGCCAAGAGCCGTTTTCTGGCCACCGACAGTCACGAGATCCGCACGCCTTTGAACGGGTTGTGCGGCATGCTCGATCTGTTGTCCAGAACCGAGCTGGTCGACGATCAGCGTCATTTGCTCGAGACGGCGCGGGTGTCGGGGCGGCAGCTGCGCTCACTGCTCGACGACGTGCTCGATCTGTCGAAGATCGAAGCCGGCAAGCTGGAGTTCGAGAGCGTGCCGTTCGATGTGCAAGAACAGCTCGGCCGCGCGCTCCATGCGTTCAGTCCCGCGGCGCAAGTCAAGGGCCTGACGCTGAGCCTCCATTGGCACACGCCACAGCGCATGCTGATGGGCGACGTGTATCGCATCAGCCAGGTGCTCAACAACCTCATCGACAACGCGCTGAAGTTCACCGAATCGGGCTACATCGCTGTCGATGTGCGCACCGAACAGCCCAATCCCGACCAATCGCTGTGCAACCTGTGGGTCACCGTGGAGGACTCGGGCCGAGGCATCCCGGCAGACCGGATGCCGCACATCTTTCAGCCGTTCACGCAGGCCGACCAATCCGTCACCCGCACCTTCGGCGGTTCCGGGCTGGGCCTGTCGTTGTGCCGCGAGCTGTGCCACGGCATGGGCGGACACATCGCGGCGGCGGCTCGCCCGGGTGGCGGCACGATCTTCACGTTCCTGGTGCGTTGCGAGATCGCCTACGGCATGTCGCCGTTCGTCGAGACGAGGCCTTCGGAAGACTCGCAGCTGATGGCATTGCACGGTGCTCGCGTGCTGGCGGTGGACGACAACCGGGTCAACCAGACGCTGCTGGCTCGCTGGCTGAAGTCGGCGGGCATGACGGTGACGCAAGCCTTCGACGGCGAGGCAGCCGTGACGGCGGTGATCGCCCAGCCCTTCGACATCATCCTCATGGACATCTCGATGCCCCGCATGAACGGCCCGGACGCCGCGCGCGCCATCCGTGCGCTGGCCCGATCGAACGTGGCCGATGCCCAACGCTTTTCAGCGGTGCCCATCCTCGGCGTGTCGGCCCATGCGATGTCAGGCGACCGCGAGGCCTGCCTGGCGGCCGGCATGAACGGCTACGTCACCAAGCCGATCCAGCGCGATGTGCTGTTCGAACGGATGGTGCGAGCGCTGCTGGGCGCGCCGCCCGCAACCCTTGATGAATCGCTCGATCCCGACGCCTCGGTGGACACGGAGCTCACCGCAACCCGACTCACCCTCACTTTGGACGCCTGATGAATGACTTGAATGCCGCGGCCCCCGATTCCGCTGCCATGGTGATCGACATGCAGCACGTCATCGAAGACCTGCAGATCGACGAGGAGGGCTACTTCGAGCTGGTCGACGTGTTCCTCGACGAGGTGGCGCCGATTCGCGCGTCGATTGCACGCGCGCTCGACACGGGGCGCGAGCCTTTCATTCGTGTGTGCCACGAACTCGGCACCACGCTGGGCGTGGTGGGTGCCACCCGCGGCCAACGGCTGGCGCGCGGGCTCGAGCGCACACTGCGCGCCGGCGAGCCCGTCGACCTGCCCATCGCGGCGGCCACCTTGCTGCGCGAGCTGGACGTGGCGGCGCAGATCCTGAGGTCGCTGCGCACCTAGCAAACGCCGGCCACGCCGCGCGGTCTGCCGTCGCCCCATGACGCGGTCCCGCGCAGGCGCCGTGGTTGAATAAATCGTTTAAACCGATATGATCTTCGGGCTTTTTGGATTACCCTCTCGGGGAAATTTCCCAGGAGTCCAACTTGGCCAGACCCAAATCGCGTGCGGATGCCATCACGGCCGCAGCCGAACCCTATCTCGGCACCAAAGAGGCTGCTGCCTTGCTCGGTGTGTCGGTCAGCACGATCCAGAAAATGGTCGAAGCAGGAAACTTGCGGGCCTGGAAGACACAGGGCGGGCACCGCCGTGTGGCCCAAAGCGATGTGACCGAAATGAAGCGCTCGGGGCTGGCCAGTCCGTCGCGCGGCGCGCATCGCGGGGCGCTGGCGGTCCTCATCGTCGAGGACAACCCGGTGCAGCTCAAGGCCTACAGCCAGGCGGTGGCCGACTGGGGTGATCGCGTGTCGGTCAGCTATGCCGGCGACGGCGCGGCCGCGTTGCTCGCCATCGCGCAGCGGCGGCCCGAGCTCGTCATCACCGACCTGGCCATGGAGCCCTTCGACGGCTTCCACCTGATCCGCACGCTGCGCGGCTCGACGGATCTGGCCGACACCCGCGTCGTGGTGGTGACCGCCCTCACGCCGGAGGAGATCGCCGCGCGCGGCGGCCTGGACAGCACCACGCTTTGCTATCACAAGCCGCTGTCGTTCCAGCGATTGCACGGCTACATCGACGCCCTGGTGCAGCGGCGCAGTCTGGGCTGAAAACAGCAAATAGTGCTCAAGTTGATTGTTGTGTTTGGGTTAAATTTGTTTCGTAACTTAATCAATTAATCGACAATGTGCGCATGGGCCGCGCACAAATCTGCATCGTTGACGACAACGCCACCTGGCTGGCCAGCCTCGGCCGGCTGATCGAGGACGCCGACCTCGGCGACGTGGTGTCTTACCGCCATCCGGCCGAGGCGCTGACGAGCCTGCGTGACAGGCATCCCGATGTGCTGCTGGTCGACTACGCCATGCCGGGCATGAACGGCATCGAGCTGCTCACGGCGCTGCATGCGTCCGGGGTGTCGCCACGAACGCCCGTGGCGCTGGTGGCCGCCTCGTTGACCGATCCCATCAAGCTGCAGGCGTGGCAAGCCGGCGTGATGGAAGTGCTGCCCAAATCCATCTCCGGCCAGGAAATGGCGCTGCGCCTGCGCAACCTGATCCGCATGGCCGCACCGCCCCCGACCGTCGAGCCGGCCGGTGGCCCGCCCGAGACCGCGGCAGCCTCCGATGCACACAGCGGTGACGTGGCCAACCGCAGCGATGTGGAGCGCTCCACACGGCACATCCTCGAGCGGCTGTCTGCCCTGCGCGACGAAAACACCGGCAAGCACACCGAGCGCATGGCGCGCTACGCCAGAGCGATCGCGGCCGCGCTGGGCTGCTCCACGGCGCAGTGCCAGCTGATGCGCGATGCCGCGCCCCTGCACGATCTGGGCAAGATCGGGATTCCGGATTCGGTGCTCGGCAAGGCCGGGGCGCTGTCAAGCGAGGAGTGGGACGTGATGCGCCGCCACACCACCATCGGCCACGAGCTGCTGCGCGATCAGACCTCGCCGGCCTTGCAACTGGGCGCCGAGATCGCGCTGTCGCACCACGAGCGCTGGGATGGCACGGGCTATCCGCTGGGCCTGCGCGGGGCCGACATTCCGCTGTCGGGGCGCATCGTGGCGCTGGCCGATGTGTTCGACGCGCTCACCACGGTGCGGCCCTACAAGCCGGCGTGGCTGGTCGAGCAAGCGGTCGAGCGGATCGTCGCTGACTCGGGCACGCACTTCGACCCCGAGGTGGTCCGTGCCTTCACCGCCAGCCTGGAGCGGCTGCTCGTCATCAAGGCGCATTACGACGGCGACGAGGCCTACGCGCCGCTGGTGCCGCTGCCCCATTGATCTCCCTTCGAGCCGATTGAGACTTCGCATGCCGCTACTCGCCCAGGCCACTCATTTCCTCGTGACCGCAGCCCTGTGCGGCGACGATTTCGATTCATTGCCCGTGCTCGATGCAGACACGCGCATCGCCGAATTCGGTGGTGACACCCAGGGCTACGACGAAGTCGCCGAGATGGTCTTGTTCGAGGGCGACGCCATGCTGCGCTCGCTGCGCAATGCGAGCGCTGCGGGCTCTGCTGCCCTGGCTGCGGCGCTTCATGAGGTGGCCAACAACTGCGCCATGGTCGGCGGGCAGCGCTGCGCTTTGCTGACGCGCGCTGTCGAGATCAAGCTTCGCAAGCGCCTGCGGATCGACGTCGTGCCTGCGATCAGGGCCATCGAATTCGAGCTGACGCTGATGCTGCAGAAGCTGTCCCGCCGCAAGCCCCTGCGACTCCCGTAACCCGAGCAACGACACCATGAGTTCGATCTGCATCGTCGATGACAACCGCCCCACGCTGGTTCGGCTGAGCCGCGCGTTCGGCGCTGCCGGTTTCGACAACGTGATGACCGAGTCCGATCCGCTGATCGCGATGTCCAGGATCCGCCAGAACTGCCCCGACGTGCTCATCGTCGACTACAACATGCCGCAGCTCAACGGCCTGGCGATGGTGGAGATGCTCCAGCACGAAGGCATCGTTCCGCACCTGCCCGCGGTCTTGCTGTCGGGGCTGGACTTGTCGGAGCTGCGTCTGGCCGCGTTCAAGGCCGGAGCGATCGATGTGATCGACAAGCGGGTGGCCGAGCAGGAGCTCATCCACCGGGTCCGCAATTTCGCAGCGGCCGGGCACCGGCCTGCGGGCGGTGCGGGTCGGCTGTCCGATCCGGCCCTGCTGGCCGCCGCGCCCATCGCCATCGCGAGCCTGCTGCGCATGCTCGAGCGGCTGAGCGCGCTGAACGACGAGCCGTCAGGCCAGCACGTGCACCGGGTCGCCGCCTACGCGGCGGCCATCGGCGCGGCCGCCGGGCTCGGCGCACATGACCTCGACTTGCTGCGCGCCGCGGTGCCCCTGCACGACATCGGCAAGATCGGCGTGGACGATGCGGCACGCAGGAACGGGCGCGCGGCCACCGGGCCTTCGCTGCTGGACATCCAGGCCCACACCACGATCGGCTACCAGGTGCTCAAGGGGCATGGGTCGCCCGCGCTGGATGCGGCCGCACAGATCGCGCTGACGCACCACGAGAACTGGGACGGCTCGGGTTTCCCGTTCGGGCTGGGCGGTGCGCTGATTCCGCTGTTCGGGCGCATCGTGGCCGTGGCGGATGCCTTCGAGTTGATCACCGGGATTCCCAACCGCCCCTTGCACTGGCTGGTCAGCCGGGCGCGCGGCGTGATTGCAGCCGAGTCCGGCGTGTCGTTCGACCCGGACCTCGTCCGCGCGTTCGAGTCGAGCGTCGAGGCGATGGTCGAGATCAAGCTGCGCATCGATGGCGCCGCGCTGGCACTGGACGGCCCGGTCCAGCCCGCCCTCGCCAGTTAGGTTGGCTCGTGCGCGGCCTTCGTGCCGCCGTCGTGCAGGCGCCGCACCCCGTCGGGGGAGATCGATCGTGGGCAGCGCCAAAGACAAAAATGATTAAGATGATCTGCTAGAATTACAGAAGCATAAAACCGGTAAACTAAGGATAGTGATATGAATGACAGGACAACTGAGGCGGGTTGCATCGTGGTGGGTGAGGGTGTCACTGTCACGGGTGAGTTTTCAGTACCGGGGCGCGCCGTGATCAATGGTTCGATTGCTGGCGATTTGCAGGCTGACGAGTTATTGGTCGGTGCGACCGGGAAAGTTGTGGGAAGCGTCAAGGTGCGCAGGGCAGATATTCATGGGGAGACGCATGAAAAACTCCTGGCGTCCGAATTGCTGGTTATCAGAAGCACCGGCCGTGTCAACGGAAACGTCAGTTTCGGCGGGATCGAAATTGAGCGCGGTGGATCGATGCATGGCACGTTGTCGCCGTCCAAATCGGAGCCTCTCTCACCTTTGGTGATGAAGCCAGTCGAGGCGATTCTGATTGACGGTTCTGCGTAAGTCTGAGGGCACACCCATGTCGTTGGTGGGAAATGTTTTTCATAAACGGTCGAAATGGTTGTTGAGTCTTCCGATGACCGTGCGGGAGCTGTGGGGCCGTGAATACCACGACTCCAGGATCATTCTGGAGCAGCAGGGTGATCTGAGGTATTTTTCGGTCACTGCACGTCTCCAGCAGAATGTGGTCAGGGGTCTGATCGTCCTCGGTCTGTCAGTGGTTTCTGGTTTTATTATTTTGGCGATGTTCTCGCTGCTTTTGATGGCAGGAAATGCAAAGCTTGAGAGATCCCATAACGAAATTTTCGAGGCTTTGATTGGCAGTGCGCCAGATATTTCGGAGTCTGGCGGGCGGCCGATATCCCGTGAGGACATGCTTGAGCTGGCCCGCACCATTCGTGAACGTGACCATGAGATCAGGCAGTTTGTGGCCGACTCGTCGCTTCATCTGGCGACGGAAAACTCCAGCCTGAAGGCGCGCCTGGATGCTTCGAGCTTGTCCGGCAAGGCGATCAAGGTCATTCAGGGGCGCGCGCACACCGGGGGCGTTGACAGTCCCCGAGACGACATGACCAATCCCCTGTTGCGGGGGGTGTTTTTCACCGAAGTGGAAAAAAATCGCGCCTTGATGGACGTGTTGACTGCTTTGCCCTCGGCAATGCCGCTGAAGGATTTCTCGCTCTCATCTACTTTTGGCATGCGCAGTCATCCCGTGACCGGCAGACCCAAATTTCACATGGGTGTCGATCTGGTGCCCAGTTCCAGTGATGAGGTCCGGCCCGCGAAAGTTGGAAAAGTAGTGATGGCGCACGATTATCAAGACTACGGAAATACAGTCATTATTCGGCACGACCGAGGGATTGAGACTTTGTACGCGCACCTCGCCAATATAAATGTCCGTGAGGGCCAGGACGTTGACGCTGATACTGTTATTGGCACGGTTGGAAATACCGGATCCAGCACCGGAAAGCACTTGCATTTTGAGGTGTCTGTAGGCGGCTACCCGGTCGACCCTCTGAAAGTAATTGAGACTGCATTTTATGTTCAAAAAACCTCAAAGTAACAAGCCGGGCGACGCGTCACCTGTGGACGCTGATTTTGTGCCGTCGATTCCGCTGGAAATCAATCCCGGCAAGCGCGGCTTGTCCAGCTTGAGTGTTCTCGATTCGCACAAGCCGAGTGTGATCAGCGAGGGATTTTCCCTGACGGGTGATATTGTTTCCAACGGTATCTTGCACATCGAGGGCAAGGTCAGCGGGAAAATCAAGGCGGACAGCATCAATATTGGCCCCAGCGGGCAGGTTGATGGTGAGTTGAACTGCGAGACCTTGCACATCAAGGGCCTGTTTTCAGGTTCGGCCGTGTGTGGTGAGCTGGTCGTGGCTGACAAGGCGTCCATCCGGGGCAGCGTGACTTACCGCTCCGTCACCATCAGTCGCGGCGCCGTCATCGAGGGTGAGCTGCTGTGCAAGCGCTGAGAGGCGTTGGGGACCGCTGAGTGCGCTTCGGGCTTGGGGCCTGTGCGGATTTGGCGCCCCCCCCTGCCAAGAGGTTGCATCCCCAGCCGCGCGCACTGACATGACCGCGGCGCCACTGACCACGCGCCCGCCCCGGGCCGCTTGTTCCCATGCCCCCTCGCGCTTCCATCGCTGACGCGGCACACCGGCCTGGCTGCTCGGCCGGCCTGGACCAGGCAGGTGTTTGCACCGTGACGGTCGCGCTGCTGGAGGCCGACCAGAGTTGGCCCTGCGTCGAGTCTGCACTTCGGCAGGGTGTGGCGCAGCTGCGGCCCGGCGATCCACTGTGGGGCGTGGCCGACGCGGATTGGCCGGGGGCGCTGCTGGCTGGCCCGCAGCCTGCCACCACGACCTTCGCGCATTGGGTGGCAGCGCTTTGCACCGCATTCCTGCGCTGGGCGCACGAGCCGGCGTGGCAGGCCCGCGTGCTTCGCGTGGAGGGTCATTCGGCGATCCTCGCTCTGCCTTGCTTCAGGCGCCCGGTGTTCGATGGCGCACTCCAGCTCGCGTTGCGTCACGTGCTGATACACCACGAGGACCCCTCCGAGAGGCCCTCGAAAGCCGCCACGCTGGCGCACGATCTCAACGCCTGGCTGGAGGCCGTTCGGCGCGACGGGCTGGCGCCCAACACCCTGCGTTTTGCCTGGGCTGCGCTGGCCCGAGGCATGCCCGTGGTGACGCGTCCGGGGTTCATACAGATCGGTTGGGGTGAGCGCGCTGAGCGGCTGGACAGCTCCTTCACGGGTCGCACCGGCAACCTGGCCAGCGGCCTCGCGCGCCACAAGCACCAGACCAAACTGATGCTGTCCGACGCGGCGATACCGGTGCCGCCCGGCACGTGCGTGCGCAGCGTGGACCCCGCGCTGCAATTCGCTCAGGCGCAGGGCTGGCCGGTGGTGATCAAGCCGGCCGATCTGGACGGTGGGCTGGGCGTGGTGCCGGGGATCCGGGACGAAGCCGGCCTGCGCCGCGCTTTCGATGCGGCTGCGCGGCTGTCTGACGGTGGCGTCGTCGTTGAGCGGCATGTCGACGGTGCCGACCACCGGCTGCTGGTTGTCGACGGCCGCCTCTGGGCGGCGGCGCGCCGCACGCCGGCGGGCGTCTCGGGGGACGGCAGCGCGACCGTGGCCGAGCTCGTGGAACGCGTCAACCGCGACCCGCAGCGCGGCCGCCACAAGCGCAGCATGCTCGTGGCGCTGGAGCTCGACGAGGAGGGCCGCAGCTGCCTGGCCGAGCAGGGGCTCGACGCCCAGAGTGTTCCGCAGGCCGGGCGTTTCGTGCACCTGCGGCGCATCGCCAACATCGGCTCGGGCGGCACCGCCGAGGACGTGATGGGCCTCGTCCACCCCGACAACCGCGCTCTCGCGGAGCGCGCGGCGCGCCTGATCGGGCTTGACATCGCGGGGATCGATTTTCTCTGCCCCGACATTTCCCGCTCGTGGCTGGAGGTGGGCGGTGCGATCTGCGAAGTCAATGCGCAGCCAGGCTTCAGGGTGCACTGGCTCGCCGAGCCCGCACGCGACCTCAACGGCGAGCTGATCGACTGGCTGTTTCGCGACAAGCCCGCGCGCATTCCCACCGCAGCCATCACCGGCACCAACGGCAAGACCACCGTGGCGCGCATGCTGCACCACATCTGGCTCACCGCGGGCCGCCGCGCCGGTGTGTGCACCACACAAGGCGTGTGGGTCGGCCCAGATCGGCTGACTGGCGACAACCTGTCGGGCCATCCCGGTGGGCGGATCTTGCTGACCGACCCCTCGGTGGAGGTGGCCGTGCTGGAGATGCCGCGCAAGGGGCTGCTGCGTTTCGGCCACCCCTGCGACCGCTACGACGTCGCGGCGCTGCTCAATGTGCAGGACGACCACATCGGCGTCGACGGCATTCACAGCCTGCAGGCCATGGCCGAACTCAAGGCCGAGGTGCTCGAGCGAGCCACCGGCGCGGTGGTGGTCAATGCCGAGGATCCGCTGGCGCTGGCCATGCTGGGTCGCACAGCGGCTGCGCGACGCATCCTGGTGGCCTCGCGCGCCGACGTGCCCGCGCTGCGCGAGCACCTGAATCACAACGGTGAGGCGGTCTACGCGGGCGAGCACCGCGGGCAGCCGTGGATCGTCCACGCACGCGGGGGGGTGCACACGCCGCTCATGCCGCTGCACGAAGTTCCGGCCTGGATGGGTGGTTTGTTGCGCCACAACGCCATGAACGCCCTGTTCGCCGCGGCGCTCGCAGGGGCCCAGGGCGTCGACCGCTCCACGGTGCGCCGCGCGCTGGCCACCTTTGCCAACACGCCGCAGCTCAACCCGGGCCGCTACAACTTCATCGAAGGGTTGCCGTTTCGCGTCTTGCTGGACTACGGCCACAACCCCGACGGCGTGGCCGAGGTGTGCGCCATCGCCGCCGGCCTGCCGGTGGCCGGCCGGCGACGGCTGCTGAGCCAGAAACTGGGCAACCGCCATCGGCAGCACCTGGATCACATGGCGCCGCAGCTGGCGCGTACCTTCGATCACATCGTTCTCGGCTGCGACCCGGCCTATGTGCTCCGGTGCTCCGACTACGCGGGCGATGACCCGGTGCGCGCCATGCTGAGCCACGGGCTTGACTGTCTCTTGCGCGCGGGCATGCCAGCCGATGCGCTGCGCGTCGAAGCGGACCCGGTCACGGCCATCCGGGCGGCTCTCGACGCCGCCGAGGCCGGCGATCTTCTGGTCATGCTGGCCGACCCTGCCATCGCCCTGAGCGCCATCGAGCCGTGGCGCAACCACCTTCTCGCGGCCGCCCCGGGCCCTCACTCCCACCCCTTGAACGACACCCCATGAACGCTGCCGGCCAAACCCTCTGCTTGTGCATGATCGTCAAAAACGAGGCGGCGGTGATCCGCCGCAGCCTGGACAGTGCGCGCCCCCTGATCGATCACTGGATCGTGGTCGACACCGGCTCCACCGACGGCACGCAAGACATCGTTCGCGAGCACATGAAGGGCATCCCGGGCGCCGTTCACGAGCGAGCCTGGAAGAACTTCGCCCACAACCGCTCCGAGGCCCTGGCGCTGGCCCGTGCGCAGGCCGACTTCACCCTCACGCTCGATGCCGACGACACCCTCGAGGTGCCCGAAGGCTACGTCATGCCCGAGCTCACGCGCGACTGCTACTCGATGGACATCGTCGACGGCACGCAGCGCTATCCACGCAACCAGCTGGTCAGCAACCGGCTCGAGTGGAGCTACCGGGGCGTGCTCCACGAATTCGCTCACTCGAACGCGCCGGCCCAGTTCGGGCACCTGCCGATCGCCATGCGTCGGGGGCACGACGGTGCCCGCCGCAAGGGGGCCGACGTGTTCTTGCGCGACGTGGCCGTGCTGCAAGAAGCCCTGCACACCGAGCAGGACCCGTTCCTGCGCTCGCGCTACACCTTCTATCTGGCACAGAGCTTCCGCGATGCCAAACAGCCGCTGGACGCCATACGCCACTACCTCGAGCGCGCCGCCATGGGCGGCTGGCAGGACGAGGTCTTTTACAGCTTGCTGCAGGTGGCCCGCATCAAGGAGCAGCTCGGTTTTGCCGACGATGAGGTGCTCGCGGCCTACGAGGCGGCCAGCCGGGCCAGCGCCACACGCATCGAGGCGCTGCAAAGCGCCAGCCGGTTCTGCCGCGTCAAGGGCCGTCACGCCGAGGGTTACGAGTTCGCCCGCCGGGGCCTGGGCAAGCCCTATCCGGCCGATGCCTTGTTTGGCGAACCCTGGGCTTACGACATGGGGTTGCCCGACGAGCTCTCGGTCAACGCCTACTGGACCGGCCGCCATGAGGAAAGCCTCGACGTTTGCCTGACGCTGCTGGGCAGCGGCAAGGTGGGCGCGCACGACCTGGCCCGTGTGGCCGGCAATGCCCGCCACAGCATGAAGGGGCTGCTGCGTCAGCAGCAGCCGCCGCGGCTCGGGCCGCACTGGGGCGACAGCCTGTCGGACCAGCACGCGCTGCAGCCGCCGCGGCAACTGCGCAGCGCGCCCCCGGGCCCAGCCAGCGTGCTGGTGGGCCTGGTGGCCCGGCCCGACGACCCGGCCCTGCCGCTGCAGCTGGCGTGCATCGAGTCGCTCGATTGGCCGCGATCGGCCCTGCGGGTGTGCCTCGTGCTCGAATCCCCCTCAGCCGACGCAGCGGGCCAGCCGCCCGCCGCCGCCGCGGGGGAGCTGCAGCGCTGGATCGATCGCCTGAGGCCGCAGTACGCGGGCATCGAGGTGCAGTTCGAGCCCTCGGTGGCGGCTGGGCACGAGGCGCTGCTGGCCGCGCTGCAGCGGCACGGCGGCGACTTCCTGCTGGCCACCACCGCGGGCCATTTCCTGCGCCCGTGCACCCTGCGTGAGCTGGTGGCGCTGGGGCTGCCCATCGTGGCGCCGATGCTGCGGGCTCTGGCGCCGCAAGACGCCGGCTCGAACTTCAGCGTCGACATCAACGAACTGGGCGCACCCCGGGGGAGCGACCCCGACCAATGGATCGTCCAGCGCTGGGTGCGCGGCGTCATCGAAGTGTCGGCCGTCAGGGGGACCTGCCTCATCCGCGCCGACATCGCCCGCAATCTGCACCATGCGGATGCGACCGGTCGCGCCCCCGAGGTGGTGTTTGCCGACAGCGCGCGCCGCGCCGCGGTGCCGCAATACGTCGACAACCGGCAGGTCTACGGCTACGCAGCCCCCCGCGACGTGGTGCTGTCGCCACAGGCGCTGGAGGCCGCACGGCGGCTCATCGCGACCGAGGTGAACGCCTGAACGCAGCGCCTGACGGCGCAGCGCACGGGCCGGTCGCACCGAGCGTCTTCAACGGCAAGCCCCCGGCGCACGAAGGTGCTGACTCAACCGGGAAAACACTACAAATGAACATAGCGATCAAAACGCTTCGGTTGATACACTTTCACCATAAGCGATCAAACATTGTTTTGCGTCAAAAACCGTTTTCAAATTTAGTCATATCAATTTTCATCCAGCCAGGAGCTCCCAAATGAAGCGATTGCACCCCATGTCTGCCAAGAAGGCCCTCTCCACGGGCATCGAAGCCCTGTTCATCGGTTCGGCCTCAACGGCCACCGTCACGGCGATGCTGGTCTTCGGCGGCACCGCCGCGTACGCGCAGCCGCAGCCGCCTCTGGAGATCACGGTCGTTCATCGGTACCCCTACGTGTTGCCCACGGCGGCCAGTGGTGGTGATGGTGGCCCGGGTGTCGGCGCCACGGTTGCTGGCACCGCGGGCAACGCGGGCACCGCGGGCACCACAGGCAGCGCAGGCACGGCCGGTGGCCCTGGGAACGCGGGTGCGGACGATCCCCAAGGTTCCAGCGGCGGGGTCGGGTCTGCCGGCAGCGCAGGCAGCGGCGGGACGGCTGCGGGTACCGGCTTGGGCGGCAGCGGTGGAACCGCGGGCTCAGTGGGGACGGCTGGCTTGGTGGGCGCAGCAGCCTACTCGGCACCGACGGGCGGCCCCGGCGGCAGCACGCTGATCTTCGAGAATTTTGCCGATCTGCTGGGCGGCACCGGTGGCACGGGCGGCATCGGGGGCTACGGTAGCACCGGCGGCGCGGGCGGCACCGGGGGCGCGGGCGCCATCGGCGCCGCAGGCGGCGTGGGCGGCATCGGCGGCATCGGCGGTGCCGGAACCGGAGACGCTGGCATCGACGGGACGGGCAATACTGGGCAGAACGGTGGCAGCGGGGTCTATGGCCAGGGCTACGCGGGTGGGGCCGGCGGGCTGGGCGGCACGGGCCAGGTGGGCGGCGCCGGCGGCGTGGGCGGTGTGGGCAATGTGGGCGGCGCGGGTGCTGCCGGTTCGGCGGGCGGCACCGGCGGTGCCGGTTTCACGGTCGAAAACACGGTGAGCACGGTGCGCATCTACAACTACACCGACTCGTGGATCGAGGGTGGCCTGGGCGGCACGGGCGGCTTCGGCGGCACGGGTGGTGTGGGCGGCGCGGGTGGTGTGGGTGGCGCGGGTGGCCTGGGTGGCGACGGTGGTCTGGGTGGCAGCGGCGGTGCGGGTGGCGATGCGACCGGTGGCGACGGGGGTAATGGGGCCAGTGGGGGCACTGGGTTGTTCAACGAAGGCGGCGACGGCGGCGCCGGCGGTGACGGGGCCGGCGGGACGGGTGGTGCGGGCGGTCTCGGCGGCAACGGCGGCATGGGTGGCGCTGGCGGTGCTGGCGGTTCTGGCGGTGCTGGCGGCGCTGGCGGTACGGGTGGTGCCGGTGGTGCCGGTGGTGCGGGCATCCTGATCAACTCGGCCGGCACGCAGGTGGTGGTGGTCAACCAGATCGGTGCCCACATCATCGGCGGACAAGGCGGCTTGGCGGCTTACGGGGGCTACGGCGGTAGTGGCGGTGCGGGCGGCACGGGCGGGGCCGACGGTGCCGGCGGCGCGGGCGGCTTGGGCGGCGTGGGCGGTGCGGGTGGCGATGCGACCGGCGGCTCCGGCGGTGACGGTGGCAGCGCCGGATCCGGTACCGGTGCCACTGCCGGTATTCCCGGCGCCCCCGGCCAGGGTTCCACCGGCGCTGCAGGCGCCGGCGGTGACGGCGGCATCGGTGGCCAAGGCGGCGGCGGCTTCGGCGCCATCGGCGTCTCCGGCGGCTCCGGCAGCTACGGCGGTGCTTCTGGCGGTATAGGTGGTTCTGGCGGTATAGGTGGTTCTGGCGGCATCGGTGGTACCAGCGGTGGTGCTGGTCTTTCGGGTGATTTCGGGGCGACCGGCCTCGGCGGCGCGGGTGGCGCGGGTATTGAGCTCCAGAGCGGTGCGTTGGAGGTGCGCAACGAGGGCTCGATCGAGGGCGGACTCGGCGCCTCGTATGACCTCTCCTATTTCTCAATCCTCACCAGCAACACCGGCGGCGTGCCTGTCTTTGGTGATGGCGGTGCGGGTGTTCTGGTGTCGGGTGGCACGGCCGTGCTTGAAAACGCCAAACGCGGCGTCATCGTCGGCGGCTTGGGAGTCGCGGGCGGTGCCGGTGTGTCCATCGTGGGCGGCACGGTTGAGATCGACAACCTCGGACTCATCCTTGGCGGCAACGGGGTCTCGTTGAGCGTGCCAACTTTTGTCATTCAGGATGTAGAGCCGCCGTTGGGCACCGGCGGTGCCGGTATCCAGGTCGGAGAGGATGGGTCGGTTTCTATCCTCAACCGAGGTGAGATTCGGGGCGGCTACCCCACCGCCGATGGGATCACACCCAATTGGTACGCCAGTGAGGGCATCGTCAACGCTGGCACGGTCACCCGCCTGATCAACGCCCAGGGCGCAGGCTCGAACGCAGGGACTGCGCTGACCTACGCCGGCGTCTTGCCGCAGGAGTACCAGGTCATCGTCAACTCGGCGACGAGTTACGGTCAGCTGGCCGTGAGCCCAGGAAGCACCGGCAACATGGCGTTTGGCCTGAGCCAGGAGTACAGCGACTTCACCGACCCCCAGTTCACCGGCGCCGAGCGAAGGCTCGTCGGCGTGCTGAGCGGGGTGGAGTCGGAGCCTGAGCGCATCACCGCCATCGAAAACCAGCAGATCACCGGCGCGAACGCGGGGGACTGGGACGGCTACGTCAACAACGAGTCCACCCACTGGGTGCGCTGGAAGGGTGTGCCGACGGGTGGCGAGGATGCAACGTCCGGGGACATGCTCCTGACGTTCGGCCCGGATGCCCTCAACACCCAGGCGACGCTGAGGCAGTCGGGAAGCAGCTTGCAGTCGGTCATGCGCTCGCGTCTGGGCGATTTGCT
>CAIVGK010000020.1 GCA_903905475.1 uncultured Burkholderiales bacterium | reverse complement strand
TGAAGACCTGTACCGCGCGGCGCTGGCGTGGCCTGGCCACTTCGAGACACTGCCGAGCTTCACGCACACCTTGACGCACCTGGACTGGACGCTGCACCCGGTGCGCTGGACGCTGCCGGCTGCGGCCGACGACGCACAGGCTGCAGCCTGCACTGCGCCGTTTTCTGAAGGGCGCTGGTTCAGCCTGGATGAGGCGCTGGCCGCCGGTTTGCCTGCGCCGCTGCGCAAGCTGCTGCGAGCCTGAGCGGGCCTGAGCGGGCCGCTCAGTCGCGCGCGTCGAGCTCGCGGTGGCGGATCAACGTCACCGAGCGGCCGGCAAAGCGCCGCGCCAGCACTTCGGCCATGTACACCGAGCGGTGCTGCCCGCCGGTGCAGCCGATGGCCACCGTGAGGTAGCTGCGCTGATCGTGTTCGAACGCGGGCAGCCAGCGCGCCAGAAAGGCGTCGATCTGATCGAGCATCTCGCCCACCTCGGGCTGCGCCTCGAGATAGGCCGCCACCCCGGCATCACGGCCGTTTTGCGGGCGCAACTCGCGGATGTAGTGCGGGTTGGGCAGCACGCGCACATCGAACACGTAATCGGCATCGCGCGGCACGCCGTGCTTGAAGGCAAATGACTCGAACACCAGCGTGAGCTGGTTGGCGCCGGCGCGCATCAGGTCGCGCATCCAGATGCGCAGCTGCGTGGGCCGCAGCTGGCTCGAGTCGATCACCGTCGACACCTCACGCAGCCCCGACAGCAGCTCGCGCTCGAGCTCGATCGCGTCGATCAGCGCGCGGCGGCCTTCTGAGTCGCCGAGCCCCGTCACGGGTGTGGCGCCGGACGACGCCGATTGCGACAGCGGATGCGGACGGCGGGTTTCTGAAAAGCGCTGCACCAGCGCGTCGGTGCTTGCGTCGAGAAACACCGAACGCACCGACACGCCCTCGGCGCGCAGCTGCTCGAGCAGCGGCAGCAGGTGCGGCAGCGAGCCTGCGCTGCGCACGTCCACGGCCACCGCGACGCGGCGGTCGCGGCCGTGATCCTCGAGGCGCAGGAAATCGCGCAGCAGCTCGGGCGGCAGGTTGTCTATGCAGAAAAAACCGGCGTCTTCCAGCGCATTGAGCGCCACCGACTTGCCCGAACCCGAGATGCCGGTGACCAATACCACTTCGCGCAAGACGCCCGCGTGGCCGGCGGCGCCGGGCGTCGGCGAGGGCAGGGCGTCGCCGGCGCTCATCGCCGCGGGCTGGCGGTGGAGGCATCAGCGCCCACCGACAGCATTTCCTGGGCGTGCGCGAGGCTGGTGCCCGACAAGCGTTCGCCGGCCAGCATGCGCGCGATCTCGGCCACGCGGGCCTCGCCGCTCACCGGCTGCACATCGCTGCGCGCTTCGCCGTGGACGGTGGACTTGGACACCACGTGGTGGTGATCGGCGCAGGCCGCCACCTGCGGCAGGTGCGTCACGGCCAGCACCTGTCGCTCGGCGCCGAGCTGCTTCATCAGGCGGCCCACGGTCTCGGCCACCGCGCCGCCCACGCCGGCGTCGATCTCGTCGAAGATCAGCGTGGCCGCGCCCGCATCGCCGCGGCGCAACTGGCTGGTGGTCACCGCAATGGCCAGCGCGATGCGCGACAGCTCACCGCCCGAGGCCACCTTGGCCAGCGCGCGCGGCGTCGACCCGGCATGGCCGGCCACCAGGAATTCAGCCGATTCCTGGCCGAACGATTGCGCCGATTCCTGCGCCAGCAAAGCCACCTCGAAGCGTCCGCCGGTCATGCCGAGCTGCTGCATCGCCTGCGTGATGGCACTGGCCAGTTGGGGCGCCGCGGCTTGGCGCAGCGCAGACACGCGCGAGGCCTCGGCGTCGTAGGCCGCACGGGCCCGGTTCAGCCGCTGGCGCTGCCCATCCAGATCGCAAGCGGCTTCCAGTTCGTGCAACTCGTTCTTCCACTGCGAGAGCAAGTCGGCGAGCTCCGACGGCGGGCGGCGGTAGCGGCGCGCCAGACTCATCCAGGCCGACAGCCGCTCGTCGAGTTCGCCCAGTCGTGCCGGGTCGACGTCGGTGCCCCCCAGAAAGCCCGACAGCGTGTGAGCCGCGTCATGCAACTGAGCCTGCGCGCCTTGCAGCACCTCGACCACGGCGGCGAGCTCGGGGTCGATGGCCGCGGCTTCTTGCAGCCGGCCGATGGCGCGGCCGGTCAGTGTGTCGGCGCTGTCGTCCCTGTCGCTGATGGCGTCCAGCGCATCGCGGGCCGACTCGAGCAGCGTTTGCACGTTGGCGAGCTTGGTGTGCTCGGCGTTGAGCTCATCCCACTCGCCGGCAGCCGGTGCGAGCTTGTCGACTTCGGAAATCTGCCAGGCCAGCCGCTCGCGCTCGCGCTCCAGATCGGCTTGCTGAGTCTGAACGCGCTCCAGCGCCTCGGTGGCGGCTCGCAGTTCAACCCAAGCGGTGGCCAGCGCCCGGGTGTCGAGCCCGGCGTAATCGTCGAGCAGCGCGCGCACCGAAGGCCCGCGCGTGAGGCTTTGCCAGGCGTGCTGGCCGTGGATGTCGACCAGGTGATCCGCCGCTTCGCGCAACTGCGCGATGGTGGCCGCACTGCCGTTGACCCACGCTCGGCTCTTGCCTTGGGTGTCGATCGTGCGGCGCAGCAGCAAGCTGTCACCCGCCTCAAAGCCGGCGGCATCGAGCCAGCCGTGCAGTGAAGCGGGCGTGTCGAACTCGGCGCTGATGTCGCAGCGTGCGCAGCCTTCGCGCACCACGCCCACGTCGCCGCGACCGCCCAGCGCCAGCTGCAGCGCGTCGACCAGAATGGATTTGCCCGCACCCGTTTCGCCCGTCAGCACCGAAAAGCCGGCGGCGAGATCGACTTCGAGCGTGGTGACGATGACGAAGTCACGCAGGACCAGGCGTCGCAGCATCAGGGGGTTCCCGAGTTCCAGTGCAGCTTGCGGCGCAAGGTGGCGTAGTAGCTCCAGCCCGGTGGGTGCAGGAACGTCGCCTGGTAGGGCGCGCGGCGCACCGTGATGCGGTCGCCGTGCAGCAAGCTGGCCAGCCCCTGCATGTCGAAGTTCACGCTGGCGTCGCGCCCGGCCACGATCTCGATGCTGATCTCGCCCGAGTCGGGCAGCACGATCGGCCGGTTCGACAGGTCGTGCGGCGCAATGGGCACCAGCACGAAGCCCGCGATGCTGTGGTGCAGGATCGGTCCACCCGCCGACAGCGCGTAGGCGGTCGAGCCGGTGGGCGACGCGATGATCAAGCCATCGGCGCGCAGGTTGGTCACGCTTTCGCTGCCGATGTCGATCTTGAGCTCGACCATGCTCGAGGTGGCGCCGCGGCTGACCACCACGTCGTTGAGCGCGAACGCCTCGAAGATCGACTCGCCATCGCGCCACACGCTGCCTTCGAGCATGGTGCGGTGTTCTTCTTCGTAGCTGCCTGCGATCATGGGTGCCAGCGCGGCGGCGAATTCGCCGATGGGGATGTCGGTGATGAAGCCCAGGCGCCCCTGGTTGATGCCCACCAGTGGGATGCCAAAGCGCGCCATCTGACGCGCCATGCCCAGCATGGTGCCGTCGCCGCCGACCACCACCGCGATGTCGCAGCATTTGCCCAACTCGGCCGGCGTCAGGGCGCCGTAACCGGTCAGACCGGTGTTGAGCGCGGTTTGCCGCTCCATCGAGACTTCGAGCCCCTGCGCGATGAGAAAACGCGCCACCTCATCGAGCACTTTTCGGCTGCCCAGCACGTTGTACTTGCCCACCAACGCTGCATGACGGAACCGACTTTTCATGGGGAAATTACACCACAGCACTTCTTGCCAACGCGCAGCGAAAACCCCCCAACCTACAATCGAAAAACCATGGACGAACGCGCCAGATCCCTGCTCAAGACCCTGGTCGAACGCTACATCGCCGACGGCCAGCCGGTGGGCTCGCGCACGCTGTCGAAGGCTTGCGGACTCGAGCTGTCGCCGGCCACCATCCGCAACGTGATGGCCGATCTGGAAGACCTCGGCCTGATCGTCAGCCCGCACACCAGCGCCGGGCGCATCCCCACGGCGCGCGGCTACCGCATGTTCGTCGACACCATGATGACCGCGCAGCCGCTGAGCCTGGGCGACGCGGCCGGCCTCGACGCCACGCAGCTGCCGGCCGACCAGCCGCAGCGCGTGATCGCCAATGCGGCGCATTTGCTGTCGAGCCTGTCGAGCTTCGTGGGCGTGGTCACCGCGCCGCGCAAGGCCAGCGTGTTCCACCACATCGAGTTCATGCGCCTGAGCGAGCGCCGCGTGCTCGTCATCCTGGTGGCGCCCGATGGCGACGTGCAAAACCGCGTCATCTTCACGGCCCAGGACTACACCCCCACCCAGCTGCTCGAAGCCAGCAACTACCTCACCGCCCACTACGCCGGCCTCACGCTCGAAGCCATCCGTGAACGACTCAAGACCGAAGTCGATGTCTTGCGCGGCGAAATCACCATCTTGATGCAAGCCGCCGTGCAAGCCGGCACCGAGGCCATGGCCGACAGCCAGGAGCAATTGGTGATTTCCGGCGAGCGCAACTTGCTTACCGTGCAGGATTTTTCCAGTGACATGGGCTCGCTGCGCAAGCTGTTTGATCTGTTCGAGCAAAAGACCCAACTCATGCGCTTGCTCGACGTGAGCAGCCGCGCTGAAGGCGTGCGCATCTACATCGGCGGCGAAAGCCGCGTGGTGCCGTACGAAGAACTCTCGGTGGTGTCGGCGCCCTATGTGGTCGACGGCATCATCGTGGGCACCCTGGGCGTCATCGGCCCCACGCGCATGGCCTACGACCGCATGATCCAGATCGTCGACATCACCTCGCGGCTGGTCAGCAACGCGCTGAGCAACAAGTAGCCCGCACCGCCGCGCACCGCGTGCGTGCGAAAATTCGCCCCGGGGGCCGTTAGCTCAGTTGGTTAGAGCAGAGGACTTGAAGAAACATCCTAAATGCCTCACGGCACAGGGGTGGTTTCAAACGGGTTGCCCGGGGTATCGCGAGGTGCCCCGAGGTAGAACTTCTCAAATTCGGTGAACGCTAAGGCAGGTCTCGGTCTGCGATGCCAACGCCGAGCGAAGCTCCTTCAGGGAGAACGTGTAGAGACTCGACGGGAAGGCCGAAAGGCAAGACAGAGTCCAGACCACGAACCGGAAACGGGCGGCGAAAGCCGAGGTGGTACGCATAATCCTTTGGTCGCTGGTTCGAGCCCAGCACGGCCTACCACCCCCCTCGCCGTACCTGCGCGGTCGTCTAATGACGCGGCTGCGCTTTGCGACTCGCTGCCCACCGCTGCAAACGCCATCCCAGCAACACCGCGATGACGGCGGCGTACACCGCCACCTCGGCGAAATTGTTCTTGGCGGCGCGCATCCAGAAGAAATGCAGCAGCGCCAGCAGCGCTGCAGCGTAGACGGCGCGGTGCAGTCGCTGCCAGCGCGCGGTGCCCAGCGCCTTGATGGCGCGGTTGAACGAGGTGGCGGCCAGCGGCAGCATCAGCAGCAAGGTCGTGGTTCCCACCAGGATGAATGGGCGCTTGGCGATGTCTTTGGCGATGGCCTCGACATCGAAGCTTTGGTCGAGCCAGCCGTAGCTCAGAAAGTGCAGCGTGCCGTAGAAGAACGTGAACAGCCCCAGCATGCGGCGAAACCGCACGACGCCGGGCGCATCGAGTATTTGCCGCGCGGGTGTGATGGCCAGCGTGACGCACAGGAACCGCAGCGTCCAGTCGCCGGTGGCGCGGATCAGCGCTTCGGCCGGGTTGGCGCCCAAGGCATCGACCCAGGCGCCGTAAAACAGCCACATGAATGGCCACAGGCACGTCGCGAACAGCAGCGGCTTGGCCGCGCGGTGCCCCAGCATGGCCGCTCGGCTCAGAAGAACTTCTTCAGGTCCATGCCGGCGTAGAGCTGGCCGACTTGCGACCCGTAGCCGTTGAACAGGGCCGTGGGACGTTTCTTCTTGAACAGCCCGTCTTCGCCGATGCGCCGCTCGGTGGCCTGGCTCCAGCGCGGGTGGTCGACGTTCGGGTTGACGTTGGAATAAAAGCCGTATTCGTTGCTGGCGGCCTTGTTCCAGCTGGTGCGCGGCTCGGCTTCGACGAAGCGGATGGCGACGATCGATTTGGCGCTCTTGAAGCCGTATTTCCACGGCACCACCAGGCGCACCGGCGCGCCGTTCTGGTGGGGCAGTACCTCGCCGTACAGACCGAAGCTGAGCAATGTGAGCGGGTTCATGGCCTCATCGAGCCGCAGGCCTTCGACGTAGGGCCACTGCAGCACGCGTGTGCTCAGGCCGGGCATGGTTTTCGGGTCGGCTTGCGACACGAACTCGACGTACTTGGCGTTGCCGGCGGGCTCGACGCGCTTGATCAATTCCGCCAGTGAATAGCCCACCCACGGGACCACCATGGACCAGCCTTCGACACAGCGCAGTCGGTAGATGCGCTCTTCCATCGCGCTGAGCTTGAGCAACTCGTCGATGCCGTAGACACGCGGCTTCCTGACCGCGCCTTCGACGCTCACCGTCCACGGGCGCGTCTTGAGCGTGCTGGCGTTGGCCGCCGGGTCGGACTTGTCGGTGCCGAACTCGTAGAAGTTGTTGTACGAAGTGACGTCGCCGTAAGACGTGAGCTTGTCCATCGTCAGGCCGCCGGGCACCGCGCTCGGTGCGCCAGTCAGCGCGTCGAGCTTGCCGGCGCGCGCGGTCTGGGCCAGCGCTTCGCGCCCTGCCCACGCCGCGAGCGACAACCCGCCGGCGCCCGCGGCCATCGCCTTGATCAGCGTTCTGCGTTGCTCGTACACCTGACGCGGCGTGATGTCGCTGCTGACGCGGTGGTTGAAGCCGTGGTCTTTGTGGAAGTTCATGGCGGTGCTTCTCGGCAATCAGATCACATCGTCTGAGCCGGACGGCGCGAACAGGTTCAACGAGTTGCGCGATGCGCGATCGCGAAAGCTCTTGCGAGCGAACAGCTTGGCCTGCGCCTCGGCAGGCAGATCGGTGATGTTGATGACGTTCTTGACGAGCAAGGTGTCGATCACGTCCTCGATCACCCGCACGAAGTCGGCGTCGAGACTCGAAAAGCCGCCGTCGCTGGGCGCGCTGCTTCCCACGAAGGCCAGGACGTCGGGGTGGCTGTCCGCGAGGAACTCTTGCGCGCTGTCTTCGGGGTGACGGTGCAGACTTTCGATCTGCGCTGCGGCGTTGCGGCGGATGTAGGGCATGGTGGTGGCAATCGAGGGCTCGAGCCCACTGTAAGCCCCGTCGCGGCCGAAGTGACGGGCACAAAAAAGCCGGTCTGCAGACCGGCTTTTCTGGGAGGCGCTGGGGATCAGTGCAGACCGGCGATGTAATCTGCCACAGCCTTGATCTCAAGGTCGTTCATCTTGGCTGCCACACCGGTCATCGGCAAGCTGTTCTTGCGAACACCACCACGGAACGCGGTCAACTGCGCCAGCGTGTAATCGGCGTGCTGACCCGCGAGGCGCGGATATTGCGCAGGAATGCCAGCGCCGTTCGGGCTGTGGCAACCCGCGCACGCTGGAATGCTGCGATCGGCAATGCCGCCGCGGTAGATCTTCTCGCCCAGCGCCACCGTGTCGGAGTTCTTGGCAAAGCCGGGCTTGACCTTCAGTGAGCTGTAGTACGCGGCGATGTTCTTCATGTCGCCTTCGCTCAGGCCAGCAGCCATGCCGCTCATGATCGCGTTGGCGCGCTTGCCACTCTTGTACTCGGTCAACTGCTTGACGAGGTACTCAGGGTGCTGGCCTTGCAAGATGGGCTGGGCCGGGCTGCCGCGCGAGCCGTCCTGGCTGTGGCAGCCAGCGCACATCGCAGCGCTCGCCTGACCCTTGGCCAGATCGGGTTTTTCAACGGCGAGGGATTCGTTGGCTGACGCGCTGACAGCGAACGAGGCGAGAAACCAACAGGACAGCAAAGCGGACGCGAACTTCATGACAGGTGCCAGGCAGGTTTGGGACTGGCCGCGATTCTACAATCGCAGTTTTCGATCGCTCCCATGACCGACAGCTCTCCCATCAGTCCATCGGTCGCGACCCGTGCGGCGCAAGAAAAACTGGCGCTGGGC
>CAIVGK010000019.1 GCA_903905475.1 uncultured Burkholderiales bacterium | reverse complement strand
GAAGCCGCGCGCGGTGTCGTCGTCGAGGAAGGCTTCGTAGATGGCGTCGCTCGCGAGCACCAGCGACAGCGGCAGGTAGCCGCCGCTGATGCCCTTGGACAGGCACAGCAAGTCGGGCCAGATCGCCGGCGTGCCGTCGACCGACGCCTGCTCGAACGCAAAGAAGCTGCCGGTGCGACCGCACCCCACGGCGATCTCGTCGGCGATGAG
Organism: uncultured Burkholderiales bacterium; assembly: GCA_903905475.1. Taxonomy (GTDB): domain Bacteria; phylum Pseudomonadota; class Gammaproteobacteria; order Burkholderiales; family Burkholderiaceae_C; genus PBB1. The sequence goes on along the minus strand of CAIVGK010000019.1, from coordinate 10,039 downwards.
GTGGACCTGGTAGCGATCGCACAGCGCGCGCACCTCGCGCAGGTAGACCGGGTCGTGCATCGCCATGCCGGCGGCGCACTGCACCAGCGGCTCGAGGATCACCGCGGCCAGCTGCTCGTGGCGCGAGGCCAGCAGCCGCTCCAGATCGGCCGCAGCGCGCATGGCCACATCGGCCGCCGACTCGCCCGGCTCGGCTTGCCGCGCATCGGGCGCCATCACCACGTGCGAGCGCATGAGCAGCGGGTCGTAGGCATCGCGGAACACCGCCACGTCGGTGACCGCCAGCGCGCCGATGGTTTCGCCGTGATAGCCGTGGCGCAGGCAGGCGAACTCGCGCTTGTCGCCCAGGCCGCGGTTGCGCCAGCTGTGAAAGCTCATCTTCAGCGCGATCTCGACCGCCGAGGCACCGTCGCTGGCAAAAAACGTGTGGCCCAGCGCGTGGCCGGTGCGCGCCGACAGCCGCTCGGCCAGCTCGACCGCCGGCGCATGGGTGCAGCCGGCGAGCATCACGTGCTCGAGCGTGTCGAGCTGCTGCTTGAGTGCCGCGTTGATGCGCGCATCGGCGTGGCCGAACAGGTTGACCCACCACGAGCTGGTGGCGTCGAAGTAGCGCGTGCCCTCGAAGTCCTCGAGCCACGGCCCGTGGGCGCGCGCCACCGCGATCGGCGGCAGCTCGGCCAGGCGTTGCATCTGCGTGCACGGGTGCCACACGCTGGCCAGGCTGCGCTGCTGCCAGCTGGCATTGGGCGACGGCGAGCGCGAGGGGGAGCGGTCTGATGAGGCGGGCATGAGGGCAGGGTGGCAAAGGCGCGGCGGCCGGGCGGCGCCGGCCCGATCAGCCGACGATGCCCTGATTATCGAAGGCCCCGGGGGTCGCGTGCCATGCGCTGGGACAGCCGCCGCCGCGGGGCGCTCAGTGCCGCAGCCGACACGGCTCACGTCCCGTGCGGATCGGCCCGCCCCGGGTAGGCCACGCGTTCGAACGGCCAGGCCTCGGCGAACCATGGCGCCAGCCGCTGCGCCAGGTGCTCATCGAGCCCGCCGGCCCGCTCGCTGGTGCGCACCCAGTGGTAGACGTCGGCGTCGCGGTCATCGCGCGTGGGTGGCATCACGTACACGCAACCGAGCACCTGCGCGCCATCGGGCGACAGCACGGTGTAGGTGAACGAGGTGCGCAGCTGGAACTCCTTGTGGTGCCAGGCCAGGTCGATCAGGTCCTGCTCGAGGGTCAAGGTGTCGAGCGGCCAGTCGCTGCCCGGGCCGAACAGGCCCCACAACTGCTCGCGGCTGCTCATCACCGCGTCGTGGTCCTGGGCCACGTCGTGAATGGTCAGCGGGCGCAGGCTCAGGCGATCGGTCGCGAAGCCCTGGGGAACGGGAAACGGTGCGGGCAACCAGGGGGTTTTCATCGGGTGGGCTTTCGGCAGGTGGTGCCGCAGCCTGTGAGCAAGACGCGCGCCGCGCGAGGGCGCCCCTCGTCGATCCGCCGTGATCGCGCCGGTGGCTCAGCGCGCGACGGCCTTCAGCGCGCGTGCGGTGCGCAGCACGGCGTCAACCACCCGGGCCACGCCGGCCAGTGCGGCCGCGTCGACCAGGGCCGAGGCGGCATCGAACGCCTGATCGGCACGCACCAGCCCGAACTGCTCGGGCACCACCAGCATGCCCAGGTTCATCTGCAAGAACTGCCGGGTGGCCAGCAGGCTGCGCAGGCCGCCGAAAGCGCCGGGCGACGCGCTCAACAGGCCCGCCACCGTGCCGCCGAACGCGGCGGAGCCCGAAGGCTGGCCATCGGCGGCCGGCATCACCGAAGCCCAATCCAGCGCGTTGATCAGCAGCGGCGTCGGAAAGCCGTTGTATTCGGGTGTGGCCAGCAGCAGCGCGTCGTGCTCGGCGAACAGCCGCACCAGCCGGCGGGCGCCCTCGGGCAGGCCTTTCGATTGCAGGTCTTCGTCGTAGATCGGCAGCTCGAGCGAGCGCAGGTCGACCGTCGTCACCGTGGCGCCGGCTTGGGCGGCCAGGCCGGCGGCCACCGCGGCCAGTTGCCGGTTGAACGAGCCCTCGCGGGAGCTTCCGGAAATCACCAAGACGCGCACATCACTCAACATCATCCCCTCAAGAGCATTCAACGTCTGGCTTTTATTGGCTACCGGCCGGCAGGTTCTGCGACCATGAGCGCCGCCGGGTCAGCGCGGCGGCAAGCCGAGCTTGTCGAGCAAGCCGTTCAACTCCTCGAGCGAGCCGAAGCTGATGGCGACTTCGCCTTGTTCGCCGCGCGCGGTGCGCTTTTTCACCCGCACCTCGACGCGCGCGGTCAGCGCATCGGACAACTCCTGCTCGATGCGCAGCAGGTCGCGCGACTTGGCCGCCGCCACCCGCGCAGCCGGCTTCTGGCGGGCGCTGTCGTTCGAACGCGCCACGAGCTTTTCAGCCTCGCGCACGCTGAGCTTCCTGGCGATCACTTCGGTGGCCAGCAAGATCTGCTGCGCGCCATCGAGCGGCAGCAGCGCGCGCGCGTGGCCCATGTCGATGTCGCCGGCCATCAGCATTTGCTGCACCGGCAGGGCGAGGTTGAGCAAGCGCAGCAGGTTGCTCGCGGTGCTGCGCGAGCGGCCCACGGCCTGCGCGGCTTGCTCGTGCGTCAGGCCGAACTCGTCGGTCAGGCGCTTGAGGCCTTGCGCCTCTTCGAGCGGGTTGAGGTCTTCGCGCTGGATGTTCTCGATCAGCGACATCGCTGCGGCGGCCTCGTCGGGCACGTCCTTGACGAGCACCGGCACCTCGTCGAGGCCAGCCAGTTTGGCGGCGCGGGCGCGGCGCTCGCCGGCGATGATTTCGTACTGCGGCAGGCTGCCGGCCGCGGCTTCGGCCGCACCAACCCGGCGCACCAGGATCGGCTGCATGATGCCTTGCGCCTTGATGCTCTCGGCCAACTCGTAGAGCGAGCCTTCGTCCATGCGCGTGCGTGGCTGGTACTTGCCGGGGCGCAGCTGGTCGAGCCGCAGCACGCTGGGCGCTCGGTCGGCATCGGACAGCGAGCCGTCAAAGGAATCCTTGACGCGGGGGCCGAGCAGCGCTTCGAGGCCGAGGCCGAGGCCTTTGGGTTTCTTGGTGACCATCGGCGGATTGTCTGGCATCAGGCCGCCGGGCGGCTAGTTGATCGCCCGCAGCAGCGCCAGGCCGTCATCCCAGTCGCCCAGACCGGATTCGCCGTTGAGGTGGCCGTGCGCGCCCAGCAGCAGCCACTGGCTGCCCCAGTCGGCGGCCATGCCGGCCGCACGGGTGACATCACAGTTCGGGTCGTCGCTGCTGGCCACCACCAGGCTCGCGAAGGGCAGCCGCTGGCGCACGATCGGCGACCAGCGCTGCACCTGCGGCGGCGCGCTGTCGCGCTCGATGTCAGGCGGTGCGACCAGCAACGCGGCGCGCACCCGCGCCGTGTGCCGCGAATGGGCCGCCCAGGCCGCCACCGTCAGACAGCCCAGGCTGTGCGCGACCAGCACGACCGGGGTTGCGTCTTCGAGCAGCACCTCGTCGAGCCGGGCCAGCCAGTCGCCACGGCGCGGCCACAGCCAGTCGTCTTGCTGCACGCGGCGAAACCCGTGCAAGGCCTCCCAGCGGCTTTGCCAGTGCGTCGGTCCGGAATCCTGCCAACCGGGCAGCAGCAGCACGCGCGCGGGTGGCACCGCCACGCGGTGGGCGGCTGGCGTTGCTGAGGCGGTCGGGCTGTCGGGGGTCATGTGGCTCGCTTATCCTCGCGGTCCACCTTGGGGGGAAGCACCATGAAGCACCGCATATTCGTCGACGGCCAGGAAGGCACCACGGGGCTGCGCATTCACGAGTATCTCGCCCAGCGCGATGACATCGAGGTGCTGCGCATCGATCCCGAGCTGCGCAAGGACACCGCCGAGCGGGCCCGCTTGCTCAATGCCGCCGACGTGGCGTTCCTGTGCCTGCCCGATGCCGCCTCGCGCGAGGCGGCCGCGCTGATCAGCAACCCCCGCACCTGCCTCATCGATGCGAGCACCGCGCACCGCACGGCGCCGGGCTGGGCCTTCGGCCTGCCCGAGCTGGCGCCGCAGCAACGCGCGGCGATCCGCGCCAGCAAGCGCATCGCCAACCCGGGCTGCCACGCCAGCGCGTTCATCTTGCTGCTGCGCCCGCTGGTCGATGCGGGCGTGCTGCCGGCCGACACGCCGGTGACGGCCACCTCGATCACCGGCTACTCGGGCGGCGGCAAAAGCATGATTGCCGAGTACGAAGCCGCAGGCTCGACGATCGCCCCGGGCGGCAGCACCGGCCCGGGGTACTCGCCGCTGGCCGCACCCCGCCCCTATGCGCTGGCACTGGCGCACAAGCACCTGCCCGAAATGAAGGCCCACACGGGCCTCACGGCGCCGCCGGTGTTCCTGCCCATCGTGGGCCCGTTCTACCAGGGCCTGACGGTCAGCGTGCCGCTGCACCGCTCGCAACTGGGCGCGTCGGTGGGCGCGGCCGAGTTGCACGCCGCGCTGACGCAGCGCTACGCCGGCGAGCGCTTCATCCGGGTGATGCCGCTGTGCGACGCGGCCACGCTGGCCGACGGGTTCTTCGATGTGCAGGCGTGCAACGGCACCAACCGGGTCGACCTGTTCGTGTTCGCGAGCGAGGCTCAGGTGCTGCTGATGGCACGGCTCGACAACCTCGGCAAAGGCGCCAGCGGCGCGGCCGTGCAGGCCATGAACGTGCACCTGGGTGTCGACGAGGCGCTGGGCCTGTGAGCATGCAACAGCAGCTCGTTGGCTGATAGCAAGCACTCACATCAGGTCGATGCGCCCGACCATTTCCTGGGCGAAGGCCACGAAAGCCTGGGCGCCCTTGGACGACGGGTCGAAGATCACGCCAGGCAGACCGTAGCTCGGCGCTTCGGCCAGCCGCACGTTGCGCGGGATCACGGTGTCGAACACCTTGTTGCCGAAGTGCGTCTTGAGCTGCTCGCTCACCTGCTGCTGCAAGGTGATGCGCGGATCGAACATCACCCGCAGCAAGCCGATGATCTTCAGATCGGGGTTGAGGTTGGCGTGCACCTGCTTGATGGTGTTGACCAGGTCCGACAACCCCTCGAGCGCGAAGTACTCGCACTGCATGGGCACGATCACGCCGTGTGCGCTGCACAGGCCATTCAGCGTGAGCATGCTGAGTGACGGCGGGCAATCGACCAGCACGAAGTCGTACTGGTCATTGGCCGCGACCAGCGCACCCTTGAGCCGCCGGTCGCGCCGCTCCAGGTCGACCAGTTCCACCTCGGCACCGGCCAGTTCACGGTTGGCGCCGACCACGTCGTAGCCGACCTGGTCGTTGCGCTGGCGGGCTTCGGCGATGGTGGCGTTTTCGAGCAGCACGTCGTACACGCTCAGCTCGAGCGTGCGCTTGTCGATGCCCGAGCCCATGGTGGCGTTGCCCTGCGGATCGAGGTCAACCACCAGCACGCGCTGCCCCACGCGGGCCAGACCGGCGGCCAGATTCACGGTCGTGGTGGTCTTGCCCACCCCGCCCTTTTGATTGGCGATGCAGAAAACTCGGGCCATGGCGGGGATGTCGGGCTAGGGGTGAAAGGCCGCCCTGCGCAACACTCGGTGAGTGCCGGGCCGGCCGGGAGGCAATGGCAGATTATAGAAACCGGGTCTGCCGCCCGAAAGGCCCATGCGAGCGGCGCGGGCCTTTGAATCAGTGGTGTTGGCCGCGATCGCGCCCCGTCAGGCTGCGGGGGCAGGGTTGGTGGGCGCTGGCCGCAGCCGCATCCAGACCAGGCAACGCTCTGCCTGCAAGCCGGGAACGGTGAGCGGTTCCACGTGAAACACCTCGATGTCGCCCGGCAAGGCGGCCCGTTCGTCGGTCGGCGCCCTGCCCTTCATGGCCATCCACACGCCTTGCGGCGCCAGCAGCGAGCGGGTGAGCCGGGTGAAATCGACCAACGAGGCGAATGCCCGCGAGGTGATCACATCGAACGGCGCGCAGCGCAACGCTTCGACCCGGACGTGCTCGCCGCTCAGGTTGCGCAGCCCCAGCTCCGCAGCGGCCTGCCGGATGAACGCGGCCTTCTTGCCCACGGTGTCCACGCACACCACCTGCCAGTGCGGGAACATCGCCGCCAGCACCACGCCGGGCAAGCCACCACCGCTACCGACATCGAGCACACGGATCGCTCGTGGCGTGGCATCGGCCCCACCACCGGGTGGCTGCGCCCACTGGCGCGACATCGGCCCCACCACCGCGAGGCAGTCTGCCAGATGCTGGCGCAGCATGTCTTGCGGATCGCGCACCGCCGTCAGGTTGTAGATGGCGTTCCAGCGCGCCAGCAAATCCAGGTACGACAGCAGACACTCGACCGGCGCCAGCGGCAGGCCAAGTTCGGCGAGCGTCGACTCCAGCGCAAGCCGCAACGGGTGCTCGGTCATGGGATCAGGCGACATCGGCCAGGATTGCCGGGCCACGCTCGCCGTGACGGGTGCTGCCGGTCGAATCGGCAAACCCGGCAAAGCGGCCCTTCTTCAGGTGCACCAGCAGCAGCGAAATCGCTGCGGGTGTGACGCCGGACATGCGCGAGGCCTGGCCCAGCGTCTCGGGCCGGTGGCGGCTCAGGTTCTGGCGCACCTCGTAGCTGAGGGCTGGCACCTGGGCGTAATCCAGCTCGGCCGGCAGCGTCAGGTGCTCGTAGCGGGCCGCACGTTCGACCTCGTCGTTTTGCTTGACGATGTAGCCGGCGTACTTGACGGCGATCTCGATCTGCTCGATCACCGCATCGGCCAGCGCCACACCCAGCTCGCCACGCAATGTTTCACGTGAAACCGCCGACTCCGGGCACGCCGCAGCAGCCACCTCGGTCAGCACGTCGTGCGTCACCTCCGGGCGGCGCAGCAAATCGAGCAGGCTGTATTCATGCTCCAACGCCTTGCCCAGCAGGCGCTCGGCCACGTCGACGGTCAAGGTTTGCGGGCGCACCCAGGTCTCGCGCAGCCGCTGTGTTTCACGTGAAACAGCGTCGCGCTTGCGGTTGAACGCCGCCCAGCGCACATCGTCGACCAACCCCAGCTCACGGCCGTGCTCCGTCAGGCGCTGATCGGCGTTGTCCTCGCGCAGCTGCAGCCGGTACTCGGCGCGGCTGGTGAACATGCGGTACGGCTCGGTCACGCCCTTGGTGATCAGGTCGTCGACCAGCACGCCCAGATAGGCCTCGCTGCGACCTGGCGTCCAGGCCGGTCGTTCGCGCACCTGCAGCGCGGCATTCAGGCCGGCAAACAAGCCCTGCGCCGCCGCCTCCTCATAACCGGTGGTGCCGTTGATCTGGCCGGCGAAAAACAGCCCGCGGATGGACTTGGTCTCGAAGCTCGCCTTGAGAGCGCGCGGGTCGAAGTAGTCGTACTCGATCGCATAGCCGGGGCGCAGGATGTGCGCGTTCTCCAGGCCTTGCATCGACTGCACGGCGGCGAGCTGGATGTCGAACGGCAGCGAGGTCGAAATGCCGTTCGGATAGAACTCGTGCGTGGTCAGGCCCTCGGGCTCGAGGTAGATCTGGTGCGAGTTCTTGTCGGCGAAGCGGTTGACCTTGTCTTCGATGCTCGGGCAGTAGCGCGGCCCCACCCCTTCGATCACGCCGGTGAACATCGGGCTGCGATCGAACCCCGAGCGGATGATTTCGTGCGTGCGCTCGTTGGTGTGGGTGATCCAGCACGGCACCTGCGCTGGATGCTGCGAGGCGTCGCCCAGGTAGCTGAACACCGGCATCGGTGTCGACGCCGGCGTGCCATCAGCACCCGGAACCCCGTCGCCGTGCTGCGGCGTGAGCCGCGAAAAGTCGATGCTGCGCCCGTCGATGCGCGGCGGCGTGCCGGTCTTCAGCCGAGCCTGCGGCAGCTTGAGCTCCTTGAGCCGAGCCGACAGCGTGACCGCCGGCGGGTCGCCCGCGCGCCCTGCCGCATGGTTTTCCAGCCCCACATGCACCCGTCCGTTGAGAAACGTGCCCGCCGTCAGCACCACCGACTTCGCATGGAAGCGAACGCCCACTTGCGTCACAACCCCTGTCACAGCATCACCTTCGACGATCAAGTCATCGCAGGCGCCCTGAAACAGACGCAGGTTCGGCTGGTTTTCAAGACGCCGCCGGATCGCCGCGCGATACAGCACGCGGTCGGCCTGGGCGCGGGTGGCGCGCACCGCCGGGCCCTTCGACCCATTGAGGATGCGGAACTGGATGCCCGCCTCGTCGGTGGCCGCGGCCATCGCGCCGCCGAGCGCATCGACCTCCTTGACCAAGTGGCCCTTGCCGATGCCGCCGATCGACGGGTTGCAGCTCATCTGCCCCAGCGTCTCGATGTTGTGCGTGAGCAGCAAGGTGGCGCAGCCCATGCGCGCCGAGGCGAGCGCGGCCTCGGTGCCGGCATGACCGCCGCCGATCACAATGACGTCGAAGACTTGGGGAAACCACATGGTGTTGCCTGTTTTTAGAGCAGAGCCGGATTGTAGGGAGCCGCCCCCTTCCACCGCGTCCGCCGAGGTGGCTTGCCGCCGGGGTTGTGGCGCGTGCTGCACCGCCCCGTCCATCTCCAGCCCGATCCCCGGCATGCCGTTCGTCAACGGTCTGGGCAAGCCGGCCGGCGTGCGCTGCGTGCAGCTCAGCGATGACGGCCTGTGCGCGCTGTTCGGTCAGCCCGAGCGCCCGGCCGTGTGTGCGTCGCTGCGGCCCAGCCTCGAGATGTGCGGCTCGACGCAAGCCCACGCCGTCGCCTGGCTCAGCGCCCTGGAGCGCGCCACGGCGCCGTGAATCCACACCGGCGCAGCGGCCGGCCGGCGAGCCTTCAGCCGGCTCGCCACATCTCGATGTGCGGGATGTCGTCTTCCAGGTAACCCTCGCCCACCACCGCAAAGCAAGCCTCGCGGTAGAACGCCTCGAGGTGGGCCTGCGCCGAGATGCGGATGCCCTGCCCTGGGTACGTCGCCACCGTGTGGGCGACCGCCCGGCGCACCAGCTCGCGGCCCAGGCCGGTGCCGCGCGCCGCGGCCGTGGTCAGCACCCGGCCGATCGACGGCTCGGGGTATTTCACGCCCGGATCGACCACCCGCGCATAGGCCAGCGGCAGCCGCTGCTGCGGCGTCCACGCGGCCAGATGAAAGCTCGATTCGTCGAAGTCGTCGGCATCGAGATAGGCGCAGTGCTGCTCGAGCACGAACACCTGCTGGCGCGCGCCGTGGATGCGCTGCAACTCGGCGGCGCTCAGCCCCTCCAGGCGGCACCAGCGCCACTCCAGCTCAGGCCAGCGGGCGGCGAAGGTCGTCATGTCACCGTCCCCCTCAGGCGAGCAGCCGGTTGAGCTCACCGCTCGCGATCAGCCGCGCCAGGTCATCCGCCCCGCCGATCAGCGTGCCCTTGACGAACACCATGGGCAGCGTCGGCCAGCCGGTCCACATCTTCAGCGCCAGACGCTCGCGCCAGCGGCTGAAGTAGCTGCCGTATTCCAGGTACTGGTAGTGCACGCCGGCTGCGTCGAGCGCCTTGCGCGCGCGCTTGCAAAACGGGTTGCCCACCATGCCCACCACCAGCACCGCATTCGACAACGACGCGGCCTGCACGTTGTGCACCACCTCGGCATGCAAGTGGTTGACGGCGTCGCGGATGGCCGGATGCACGCGGGTTTCATCGAGCAGGGGACGGGTCATGGCTCTCTCCATAAAGACACGCACGAGCGTAGCCGATGCACGCAGGCGAACGCCGACGCATATCCATGCAGCGCTCGGCGCGCTTCTCGTACAGAATTTCGCTGCTGCCGCGCGGGCGTATTTCGTGCATGCGCTGCGCAACCCCCTTCATCCCCCCTGTTTGCCAACCGACTCGACAAGGATTAGCTCGCCATGGTCACTCCTCTCCAGAAGCTCACCCTCGCACTGGCCTGCCTGTGCAGCCTCGGCGCCGCCGCGGCGGCCGACCAGAAGGTGCTCAACATCTACAACTGGTCCGACTACATCGCCGACGACACCCTCAAGAACTTCGAGAAGGAAACCGGCATCAAGG